>JAEMQF010000190.1 GCA_022758925.1 Burkholderiales bacterium | reverse complement strand
TCGGCGATGTACTCGACGACGCCGATGTTGTGCGTGATGAACAGGTACGACACGCCGAGCTCGCGCTGCAGGTCGCGCAGCAGGTTCAGGATTTGCGCCTGCACCGAGACGTCGAGCGCAGAGGTGGGCTCGTTGCAGATGATCAGCTCGGGCTCGACCGCAAGCGCCCGTGCGATCGCGATGCGCTGGCGCTGACCGCCGGAGAATTCATGCGGGTAGCGTTCCAGCGAATCCTTGCGCAGGCCCACCTGATCGATCAGCTTGTCGATGCTGGCGCGCCGAGCGCTTGCGCTCAGGCCCGGCAGCAGCGCGGCCTGCCGTTCCTGAAGAATATCGAGCACCCGCATGCGCGGATTCAGCGACGCGAACGGATACTGAAAATTGATCTGCCCCGAGCACTCATACTTGCTCGGGACTTTTGCAGACCTTCCTTAGACGCTTGCCCGATTGGCATTTCTATCGGGGCAGAATGAGTTTGCTGGCGCAGCGCGCCCGAAAACTCAGCGCCCTGTCGGTTCCAAACGCCTCTGAATCATTGCCGAAGTAAGCGCTGCTCCAGTCGTGGTTTCAGACCTGACCAGTTGCCATCGCGGGTGAGGTTCGCTCACGTTGATCGCCTCCAGGTATCGCAGCGACAACGAGGGCTCGTTCAGCTCCAACTCAACCCGAACCACTCGCTCTTGTGCCGATAGCTCCACTGAAAGCACACGAACGCCAGAGATGCGAACTGCCTCGATCTCTGAGAGCAGCGAATCAATGTCGAACGCAGCCATCCGTGCGACGGCCCGGGCGTCCTCGGCGTATGCGGGAATGGAATTCGATTGAGAGTCTGGAACCGCAGGCGCTACGGATCTGGCCTGCAGTTGGGATGACAGTTGATTCGCCTCTTCGGCCACAGCGCGGTGTTGAGTTTGCAGATCCTTCAGGTGCCAGGCCTGAACCGCAGCCACCACCAGCGTGGCGACGCCAATGCCGACCCACAACCAAGAGCTGGCACTTGGCTTCGGAGCAAACTCGACACGCAGTGGCCGCATCACACACCCTCGATGGTGTGGCCGAACGCAATGTCCCCTTTGCCTGCACCCATCACACCCGCGTCGATGGAAAGCCGCACCACTGCGCCACTGGCAGGTTGGGCCTTCGAACCCATCATTGCGCGCCGCAAGGCGGAGCGCGCACTGTCGACATCGACGATGGGCGCGAGGCTCATCGCCATTTCGAATTCGCCACCGGTTCCCATCAGCAAAGTGACCGAATCGCAATCCAGCACACCCAATGCTGAGGGAGTTTGGTCACGGTTCATGAGAACACTGTGCAGTGCGCTCGCCCACCACGGGCGTATCGACGCAACTCGCCGTCCGGCACCACGAAAGGCCGCGAGTATTTGCTCTAACGTTCCGCTCGAAACGGCTGCAGCCACCCGCTGAAGGCCTGCATGTTTGCCCTCAAGCCAGACGGTACAGGTACCTTCTAGCCCCGTGCGCTGCGGAGCCAAAGCCGCAACCGCCGTCTCCGCCTCTTGCGCATTGCGAACCCCCGGCAAGGGTTCGACCAGAAATGGCCGGCACAGGCCGCCACTCAGCCACACGCGCACGCGGGTACGAGGCGCCTCTCGCTCCAACCAGCGCTGGGCAACGACGACGGCCTGCCCGAAATCGGGCACGGCCTCGGACAGAGGTCTGCGGCCAGGCTGGCACAGCGCCGCCATGCGGGTGCCCAGGTAGACGTCCGTGACGCTACTGCCAACCCACCACACGCTTGATCTCCTCGGTCGTGGTCGCTCGGTTGACCACCATGTGTCCACCCTGAACCATGAGGGTCTGCAGGCCGGCAGAAGCGACATGTTCGCGCAAAGAGGATACGGTGCTGTTGGCAATCACCAAGTCGCGAAAGTGATCGTCCATCGTGTGCACTTCGGCCAGCACTGAGCGGCCACGGTACCCGCTGCCCTGACATGCGTTGCAGCCTCGCGCAACTGGCACCTGATCCACGTTAAGCCCCATGCCGGCCAGCCAAATCGACTCACGTTCGCTGGGCACACGCTGTTCCGCACATTGTGAACAAAGGCGGCGGACCAGGCGCTGCACCACCACGCCATTCAACGAAGCCATGAAGCCGAACATGTCCAGACCAAAATGGCGGAAGCGCCCCGTCACGTCGAAAATGCTGTTCGCGTGAACGGTGGTGAACACCTGGTGACCAGTGAGCGCCGACTGCACCGCGATCTCGGCGGTCTCGGCATCCCGAATTTCACCCACCAGAATTCGATCCGGGTCATGCCGCAGGATTGATCTCAACCCCTTGGCGAAGGTGAGCCCCTTGCGTTCGTTCACCGGGATTTGCAGGACGCCCGGCAACTCGTACTCCACCGGGTCTTCGATCGTGATGATCTTTTCCAAACCGGTGTTGATTTCGACCAGCGTCGCATAAACCGTCGTCGTCTTGCCGCTGCCGGTGGGTCCGGTCACCAGCAGCATGCCGTGCGGCAGCTCGGCCAGCTCGCGAATCGCCCTGGCGCTGCGGGCGTCAAAACCGAGCATGTCCAGCGACACCGCCTCCTTGCGTGAACGCAGTTGTGCCTTGTCGAGCAGCCGCAAAACCGCATCCTCGCCAAACACGCTGGGCATGATCGACACGCGAAGGTCGACACTTTCAGCACCCAGGTCGAAACGAAACCGGCCGTCCTGCGGCGTGCGCCGTTCCGTGATGTCCAACTGCGCCAACACCTTGATGCGCGAGATCACCTCCTCGGCTCGCCGCGCGTCGTCCATTCGAGCAAAGCGCACCATCACACCGTCTTGGCGCAGCTTGACCGTCACGCCCGTACGGTCGCATTCGAAATGCACGTCGCTCGCTCCGTTCGTGAACGCGGTGCGTACAGCGGCGTCGACGAAATCAACAACCGGCCCGCCCACCGGCGTAGCGCGCGGCTGCGCCGCCGGCCCTCGCGCCAAGCCTTGCACGCTCTGCCCCAGCCACCGCTCAAGCAGGGTGGCGGGTACGGCAACGAGTGGGGGCATCACGCCCAGGGCGGCGCTGGCCCGGCGCACCAAGTCGTCGTTCCATGGATCGGCCATGGCCAAGTGCAACTTGGCTTCGCCGTGCAGCGTGATAGGCACGCAGCCCAGCTTTTGCGCGAGGTCCAGCTGAAGCATGGAAAAATCGGCTGCCACTCCAACCGCATCAACCAGGGCCATCACGCCGCCCTTGTCGCGCAATGCCTCGATCAGCTCATTCTGCGCGAGGCCCGAAGAACGCAACAAGATGTCCAGCACCGAGCCTGCTCCCGAGGCGTGCAGCGTCCGGGCAGATTGAAGGGCAACACGAAAGTCCTGCATGGTGGCACGATTCTCAACGCACGCTCGATGCGATGTCGAAAATCGGCATGTACATCATCACGACGATGCCGCCGACCGCCAAAGCCACCGTCAGAAGCAGCACCGGCTCGACCAGCCGCGTGGCGCGCTCGATGAAGGTCGTGAAGTTGGCGCCGTGTCGTTCGGCAATGGTCTGCAGCACGCGATCAAAATTGCCGGTGCGCTCACCCACCGCAAGCAGGCGCTGCGACACGCTATCGGTCAGCCCGGCGCCACCCAAGGCGGTTGACACCCGCTGGCCGCGCGCAAGCGCCTCTTGCGCCCGGCCTATGCCCGCCGTCATGCGGGGCCCAAGGCCCAAGGCCACGCAGTGAGACAAGGCTTCGTCCAGCGGATAGCCCCCCTTGAACATCAGCGCCAACGATTGGTAGAGCTTGGCAAGTCGAAATTCGTCGGCGCGTTGTCGCATCGCCGGCACCCATTCCACCAACATCACGGCGGTGCGCGTCAGCATCCCCGTGCGCCAGGCTGCGACGACCATCGCTGCCATCAGCGCGGCACAGATAGCAACAACCGCCGAATGCTCGGCCAACACCCTGCTCGCGTACACGAGTGTTCGGGTCGCAAGGCTCACCGGGCCATGCAGGTCGGCATACATCCGCGAGAAACGCGGAATCACGAACAACAATAGAAAAATGACGATCGCGCCGCCCAAGGTGATCACCAGTGCCGGGTAAATCGCCGCGCTCACCAGTTGTTTGCGAAGTTTGTCGAGCATCTCATGGTGTTTCAGGTAGTCGTCCAGAGCCTCGACGAGCGCGCTGGTGCGCTCACTTGCCTTCACGCTAGCAACCAGGACGCCAGGAAAGCAACCCACTTCCTGCATCGCCACCGACAACGCGCGGCCGCTGCGCAGGTGGCTGACCAGTGCCGCGTGCACCTTCTCGCGTGATGCTCCCAAGGGTTGGGCGTGCAACGTCTCCAGCGCTTCCACCACAGTCATGCCGGCTGCCAGCAAGGTGCGCAGCTCACGACACCACCAGGCGACGTCCAGCGACGGCGTCGCGATTTGCTGCCATGGCCATTGAACGGCAGTTGACACGCGCTGCACCGACAACACCACCGCCCCCTGTGCCTGCAAACGCGTGACCAGTTCTTCGCGAGTCTTTGCTTCGTGCGTTTCTTCCCGAACCAAGGTGGAAGCGGCGTCGAACCATCGCACCTGAAACTGCATGGCGCTCAATTGGTGATGTCCGCGTCATCGCCACTGCCGCCGGCGGCGCGATCTCGGCCGAAGCTCGACAGGTCAAAGTCTTTGCCCCTCGTGCTTTGCGCTCGGTATGTGTACGGCGCGCCCCAGGGGTCCAAGGGCACGCTGTCTTTCAGATACGGTCCACGCCAACGTGGATCACTACCCGGAGCCACGACCAACGCGCGCAGGCCCTCGCCATCGGTTGGGAAACGCCCCATGTCGATTCGATACGATTGCAGCGCCTTGTCGAAGGCATCGATCTGTGCCTTCGCCGCCGTTACTTCGGAGCGCGCAATCTGGCCCAGGAACCGTGGGCCGACGATGCCCGTGAGCAAGCCGATGATCAGAATCACCACGAGCAGTTCCAGCAGCGTGAACCCGGTCTGTGGCTTCATGAATTGGACTTTGCAATGAACTTCAGTTCGGAGTAGCGCCTGACGCTGGCTTGCACAGGTACCAGCGTCTGGCCCAACCTGTCAGCGAGCGGCATCTCTTCACTCAAACTGTGAACTCCCACGATTCGTCCGGTCTCGTCCAAGATCAATCCCCACGGCTTGGTTGGATTGACGGGGTCGCCGTAAAGCTTGCGCATGTGGTGCATCGCCCCGAAAAAACGCGTATCAAGCAACAACTCTTCCAGACTGGCGGGAAACTGCTTCAGGCTCCCGGGAGACGCGGCCCGATAGCTGCTGAGCGCACTCGCATACGTTTTTCCAATCCTGATCAGTTCTCTTTCTCTCTCTCTCTGCGCCTCCTGAGACCATATCGGCCCCACTGCTGCCAGGCCCAGGGCCACGATCGCCAGAAGCACAAGCACCGCCACCAAGGTGTACCCCTTTGCCGGAGCAGGATCACCATGTTGCATACGCACTCCCGTCACGCGCGGTACCCTTGGCGCCACTGCGAATGTCAAAGATCGCACCGGATGCCTGGCCGGTTGGCGCCAAGATCAGCCAGCTGTCAGTGCGTTCCGTGATCGGGTCGACGGGCAGACCGCGCAAGTAGCGTTTGACAACGAGTTCATCCAGGGTCGCAGGGTAGCGTGCCTGGTCAGCGTAGAACTTGTCGATGGCATCGCGAAGCGCCCGAAGGTCCTGCTTCAATGCCACTTCGCGAGCTTGATCAACGTGCTGCGAGTAGCGCGGTGCCGCCACGGCAAGCAGCAGGCCGATCGCGGCCAATACCACCAGCAACTCGATCACGGTGAAGCCCAAGGCCCGAACATGCGGTCGGCGCATCTTGTCACCACTGCCTTAACGGAACGCCATTCAGTCCCACACCGCCGCTGCGGCTGTAAACGTCGAAGACATCTGCACCCTCCCGAGGTTCATCGGCACTCGACAAGTAGCTTCGCAGGCCCCAGCTGAGTTCGGCGGGGATCGAGGGCTCCGAAAAAGGGTCTCGCGGAATACGACGCAAGAAACGCTGGACGCGCCCTCCTTGAAATACTTGGGGCCCAGACTCGCTCAGCACGAGCGCCTGCAGATTGGGTGGATACGGCGGGATTCCGGCCATGCCTGCAATCACACCTTGCTCGCGGGCGCGGTGCCAGTCGTCAATCGCATCGCGAATTTCCCACAGCGCACGCTTCAACTCACGCTCCTTTTCTCGCTGCACCGTCACCTCTGCCAGTGGCATCGCCATCGACGCGAGCAGCCCCAGCACCGCAAGCACCACCAGCAGTTCCACAAGCGTATACCCGCGGCGTCGCATCACGCAGACTTCATTGGCGCAGCACGATCGCCTGCGGCGCCAGTGGGGCCACTCGAGCCGGGACGACATCCAGTGAGACCGGCCTGGTGCCGTCGAGTCGGACAGCGGCATCCCCAACGGAGAGCACCTTGAACCGCAGCGTCAAGACCGTGCCCTCACCCGATGCGGGCTGGATCTGATTGCGCAGCACACCGGCCCGAACGATGCCATTTGCCGGGTCTGGCGTCTTGGAGAAACTCGTGGCCGCACCATCGCGACGAAAGAAGTCGCCTTCGATCACCTCAATCAATTCCAATCGTTCACGGACGTAGGCAAAGTCCATAGTCAAGCCGCGCAGCGCGCGAGCTTCCGTAACCGCGAGACTCAGATCAAGTGTCTCACCCACACGGGCTTCGCTCGGGCCGACCCACTTCATGACGAGGTTCGGTCTTGGCACAGCACCCACGTCTTCCGGCAAGCTAGCAGCGGCCGCTGCCGCCGCAATCGCGGTTTGGCCTTCTGGCAAACTGGCCGCTTGCGCCGCACGTGCCATCGGCAAACGCAAGCGTGGCAATGCATCTGTGCCAACCCACAATTCACTCTCATTGGCGTCGGGGCGTCGAATGTTGCGCAAGATGCGGGGCGTGATGGCCAGGAGCAGTTCCGTGCGCTGCGATGTGTCCAGATCGCTCGAAAACAGGCGCCCCAGGATCGGCAAGTCACCCAGGCCAGGCACGCGATTGGAACTGGAGCGTTCATCCTTGCCGATCAGCCCGGCAAGCAGCTGCGTCTCGCCGTCGCGCAGCCGAAGCTGGGTTGAAGCATTGCGCGTGCCGATCTGGTACGCCAAGGCGCCGGAGGTGGTCTTGACCGCGCTGCCCAGGGAACTCACTTCAAGCGATATCTTGATCGCCACTTCATCATCGGCATACACCGTCGGCTCCACCTCCAGCTTCAGACCGACGTCAAGATAGTTCACGCTGTCAGAAACAAATCCGCCTATGGCGGTGGTGGTGGTGATCACCGGAACTTTGTCGCCGATCATGATCCTGGCCTTTTCCTTGTTTCGCGCACGGATGCGCGGATTGGCCAAGGTGCTGTAGTCACCAACCTGCCGCTTCAGGTTGATCAACAGCCCCGTTACGCCCACCGCCACGCGGTCTTTGTTCAGCGTTTCGAGGTTGCCCAAGGTCAGCCCGCTTGAACCCGCAGGCGGCAATGGAACGAGCGCAATGGTGTCTGGGTACTTGATGCCGAGTTCGGTCAGCCTGGAACTGCTGACTTCAAGCACTTCCACCTCGAGCAGAACTTCCGGCTCTCCCGAGTCATATATGGCGATGAGGCGCGCCGCCAGTTGGATGTTCTCTGGTGAGTCGCGAAGAGCCAGCATGTTGCTTCGTTCATCGACAAAGGGTTCGCGGATCTTCAGCATGGCCCGCAGGAAAGCCGACGCCCCCTTGACGTCGGCGCTTGCAAGGTAAAACACGCGCACCACCTGTTCCTGGTATTCGCGTTGCTTGTCGGGCGTGTTCGGGTAGACAGCCACAGTCCTTGCGTCGATGACTTTCTTGGCCAGTTGGTTGGTGCCGACGATGAGGTCAAGCGCGTCTTCGACGCGAGACTGGCGCAGGAAGACTGTCACGCGCGTATCTGGCCGAATGTCGCGGTCGAGGATGAAATTGATGCCGCTGTTGCGCGACACCGCGTCGAGCACCGTGCGCAAGTTCGCATCGCGAAAGTCGAGTGAGATTGGGCGTGTTTCGGCCAGCACGGATCGCGCCGAATGGGTCTGAAGCTGCGATTGATCGATTTCAATCTTGCGCTGCAGCG
>JAEMQF010000192.1 GCA_022758925.1 Burkholderiales bacterium | reverse complement strand
GGCCATTGCGCCCAGCTCTTGTTGGGCGCCCTGTGCGACGGCGACGCCGCACGCTTCTCGGCGCTCAGGCTGCGCTTCGCGTCGCCGGTGTTTCCAGGCGACACGCTGCGGCTGCTCGTCTGGCACGACGGACCCGGCCGCGCGGTCTTCGAAGGCCTGGTTCAAGATCGCACCGTGGTGTCCAGCGCCAGCTTCAGTCATCGGTGATTGACCGCCCTTTCGTCCCGATTCGACCTCCGTCCATCTGCCCTTCTCAACCCGACAGGAATCCTCCCACCATGACCGCGACGACCCTCGACACCGGCACCACTGATCTGCTGGCCACGCTGGACAGCGGCGTGCTCACGCTGACGCTGAACCGACCCGATGCGCGCAACGCGATGTCCTTTCCGATGAACCAGGCCTTGCAGGAGCAACTGGCGGCGGCGGAGTTCAACCCGGCGGTGCGGTGCGTCGTTCTCACCGGGGCCGGCAACGGCTTTTGTGCCGGCGGCGATGTCAAAGGCATGGCCGCGCGCGGTGACGGCACGGTCGGCGAGTTGACGATCGACCAGGCGATCCACCGCCAGCGCGCGAACCAGCGCGCCACCGCCGGCAAGCTGTTCAAGATGCCCAAGCCGACCCTGGCCGCCCTGCCGGGTGCCGCGGCCGGTGCCGGCCTGGCGCTGGCGCTGGCTTGCGACCTGCGCATCATGGCCAGCAACGCGTTCCTCACCACCGCCTTCGCCCGCGTCGGCTTCCCGGGCGACTACGGCGGCAGCTACTTCATCACGCAACTCGTGGGCGCGGCCAAGGCACGCGAGTTGTATTTCCTGTCCGACCGCGTGGCCGCGGACGAGGCCTTGCGGCTGGGCCTGACGAACTGGGTGTGCGCGCCCGATGAGTTGGCTGCCAAGACGCGCGAGATCGCCGCTCGACTCGCCGCCGGGCCGACGGTGGCTTACCGCTACATGAAGGAAAACCTGAATCGCGCAATCGCCGGCGACATCGACGACTGCCTGGACCTGGAGGCCACGCATCAAATCCACTGCGGCCAGACCGAAGACCACCGCGAGGCCACGCGCGCCTTCGTCGAAAAGCGCGAGCCGGTCTTCAAGGGGCGCTGAGCGCCGACACTACTCCTGCCCATCCGTGGTACCAACCTTTGCTGACTCCACGGCGCCATCCGACCCGCGCTGCGCCCACCGGCCGCCACCATGACACCGATGACACGAGCCCAGGCCATCGAGGCCCTCACCGGCGCCGGGCAGCCCTATGAGCTGGTCGACGCGGTCATCGACGGGCGCCGCTTGCGGGTGTTCAAGAACGCGCCGCTCTCGCTGCGCGCGCTGTTCGAAGCCACCGCCTCGGACCTGCCGTTCCTGAGCTACGAGGATGAGCGGTTCACCTTTGCGCAGGCCTGGCAGGCGGCGTCGCGCATCGGTCATGCGTTGGTGCACGAATGCGGCGTGCAACATGGTGACCGCGTCGCGATCTCGATGCGCAACTACCCCGAATGGATGCTGGCGTTCATGGCCATCACGTCCATCGGCGCCATCGCCGTGGCCCTGAATGCGCACTGGCAGGCCGAAGAACTGACCCATGCCCTGCTCGACAGCGGCGCCAAGTGGCTGCTTGCCGACCCCGAGCGGCTCGATCGCCTGGCCCAGTGCACGGCGCTGCCGGCCGCGCTGCAGGTGCTGGCGGTGCGCGCCGCCGCTGCGCCGCCCGCCGCCGCAGCGGGCACCCTGCCCCGTTGGCGCCACCTCGAGGACCTGACCGCCGCCGCCGGCGATGTGCCGATGCCGCCGGCGGCCATCGCCCCCGACGACCTGGCCACGATGCTCTACACCTCGGGCTCCACCGGCCACCCGAAGGGCGTGCCCTCGTCGCACCGCAACATCCTGTCCGCGCTGCTGTCGTGGGAGCTCGACCGTGGTATCGGCGATGCCGTCGCCGGCATCGAGGCGACGCCGCCTGTCGAGCAGCCCGGCACGCTGCTGGCGGTGCCGCTGTTCCACGTCACCGGCTTGCATGCGTCATTTCTCGTCAGCTTTCGCCTGCAGCGTCGCCTGGTCAGCATGTACCGCTGGGACCCCCACGCCGCGGCCGCGCTGATCGACCGTGAGCGCCTGACCTCCGTTGTCGCGCCGTCGGCGATGACCGGCGACCTGGTGCGCGTGGCGCAGTCGCAGCGCCACGACCTGAGCACGCTGTTGACGGTGGGCGGCGGCGGCGCCGCGCGTCCGCCCGAGCAGGTGCGCCAGATCCGCGCCAGCTTCACGCAGGCACTGCCCAACATCGGCTGGGGCATGACCGAGACCAACGCCATCGGCACGGGCATAGGCGGCGAGGAATACCTGGCGCGACCGGCCAGCTCCGGACTCTGCTCACAGGTGCTGCAGATCAAGGTCGTGGACGAACAAGGCCGCACCTTGCCGGCGGGCGAGCGTGGTGAGTTGATGGTGCGTGGCACGAGCGTCTTTGCCGGTTACTGGAATCGCCCCGAGGTCAACGCCCAGGCCTTCGACGGCGACTGGTTCCGCAGCGGCGACGTCGCGATCATCGACGCCGAGGGTTTCCTGTTCATCGTCGACCGCATCAAGGACCTGATCATCCGCGGCGGCGAAAACATCGGCTGCGGGCTGGTCGAAGCGGCGTTGCTGATGCACCCCCAGGTGCACGAGGCGGCAGTCTATGCCGTGCCCGATGAGCGCCTGGGCGAAGAGGTCGGGGCCACGATCTATGCCAGCGACGCGCCGGACGACGTTACGCTGCGCGAGTTCCTGTCCGCCCACCTGGCGCGCTTCGAGCTGCCGCGCTACATCCGCCGCGTCAGCACGGCGCTGCCGCGCACGCCCTCGGGCAAGATCCTCAAGCGCGAGATTCGTGCCGCCGCCCTGGCTGAACTTCAAGGCCAGGCTGGCGCTGCCGCACCCGGCGCGGCCGACGCCCCGCCCGCGTGAGGCAGCGGCGCGACCCGCCGCTGCCGCAGCCACCTCATGCTTTGCTTCCTGCGCTGGGCAAGGCGGCGCGCTCGCGCAGCATGCGGCGCAGGATCTTGCCTGACGGCGACTTTGGAATTGCTTCAATGAACTCGATCGCCCGCAGCCGTTCGTAGGGTGCGACCTGGGTCGCGACATGGTCGATCAGCGCCTGCGCGCTCACCTCGCCGCGCTGCACCACAAAGGCCTTCGGGCGCTCGCCGGCTTCGTCGTCGGGAATGCCGATCACGGCTGCGTCGGCCACTGCCGGATGCGAGAGCAACAGGGCTTCGAGATGCGCCGGCGCGACCTGGTAACCCTTGACCTTGATCAGCTCCTTGAGCCGGTCGACGATGAACAGGCGGCCCTGCGCGTCGAACCGGGCCACATCACCGGTGTGCAGCCAGCCTTCAGCGTCGAGCATCGCGTCGGTCGCCTCGCGTGCGTTGAGGTAGCCACGCATGACGTTCGGTCCGCGAACCAGAAGTTCACCGCGCGCGCCGGGCTCGAGATCGGCGCCGCTGTCGACATCGACGATGCGCGCCTGCACGTTGGGCAGCAGGTAGCCGACCGCACCGTCGACCATGCCGGCACCGTCCTGCGGCCAGCCCGACACGCCGACCGAAGTCTCGGTCATGCCGTAACCCTGGCGCACCGGCGCAACGCGCTCGCTCGCGGCGCGCTGCAGGTCCGCACCGAGCGGCGCCGCGCCCGATCCGATGACCTCGACCGACGACAAGTCGAAGTCGGCGACGCGCGGGTGTCTTGCCAGAGCGAGCACGATCGGCGGCACCAGGATCAGCGTGGTGATGCGGTACTGCTGGATCAGTGCGAGGAATTGTTCGAGATCCCAACGCGGCATCGTCACCGTCGTCGTGCCGCGGTGCAGCGTGCCGTTCATCTGGATCTGCATGCCATACGCGTGATAGAACGGCAGCACCGCGATTGCGCTGCGGCCGGTGAGGTCGGTGGCCAGCGGCGCGAGCTGCGACAGCATCGCGACCGCATTGCGGTGCGTCAGCATCACACCCTTGGCGCGGCCGGTGGTTCCGCTCGAATAGGGCAGGCACAGCAGGTCATTGGCCGGGTCGATGGCTATCTCGGGCAGCGTGGCGTCGCTGCGCAGCAGTTCGGCGAATGACGTGGCGCCCGCGGCGTCGCCGAAGACGAAGATCTCTTCGATTTGAGAGCGCCCCCAGGGCCGGGCTGCGTCCAGCCCGCCCCCCGAGGGGGTCAAGGAAACTTCGGGCGGCCGTGCGTTTCCTTGTGAGCGCCCCGCCGCCGCGCGCGCGTTGTCGATCAACGCGGGAACGGTGAGCAGCCAGCGCGCCTTCGAGTCGGTGAGCTGGCTCACGAGCTCGTCAACGCTGGCGAGCGGACTTGCAGTGGTCACGACGCCACCGGCCATCGCCACGCCGTGGAACGCGACCGCGTATTCGGGCAGATTCGGACTGACGATGGCAAAAACGTCGCCCTTGCGCAACCCGCGCTGGGCGAGCGCGCCGGCAACCTGGCGCGACAGCGCGTGCACCTGACCGTGGCTCAAGGTGCGACCGCTCGGCCCGTCGATGAACGCCGGCCGGTCGGCCCATGACGAAACATCGGCGAACAGGAAATCGCTGAACGGCAGGTCCGGGATAGCGACATCGGGCCAAGGGCTGGTGAAAAGCATCGCGGCTGCGGTTCGGGAAACTGGGTGGATCGTACGCATCGGGCAGGTGTACTGTGCCGCATCTTCGCGAGCCAGGGCAAGCAGGCGCGAGCGGCAGCGGCGCTGGTCCGACGGCCGCGGTTCATTCCGCCGCTTCGGGTGGCACCTGAGGCAGGCGCTGCAACCGGTCCAAGTCCGTGGTCCGCGTCTGGAATAGACTCGGTCCGCGATTGGGTGAGGTCGTGCACCAAGGTGACATCATGATTGGCTTTGCGGACTACGACAAATTCGATGCGGTGGGGCTGGCATTGCTGGTCGCTGGCGGCAAGGTCACCGCCACCGAATTGCTCGAAGAGGCAATCGGGCGCGCGCAGCGCCTCAACCCCAGGATCAACGCCATCACGGTGCCGCTCTATGAGCATGCGCGGTCCGCTGCGCACGCCGGCTTGCCGAAAGGCCCGCTGGCCGGCGTGCCGTTCCTGCTCAAGGATCTTGGGGCACAGATGACTGGCACGCGCACGACGGGGTCCGGCAAGCTCTACGCCGACTTCGTTGCCGATCACGACAGCACGATCGTGGCCCGCTATCGTGCCGCCGGCCTGAACACCTTCGGAAAATCAGCCTCTCCGGAAATGGGGCTGGCACCATCGACCGAACCCGTGATGTTCGGGCCCTGTCGCAATCCGTGGAATCTCGACTACAGCGCCGGTGGGTCGTCCGGCGGTTCGGCGGCAGCGGTGGCGGCGCGGATCCTGCCGATGGCACACGCGACCGATGGCGGCGGATCAATCCGCATCCCGGCCTCGGCCTGCGGTCTGTTTGGCCTCAAGGTCACCCGGGCACGCACTCCCTCCGGCCCCGACGTCGGAGAGGGCTGGGGCGGCCAATCGGTCGGCCACTGCGTCAGCATCAGCGTGCGCGACAGCGCCGCTCTGCTGGACGCCAGCGCCGGCCCCGACATCGGCGACCCCTATTCGGCGCCGCCGCGGACCGGACGCTTCCTGGACGAGGTCGGACGCGACCCGGGCAAGCTGCGCATTGCGCTCTGTACAACGCCATGGAACGGCGAGCCGGTTGCTGCCGAGTGCCGGCAAGCGGCCGAGGACGCGGCGAAACTATGCGAGAGCCTCGGGCACCGCGTGACCATCGCCCGGCCCGAATTCGACTGGCCGCCTTTCCGGGAAGCCACCTACATTCTGATCTGCGCGAACGTGCTGGCCACGCTGCAGGCGCGCGCCAAGGTCGTCGGCAAGCCACTGGAAGCGACGGACGTCGAACCGCTGGTCTGGTCGACGGCAGAGCTAGGCCAAAAGCACAGCGCGGCCGACTATGCGCGGTCGATCACGACGATTCACGCCGTGGGCCGCATCGTCGCCCGCTTCTTCACCGACCACGACATCCTGCTCACGCCGACCATGTGCGCGCCGCCCTGGCCGCTGGGTGTTCTGTCGTTGTCGACCCGTGATACCGACGCCTACCTGACAGCCGTCAACCGCTCGATCGGATTCACGTCGCTGTTCAACGCGTCCGGCAATCCGGCCGCCAGCGTGCCGCTTCACTGGACGAAGGAGGGCCTGCCGGTGGGCGTGCAGCTCGTGGCGCCATTCGGCGACGAGGCGACGATCTTCCGCCTGGCGGCGCAACTCGAGGCCGTCAAGCCATGGAAGGACCGGCGGCCGCCGCTGGCCGCCTGATTCCTGGGTGCGACGAACAGAGTGACCGGCGGGCGGCGATGGCCTGATGCCGTCACAACAGGCCGTGCCGGTGATCGCACAAAGCAACTTCGGCCAAGGCCGAATCGCGACGCGCCTGCAACGTGCCTCTGGATC
>JAEMQF010000222.1 GCA_022758925.1 Burkholderiales bacterium | reverse complement strand
TCGCCTCCTTCTCCGTGGCGTTGAGCAGCGCCTGGAGATCGCGCCCGGGCTGAACCGCCTCGCCACCCTGCACCTGCGGCAGTTTGCCGATTTCGGCTTCGAGGGCGGCCTGCAGCCGGCCGGTATTCACGCCGGCGCGTGCGAGCAAGGCCTTGGGCCCGTCTTCCTGCGCCAGCATCGCCGCCAGCACATGAACCGGCTCAAGGTACGGGTTGTCGCGCGCCGAGGCCAGGCTTTGGGCGTCGGCCAGGGCCTGCTGGAACTGGGTCGTGAGCTTGTCGAGTCGCATGGATAACCCTCTGTTGGCCATGGAGGTTGGGGAGGCACGGAAAAATTCAAGTCGTGATTGCCGCACGCCGCCGTGCATGCGTTGATTCTGCTCAATTCGTCACGGCGGCAAGGCAGCGCTTCACGGCGCTTCACGCCAGCAACGACTGGGCTGCGCGATACCCCAGCGCTGCGCACGCGAGCGCCCCCAGCACATGGGCCAGGCTGTGTGTCGCCGCCATTGCCCATAGCCCGCGCTGCAGCAACTGCAACGATTCGACCGAGAACGCGGAAAAGGTGGTGAAGCCACCAAGCACGCCAGTGACCCACAGAGCGCGCCACAGTTCGTCGGGCCGGCGCTCGAACCAGGCGAAGGCGACACCGATGCAGGCGCCGCCGACACAATTCACGGCCAGCGTTCCCAATGGAAAGCCGGCCCAGCGGGCATTCAGCCACAGCCCCGTGCCCCAGCGCAGCAGGCCGCCGATGGCCGCACCCGCGCCGACCGCGATCGCCTGCGCCAGTGGCCCCAGGGCGCTCACCGGGTAACCTCCGTGCTTCGCACTGCGGTGCGAGCCCCCTTCGGAACGGCCGGGCGTGGGCTCATGATTCGTTCATCGCGGTGCAGCGTTGCTCGCCGGAATGCCCCAGCGCTGCAAGGCCGCGTCATCGCTGACCCGCGCGTCGACCCAGCGCGCACCCTGCGGCGTGGTTTCCTTCTTCCAGAACGGCGCCTGGGTCTTCAGGTAGTCGATCAGGAATTCGCAGGCCTGGAAGGCCTGCCCGCGGTGGCCCGAGGTCACGGCCACGAGCACGATCTGGTCCAGCGGCTGCAGCCTGCCGACGCGGTGAATGACCCGTGCCGCACGAATCTCGAAGCGACTGAAGGCGACATCGATCATGGCCTCGATGGCTCGTTCCGTCATTCCCGGGTAGTGCTCGAGTTCCATCGCGCTGATGACGTTGCGGCCGCTGTTGTCATTGCGGTCACGCACCGTGCCGACGAAGCTGACCACCGCGCCGACGCCGGCGTCATGCGCGCGCAGCCGGGCCACGACTTCGCTCAAGTCAAAGTCGGCCTGCTGGATCACGACGCGCGGCTCGCCCGCCATCTCAGCCTCCGGTCACCGGCGGAAAGAACGCGACTTCGCAGGCGTCGGGCAATGGCGTCGACTCATTGCAGAGAATCTGGTTCAGCGCGCAGCGCAGCGCGCGATCGCGGCCCAACGCGTCGGCGTGCCCGGCACTGCGCTGCATCAATACATCGCGCAGGTCGCCCACGGTCGCGCCTGCGGCAAGGTCGAGCGTTTCACCCGATCCCAGCGCTTCGCGCAGCGAGGCGAAAAAGCGCACCGTCACTTTCATTCGAGCAGCTCCGAAATCAGCAGGGCCTGCACCGGGTCGCCGCGGGCAATCGCCTGCGAACCCGGGTTGTCGACGAGCGCATCGGCCCACACCGTCGACGTGAGCACGCCCGAGCTCTGGTTCGCGAACAGGTCCAGGCCGCCCTCGGCGTTGCGCCGCACGCGCAGAAACTCGCGGCGCTTGTCGGGGCGCGGCCAGTCGAAATCGGCGCGCATCTGCAGCGCTTTCGGCGCCAGCTGCGTCGCACCCTGCAGGCGCAGCAGCAGCGGGCGCACGAGCAGCAGGAAGGTCAACCAGCTCGAGACCGGATTGCCCGGCAAGCCGATGAAATGGGTGCTGCCCGCAGCGTCGCCGCGGCGCACCTGCCCGAAAGCGAAAGGCTTGCCGGGTTTGATCGCGATCTGCCACAGGTCGAGACTGCCCTCCAGCGCCACCGCTGGGCGCAGGTGGTCTTCTTCGCCGACTGAAACACCGCCCGAGGTGATGATGGCGTCGCTGTCGAGCGCGGCGCGGCGCAGTGCGGCGCGCGTGGCGTCGAGCTTGTCGGGAACGATTCCCAGATCGTTGCACTCGCAGCCCAGCGCCTCGATCAGGCCGCGCAAGGTGTAGCGATTCGAGTTGTAGATCGCTCCGGGCTTGAGCGCTGCGCCCGGCATCATCAGTTCGTCGCCGGTCGAGAACAGCGCGATGCGCGGCCGGCGCGCGACCGTGAGCATTGCCGCGCCGACGCTCGCTGCCAGGCCCATCGCGTGCGGTGTCAGGCGCGTGCCCACCGGCAGCACGACGTCGCCCTGGCGCACGTCTTCACCGCGGCGGCGGATCCACGCGCCGGGTGTCGGGCTCGCGCCGACATGCACCACGTCGCCTTCGGTGCGGCACTGCTCCTGCATGACGACGGCGTCGGCGCCTGGCGGGATCTGCCCACCCGTGAAGATGCGCGCTGCCGTGCCCGGCAAGAGGGGCGCGGGCACGCTGCCGGCAGGAATGCGCTGGCTCACCGGCAGAACCCCTGCCGCCGCAACCAGGTCGGCGCAGCGCAAGGCATAACCGTCCATCGCCGTGTTGTCGCCCGGCGGTACATCCAGGCTCGAGCGCACCTGCGCCGCCAGCACGCGGCCGAGCGCATCGAACGTGGAAAGGGTTTGCGTGTCAGTCGCCGGCAGCGCGTGGACCGAGCTCAACAGCCGCGCCAGCGCGGCTTCCAACGAGAGCATCGGCCGCGCCGTCGGTGACGGGTGGGTGGTAGACATAGCGAGGGGCAGTGTCGA
Source organism: Burkholderiales bacterium (assembly GCA_022758925.1). GTDB lineage: Bacteria > Pseudomonadota > Gammaproteobacteria > Burkholderiales > Burkholderiaceae_C > JAEMQF01. The sequence continues at coordinate 27,508 of JAEMQF010000222.1, read as the reverse complement.
GCAGGAACTGGGTCAATGCGTCGGCATCGTTCAAATCGATCACGGGCAATCCGGTGGGCTCGGGCAGGTGCTGAGCGCTGTCGGTGCAAATCGCGACGACGAACGGGTCATGGGGATACTGTGCCGGTCTGCCTGTCGCGGCGCGCCAGACTTCCACCTTCAACAGGTCAGCGTGCTTGAAGCCTTCGACCAGGACCCAGTCGCATGCATAGAGCTCGGCAATCAACTGGTGCACGGTGGGCGCGGCACGCACTTCGAACTCGCGAATCTTCGCCAGACGCCGGTCGGATGCGATCACCACTTCAAAGGCGCCCGCCTGGCGGTGGCGCCAGGAGTCCTTGCCCTCGTGGTCGATGTCAAAGGCATGGTGCGCGTGTTTGACGACCGAGACGCGCTTGCCTGCCAGGCGCAGATGCGCAATCACCTGCTCCACGAGCGTGGTCTTGCCCGAACCCGAGAAGCCGCAGAAACCGATCACGTTCATGGTCGGCAATTCTGCGCGATGTAGCGCTTCACGGCCTGCGCGTCCGCCGGCATGACCTTGAAGCGCATGGGGAGCTGTTCGATTCCGAGCAGCGCCGCCGGACGCTGCGGCTCGATGCCGATCGCCTCGCGGATCGTGTCCGCGAATTTGGCCGGCAACGCGGTCTCCAGCACGATCATCGGCACGCCGCTTTGCGCGAACTCGCGCCCGACCTTGAGGCCGTCGGCCGTGTGCGGATCGATCATCACCCGGCTGCGCTTCCAGGTCTGCGCAATCGTCGCCAGGCGCTGGGCGTGCGTGCTCGATGCCGAGACGAAGCCGAAGTCACCGACACGCTTGAATTCGTCGTGCTCAAGCGCAAACTCGCCGCGCCGGGGCAGTGCGGAGCCGAAGAGTTCGCGCGTGCGCTGCGCATCGCGCCCGACAAGGTCGAAGATGAAACGCTCGAAATTCGACGCTTTGGAGATGTCCATCGACGGGCTCGAGGTCGCGTGCGTCTGGCCCGCGCCGCGAACCCGGTACGTGCCGGTGCGAAAGAATTCGTCGAGCACATCGTTCTCGTTGCTCGCCAGCGCCAGGCGGCGAATCGGCAAACCCATGCAGCGCGCGATGTGGCCGGCGCAGATGTTGCCGAAGTTTCCCGACGGCACCGCAAAGTCGACCACTTCGGTGTCGCTGCGAGTGGCCTGGAAATAGCCGGCGAAGTAGTACACCACCTGCGCCAGCAGGCGTGCCCAGTTGATCGAGTTCACGCTGCCGATGTGATGCGCTCGCTTGAACTCCAGGTCTTGCGACACGGTCTTGACGATGTCCTGGCAATCGTCGAACACACCGTCGATCGCGATGTTGTGGATGTTCGGGTCTTGCAGACTGAACATCTGCGCCTGCTGGAACGGGCTCATGCGGCCGTGCGGCGACAGCATGAAAACGCGCACCCCGCCCTTGCCGCGCAGCGCGTACTCGGCAGCGCTGCCGGTGTCGCCCGAGGTCGCGCCCAGGACGTTCAGCACCTCCGAGCGCCGCGCAAGTTCGTGCTCGAACAGGTTGCCCAGAAGTTGCATCGCGATGTCCTTGAACGCGAGCGTCGGCCCGTTCGACAAGGCTTGCAGGAACACGCCGCCCTGCAGCGTCTTGAGGGGCACGATTTGTGCGCTGCCGAAGACCTGCTCCGTGTAGGTCTTGCGCAACAGCGCGCGCAGTTGCGGCGCGGCGATGTCGTCGATGTAGAGCGACAGCACTTCGAACGCCAGATCGGCGTAGTCGAGCTTGCGCCAGTGCGCCAGGGTCGGGGCGTCGATCCTCGGGTAGGTTTGTGGCAGGTACAACCCGCCGTCGGGCGCCAGGCCTTCGAGCAGGATTTCGCTGAAGGAGCGCGGCGTGCCGGGCCCTCGCGTGCTGATGTACCTCAACTCAGGTCTTCCTTGCGAATGCGAACAATCGGTGCCAGCACCGTGGGCAGGACCTGCATCTGCGCCATCGCCTGGTTCATTTTTCCTTCCAGCGTGTCGTAGGTGAGAACGATGACGTCGGTTCGCGCCGCGCCCTGCGTCCCTTGCTCGCCGTGCGGGCGCTGCAGCAGCGCGTCGATCGAAATCCTGTGGTCGGCGAGGATGCGGGTGATGCCCGCGAGCACACCGGCCTGGTCCGCGACCTGCAGGCGCAGGTAGAACGACGTGATCACCTGTGCCATCGGCAGAATCGGCGTGTTGTGCATCGCACCCGGTTGAAACGCGAGTGTCGGCACATGGTGTCCGGGGTCGGCGCTGTGCAGGCGCGCGATGTCCACCAGGTCGGCGATCACCGCCGACGCCGTGGGTTCGGCGCCCGCGCCCTTGCCGTAGTACAGCGTCGAGCCCACCGCGTCGCCGTGCACGACCACGGCGTTCATCGCCCCTTCCACATTCGCGATCAGGCGCTGCGCCGGAACCAGCGTCGGGTGCACGCGCAACTCGATGCCAGCCGCGGCCAGGTCGTTGCGCCGCTTCGTGATGCCGAGCAACTTGATGCGGTAGCCCAGCTGCTCGGCGTAGCCAATGTCCGCCGCCTGCAGCTGGCTGATGCCTTCGACATGCGCCTGGGCAAATTGCACCGGCGTGCCGAACGCGATCGCGCTCATGATGGAGGCCTTGTGCGCAGCGTCCACGCCTTCGATGTCGAAGGTCGGGTCGGCCTCGGCATAACCCAGCCGCTGCGCCTGCTTCAGCGCAGTCGCGAAATCCAGCCCCTTGGCGCGCATCTCCGACAGGATGAAATTCGTCGTGCCGTTGATGATGCCGGCAATCCACTCGATGCGGTTTGCGGTGAGGCCCTCGCGCAGCGCCTTGATGATCGGAATGCCCCCGGCCACCGCCCCCTCGAAGGCGACGACCACGCCCTTGGCGCGCGCCGCAGCGAAGATCTCGGTGCCGTGCACCGCGAGCAAGGCCTTGTTCGCCGTCACCACATGTTTGCCTGCGGCGATGGCCTCCAGCACCAGTTGGCGCGCGATGCCGTGGCCGCCGATGAGTTCGATCACGATGTCGATGTCGGGGTCGGCAATCACCATGCGCGCGTCGCCGACGATGCGCACCGAGTCGCCGACGATCTGTCTGGCGCGCGCCTGGTCAAGGTCGGCCACCGTGACGATGCGAATCGGCCGCCCGGCGCGGCGCTGAATCTCTTCCTGATTGCGCGTGAGCACGTTGAACGTGCCGGCGCCGACGGTGCCGATGCCGAGCAAGCCTGCATGAATCGGTCTGATGCTGTCAACCATGGCCGATCCGGTTCAATGCGAGTGGCGCTTGCTGTAGCGATCGAGAAAGCGTGCGATGCGACCGATCGCCTCGTGCAGATCATCGGAGTTGGGCAGGAACACGAGACGAAAGTGGTCCGGCGTGCCCCAGTTGAAACCGGTGCCCTGCACGATCAGCACCTTCTCCTCGGCGAGCAATTCGTAAGCAAATTGTTGGTCGTCTTCGATCGGGTAGAGCTTGGCGTCGAGCTTGGGGAACATGTACAACGCCGCCTTGGGCTTGACCACGCTGACCCCTGGAATGTCGCTCAGCAGCTTGAAGGCCAGGTCGCGCTGCCGGCACAGGCGCCCGCCGGGCGCCACCAGGTCATCGATGCTTTGATAACCACCGAGCGCGGTCTGGATCGCGAGCTGCCCTGGCGTGTTCGAACACAGGCGCATCGAGGCCAGCATGTTCAGGCCTTCGATGTAGTCGCGCGCATGGCGCTTTTCGCCCGACACGACCATCCAGCCCGCACGATAGCCGCATGACCGGTAGTTCTTCGACAAGCCGTTGTAGGTGAGGCAGAGCACGTCTTCGGCGAGTGCGGCAATGCTGCTGTGGCTGTGCCCGTCGTACAGGGTCTTGTCGTAGATCTCGTCGGCCAGGATGATGAGCTGGTGCTGGCGCGCCACCTCGACGATCTCAAGCAGCAGCGGATCCGGATAGAGCGCGCCGGTCGGGTTGTTCGGGTTGATGACGACGATGGCCCTGGTGCTGCTCGTGATCTTCGCGCGGATATCGGCCACGTCGGGCAGCCAGCCCGACCCTTCATCGCAAAGGTAGTGCACGGGCGTGCCGCCCGACAACGCAACCGATGCCGTGTAGAGCGGATAGTCAGGTGCCGGGATCAGGACCTCGTCGCCGTTGTTGAGCAGGGCGTTCAGGCTCATCGTGATGAGCTCGGACGCACCGTTGCCGAGGAACACGTCGTCCACCGTCACGCCGCGCACATGTTTTTCCTGCGTGTAGTGCACGACCGCGCGACGCGGCGCGAACAGGCCTTTGCTGTCGGTGTAACCCGCGCTGTGCGGCAGATTGCGGATCATGTCCTGCACGATCTCTTCGGGCGGCTCCAGGCCGAACGCGGCGATGTTGCCGATGTTCAGCTTGATGATCTTGTGGCCCTCGTCCTCCATCTGACGCGCCTTTTCGAGCACCGGCCCGCGAATGTCGTAGCAGACGTTGGCGAGTTTGTTCGACTTGGAAACGGGTTTCAACAAGAGTGCTCCGCGCGAAGGTTGGGGGCTTTGCAGCGTTTAGAATTTTCGCACAGCGCATCTTCGACACGGCCTTGGCAGGGCCATTCACAACCCACACCACGCATGAAACTCCACGCCGATCGCCCGAATGGTCCGAATGCCATCACGCGCCATGGCCCGGGGGGTGTGCTCATCGGTGGTGTCGAGCACCGCTGCAGCGTGATCGTGCCGTGGCAAGGGGTGGTGTCGGCGTGGCCGGTGCGGCGATTCGAGGAGTTGCACGAACGCCATTTCGCTGCGCTCGCGGAGCTCGCTCCCGAACTCGTGATCTTCGGCAGCGGCGCACGCCTGCGCTTTCCCGCTGCGCAGCTGTTGCGCCCGTTGATCGCGCGCGCGATCGGCATCGAGAGCATGGACACAGCCGCCGCTTGCCGCACCTACAACGTGTTGTTCGGTGAAGGGCGCGCGGTGATTGCAGCCCTGCTGTTCGACGCACCGGACCCGGCTTGATTCGGGCCTCACGCCGGGCCCAGGCAAGTCTGACCGGCCGGCGCAGCCCTTATAATTCGAGGCCACGCGCAGCCCGTGCGCGCCTCCGCATCAGAATCCATGACGCCAGCCATCAATAAAGCCCTACCGGAATTCGAAGCGCAGGCAACCGGCAGGGTGAAATTCACACCGGCGGCATTTTTGGGGCGCATCGTCGTGCTTTTCTTCTATCCGAAGGACAACACACCCGGGTGCACGACGGAGGCGATGCAGTTTCGCGACCATCACAAGGAATTCACCAAGGCCGGCGCGGTGTTGTTCGGGGTGTCTCGCGACAACATGGCTTCGCACGACAAATTCAAGCAAGGGCTGGAACTTCCCTTCGAGCTCATCGCCGACACCGAAGAAAAGCTGTGCCACATGTTCGGCGTGGTAAAGAACAAGATCATGTACGGCAAGAAGGTCAAGGGCATCGAGCGCAGCACCTTCCTCATCGACGCAAGCGGCGTGCTGCGCGCTGAATGGCGCGGCTTGAAGGTTGCCGGCCACGTCGACGAAGTGCTCAAGGCCGTGAAGGCGCTGAAGAAGACCGGTTGATCGCCCGACTCGCGGAGCCGACCGGTTTTGCGCACTTTGCACGACCCATCGGAGCGCGGCCCCGGCCCGGGCCGGGTGCCGAATTCATCTGTGCATAATCGATCGATGCCTCTGAGTCAAGCCGCTCGCATCCAAGCCGCTCGAATCCAAGCCGCCCAGTCGACTGTGCGGCTTTCTTGCTTTTCTGTCGCGAATCTCTCCCCATGCCACTGCCCAAGCCACCTGCCAAGCGCGGCTCGCTGTTGAGCCCCGCTGATTTCGAATCTCAATCCGCCGCCAGCCCGGTGGTCAGGCCGCACAAGACACGGCCGAGCAACGAACCCGCTGCACCGCCGGTGCTCGACCTGTACGACGACAGCGCCGCGGCCGGTGCCGTGGCGCCCATGAGGGCCCTGGCGCCGGCGCCGACGCCGCAAAGCATTGCGCACCGGCCGTTGAGCGCCGAGCTGCGGCCGCGCAAACCCCGCAGCACCGGCCCGGCGAAGCTGTTCGTGCTCGACACCAACGTGCTGATGCACGACCCGACCTCGCTGTTCCGCTTCGAAGAGCACGACATCTGCCTGCCGATGATCACGCTCGAAGAGCTCGACAGCCACAAGAAAGGCATGACGGAAGTGGCCCGCAATGTGCGCCAGGTCAGTCGCGACCTCGACGCACTGGCCTCGACGATCACCTCGCGCGAGACATCGGCGATGGCGGACGGCGTGGCCTTGAATCGAACCGGTCGGCGCGAGGCCGGAGGGCGCCTGTTCTTCCAGACGCAATCGCTCAACGTCAGCCTGCCCGCGGGTCTGCCACCGGGCAAGGCCGACAACCAGATCCTGGGCGTGGTGCAGGCGCTGCGCGAGACGCACGCCGGGCGCGAAGTGGTGCTGGTGTCCAAAGACATCAACATGCGCATCAAGGCGCGCGCGTTGGGCCTGCCGGCGGAAGACTATTTCAACGACAAGGCACTCGAAGACGGTGACCTGCTCTACACCGGCGTGCTGCCCCTGCCGCCGGACTTTTGGGAACGCCATGGCAAGACGATGGAGAGCTGGAACCAGGGCGGCGCGACCTGCTACCGCATCAGCGGCCCACTCATTCCCGCACTCCTGATCAACCAGTTCGTGTTCCTCGAAACGCCGGGCGCCGCGCCGCTGTACGCCAAGGTCACCGAGATCACCGGCAGCAGCGCGGTGCTGCGCACCGTGAAGGAGTACACCCACCCGAAGAATGCGGTGTGGGGCGTGACGGCGCGCAACCGCGAGCAGAATTTTGCGCTGAGCCTGCTGATGGACCCGGAATGCGACTTCATCACCCTCACCGGAACGGCGGGCACCGGCAAGACCCTGATGACCCTGGCGGCCGCATTGAGCCAGGTGATGGACGAGCGCCGCTACAGTGAAATCATCGTCACGCGCGTCACCGTGCCGGTCGGCGAGGACATCGGCTTCCTGCCCGGTACCGAAGAAGAAAAGATGAGCCCGTGGATGGGTGCCCTGGACGACAACCTCGAGGTCCTGTCCAAGGGCGACGGCGCGGCCGGCGAATGGGGCCGCGCAGCGACGAACGACCTGGTGCGCAGCAAGATCAAGATCAAGAGCATGAACTTCATGCGCGGCCGTACCTTCCTCAACAAGTTCGTGCTGATCGACGAAGCGCAGAACCTCACGCCGAAGCAGATGAAGACACTGATCACACGCGCCGGGCCGGGCACGAAGATCGTGTGCCTGGGCAATCTGGCGCAAATCGACACGCCCTACCTGACCGAAGGCAGTTCGGGACTGACCTTCGCCGTCGATCGTTTCAAGGGCTGGCCGCATTCGGGCCATGTGAATCTGGCACGCGGCGAACGCTCGCGCCTGGCGGACTTCGCCTCGGAAGTCCTGTAGCGCAGCCCAGCCCAGCACAGCCCAGCGCTCCACGGCGGCGACCCGCCGGCGCCGCACCGCCTCAGGAACCCGCCCAGCTTCATGGTCCATCTGCTCAACCTTCTCGCCGCGATCGCGCTGCTGGTGTGGGGCACGCACATCGTGCGCACCGACGTGCTGCGCGTATTCGGCGAGGACCTGCGCACGGTGCTCGCGCGCAGTTTCAGCAATCGCGCGAACGCGATGTTGGCGGGCCTGGGCGTGACCAGCATCATGCAGTCGAGCACCGCGACCTGCCTGATCGTGGCGAGCTTCGTCGGCAGCGGCCTGGTGGCGACGCCGGCGGCGCTGGCGGTGATGCTCGGCGCCGATGTCGGCAGCAGCCTGATGGCGGTGGTGTTCTCGTTCGACCTGTCGTGGCTTTCACCGCTGCTGATCTTCGTCGGCGTGGTGTTGTTCATCTCGAGCCAGGACAGTGCCTCGGGCCGCATCGGCCGGGCGCTGATCGGCCTGGGGCTGATCACGCTGGCGCTGCAATTGATCGTCGAGGCCACCCGGCCGCTCACCGCTTCGCCTGAGATCCGTGCCCTGCTCGCCGCGCTGCCGAATGAAGTGATGCTCGACATCGTCGTCGGTGCAGTGCTCACGGTGCTGTCGTATTCAAGCCTGGCGATCGTGCTCCTGACCGCGACGCTGGCCACCACCGGCCTGCTGCCGATCACGGTGGCCTTGGGCCTGGTGCTCGGCGCGAATCTGGGCAGCGGCGTGCTGGCCATGCTCGCGACGAGCCGCGCCTCGCCCCAGGTGCGCCGGCTGCCGCTGGGCAACCTGATTTTCAAGTCGCTCGGCGCGCTGCTTGCGATTCCATTCTTGCCGCAGTTGCTGGCGCAACTGCAGCACTTCGTCGGCACCGTGCAGCAACAGGTCGTCACATTCCACCTCGCCTTCAATATGTGCCTGGCGTTGGTGTTCGTCGGCTTCACCGGGGTTCTGGGGCGCCGCGTCGAGCGCTGGCTGCCGCAACCCGCGCACGGCGCGGATTCGCTCAAACCGCGCCATCTCGACCCGGTGGCTCTGGCCACGCCTTCGCTGGCGATCAGTTGCGCCGCGCGCGAAGGCCTGCGCCAGGCCGACGTCGTGGAGACGATGTTGCGCGGCATGCTGAGCGTGATTCGCAACAACGACCTGGAACTGGCGGAAAAGATCAGGGCGATGGACGACACCGTCGACGAGCTCTACACCGCGATCAAGCTGTACCTGACGCAAATCTCGCGCGAGGCCTTGTCGGTGCGCGAAAGCCGGCGCTGGAGCGACGTCGTGTCGTTCACGATCAACATGGAGCAGATCGGCGACATCATCGAGCGCGTGGTGCAGGACGTCGAGGACAAGAAGGTGCGCAAGAACCGCAGCTTCTCCGACGCCGGAATGGGCGAAATCTGCCACCTGCATGAACTGCTGCTGGTGAATCTGCGCTTGGGCATGAGCGTGTTCCTGGAGGGAAATGTTCGCGACGCGAAAAAGTTGCTCGAAGAGAAGGCGAGGTTTCGCGACCTCGAGCACGAATACGCGGCGAACCACATCGGGCGCTTGCGCGACAACACGGCGCAAAGCATCGAGACGAGTTCACTGCATCTCGATCTGATCAGCGACCTCAAGCGCATCAACTCGCACATCTGCTCGATCGCCTACCCCATCCTGGAATCGGCCGGGGCACTGCGCGAAAACCGAATTCGCCATTCGCGCCTGACGACGCAGCAGCACGACGAGACTGTGACCTGAGGCGCGCTCTGTCACACCAGGCCGCGTCGGCGCAGCCAGGCCACGAGAATGATCGCCGCTTCGAGCGTGAAATTCTCTGCCTGAAGCTGCCTCAGCAACTCGTCAGGCGGCAGACATTCGAAGGACTGGACTTCGCCGTCCTGGTTCACGGGCAGCACCGCGTCGTCCAGCGTCGCTTCGAACACGTCGATATGTTCGACCAGATAGCCCTCGGTGACCGGGCGGCGAAACGTGATGCGCCCGGCCTCGCGCAGTTCTTGCAGTTGCGCGATACGCAGTCCGGATTCTTCCCAGGTTTCGCGCTCGAGCGCCTGCGCCGTCGACTCATCCGCGCCCACCTGGCCGCCCATCGTCGTGTCCCACAGGCCTGGGTCGATGGCCTTGTCCTGCGAGCGTTGCTGGACCCAAACCCTGCCGTCGGCACGTGCAGCCACCAAGTGCACGGCGAATGTCGTGATGCCCAAGGGGCGCACGGCGCAGCGTTCGATCGCACCCAGCGTGCGCTGCTGTTCATCGGTCACCGCCAGCAGTTCATTGCGCCAGGGCCCCGTGATTCCATTCGCGTTCAGCCATTGCGCGATCGCCGCGAGGCTGGCGTCCAGCGGTGGCAAGACTTGCCACTGCCGGCCGCGCGGCTGCAGCGGCAGGCCCGCCCGGCGCATGCGAGCGGCCAGGCTCGCCTCGACCGAACCGATTCGAAGCGGCGGTGCGCCGGTGATCAACGCCACGCGCGCTGCCAGCGCGGGCAGATCGGCACGCCGCCGCAGTCGCGCGAGCCATGCCTGATGCTTCGAATCCGGCTCCGGCATGCAAACTCAGCTGTGCGCGCGCCTCAGGCTGATGGCGCTGCCGCAGCCGCGGCAGCGGCAGCGGCGAGAAGTTTGCGCAGGCCGTCTTCGTCGAGAACCTCGACGCCGAGGGCCTGCGCCTTTTCGAGCTTGGATCCGGCCTGCGCACCGGCAATCACAAAGTCAGTTTTCTTCGACACCGAAGCCGTGACCCTGCCGCCAGCCGCTTCGATCAAGTCCTTGGCCTGGTCCCGCGACAGTGCGGGAAGTGAACCCGTCAGCACAAATGTCTTGCCGCTCATTGGCGAGGCGGTGGCTTGCACCGGTTCGTGCTCGGGCCAATGCAGACCCACAGCCCGAAGCTGCTCGATCACGTCGCGGTTGTGCGGCTGATCGAAGAAGGTTCGGATGCTTTGCGCGATGACAGGCCCGACGTCCGGGACCCGCAAGAGCTGCTCGAGGGGCGCATTCATGAATCGGTCCAGGCTGCCGAAATGGCCGGCCAGGTCTTTCGCCGTGCTTTCGCCGACATGGCGAATTCCCAATGCATAAAGGAAGCGGGCGAATGTCGTCGAACGCTTCGCCGCCAGCGCCGCGAGCAGATTGGCCGCACTCTTTTCACCCATGCGGTCAAGCGCGGTGAGTTGCTCGAGGTCGAGCTTGTAGAGCGACGGCAGGGTCTGCACCAGGCCGGCGTCAACCAGCTGCTCGACGAGTTTGTCGCCCAGGCCTTCGATATCCATCGCGCGCCGCCCGGCAAAGTGCAGGAGCGCCTGCTTGCGTTGGGCGGCGCAGAACAGGCCCCCTGTGCAGCGCCAGTCGACTTCTCCGTCTTCGCGTGCGATGGCGCTGCCGCACACCGGGCAACGCCCGTTCAGTTTCTGCGACAGGTCGAACGCGGTCCCGACGTCGGCGGGCCGGCGTTCGAGCACAACCGCGACAACTTCGGGAATCACGTCCCCGGCACGCCGCACGATCACGGTGTCGCCGACGCGAACGTCTTTGCGTCGGGTCTCGTCTTCGTTGTGCAGGGTCGCGTTGCTCACCGTCGTGCCGCCGACGAACACCGGCTCGAGCTTGGCCACCGGCGTGAGCTTGCCGGTGCGCCCGACCTGAACCTCGATCTCGCGCACCAGCGTCATCTGCTCTTGCGCCGGGTACTTGTGTGCCACCGCCCAACGTGGTTCGCGCGAGACGAATCCCAGGCGTTGCTGCAAGGCGCGCGAATTCACTTTGTAGACGACACCGTCGATGTCGAAGGGCAGGTGATCACGCTTCGCGCCGATGCGGCGGTGAAATCCGACGAGCCCGTCGGCACCGACCACCACTTCGCGCTCGGCACACACCGGCAACGCCATTTGCACCATTGCGTCCAGCAACAGGCTGTGCGCCGCCGGCACTTCCCAGCCCTGCACCTCTCCCAATCCGTAGGCGAAAAAACTCAAAGGGCGACGCGCGGCAATTGCGGGGTCAAGCTGGCGCACCGCGCCCGCCGCGGTATTGCGTGGATTGATGTAGGTCTTCTCGTTCTTCTCGCCCTGCGCAATCAGTTCGCGCTGGCGTCGATTCAACGCCTCGAAGTCATCACGCCGGATGTAAACCTCGCCACGAACTTCGAGCACCGGCGGGCTCAGGCCCCGCAGTCGCAGTGGAATCTGGTCGATGGTGCGGATGTTTTGCGTCACGTCTTCGCCGGTTTCACCGTCGCCGCGCGTCGCCGCCTGCACCAGCACGCCGGCCTCGTAGCGCAGATTGATGGCCAGGCCGTCGAACTTGAGTTCCGCCATGTACTCGAGCGGCGCGTCGGATTCACCCAGTTCGAGTTCGCGCCGGACCCGGGCATCGAACGCGAGTGCGCCGCTCGATTCGGTGTCGGTCTCGGTGCGGATCGAGAGCATGGGCACGGCATGGCGCACCGGCGTGAAGCCGTCCAACACCTTGCCGATGATGCGTTGCGTGGGCGAATCCGCGCTCAAGAGTTCCGGATGCGCAGCCTCGATCGCCTGCAACTCCTGGAACAGGCGGTCGTATTCGGCGTCGGGGAGCGTCGGGCTGTCGAGAACATAGTAGCGGTGTGCGTGCTCGTGCAACAAGCTGCGCAGTTGCGCCGCGCGCGCGGCACTCGCAGCAGGGGCATCGGTTCGTCGCGCAGTCACGGCAAACAGCTCGGGTTGTGCCCCAGCGCTCCTAACTGAAGAGGCGCCGCGCCGCCGGCGAGCCTGCCGCCAGACCGCGTTCGCGCAGGCTGGCGTAGATGAGTTCGAGTTCGTCGCCGATCGTCGCAAACCCCGCGACGCTGATGGCCTGGCCCTGGTCATCGACGATGGCCGCGTCCATTCCAAGCGACAAAGCCCGTGCGCTCGCCTGCCACGCCGCAAAGGGCGCGAAACGGGCGTCGGTTTGCGGAACATCGAAGCTCAGTGTCACGTCGCGCACGATGCTGTGCTGGGGCTCGCCCGCGAGTGCGGCCAACGCGGCATTCGGATCGAAGCTCAGGATCACGATCGGGGGGGCACCGTCTTCACCGGCCGGCAGAACCAGGCGCCCGGCCACGGCGCCGGGAACGAAGCCGTGCCGCGACGCATGCTGAACCACATACCCCACCGACCAGGCTGCGCTGCGCGCCTGCAAGTGCACCGCGAGTTGCGCGTCATGCTGGCCGGCGAAGGCGTCGAGCTCGCGGCCGCGTGCCACCACGTCGAGCATGTCGGGAAATTCGACCATCGCGCCCAACGCATCGGCGAATCGCTGCAGGATCTGCACGAACTCCGAGTACTCGATCTCGTTGATTGCGCCGCTGCGGCTGGCGAGTTGCACGCCCGCCTGCAGCTCGCCGTAGTGCTGGCCGGGCGCGACCGGCTCCCAATCGCCGCTGGTGCAATTCAGGCCCTCGATCAGAAACGGCTTGCTGCCCGCCCGCAGCGACCCCGGCAGGTGCGCCGCCACATGCTCGCCGCTCGCCGGCGTTTCGACGCCCAGCGTCGCGACGGCGTCGATCAGCGGGTCGATGCGCGCCGACTGGCGCTTCGCGCGCAGACCGTCGCCGCCGCTGGCTGTAGCCGAGACTGCATCGGCTCCTTGGCCCGCCGCCGCCGTCGGCGCGGCGAAACCTGGCTCTGCCGTGGCCTGGCGCGCCTGCATCGTGGCGCGCTGATTGCGCCCCGCGACCCGCGCCGCCCAGGCGCCGTGCAGGAGGATGCCTGCCAGCACAAGAACACTCAGGGCCGCCAACGATATGGAAAGGGTGCTCACTGCTTTGCCACGAAGACTTGTCCGACTGGGTCCAAGGTTCGTCTCAGTGCGCCTCCACCAGCGTCGCCGCGGTTTGCATGTCCACGGCGACGATGCGCGACACGCCCTGCTCTTGCATTGTCACGCCGATGAGTTGCTCGGCCATCTCCATCGCGATCTTGTTGTGGCTGATGAACAGGAACTGCGTGCCCTGGGCCATCTGCGTCACCAGTTTGCAATAGCGATCCGTGTTCGCATCGTCCAGCGGCGCGTCGACTTCGTCGAGCAGGCAAAAAGGCGCCGGATTGAGCTGGAAGATCGCGAACACGAGCGCGATGGCGGTGAGTGCCTTTTCGCCGCCCGACATCAAATGAATCGTGCTGTTCTTCTTGCCCGGGGGCTGCGCCATCACCTGCACGCCCGAGTCGAGAATCTGATCGCCGGTCATCACCAGGCGGGCAACGCCGCCGCCGAACAGGGTCGGGAACATGCGGCCGAAATGTTCGTTGACCTGGTTGAAGGTCGCAGCCAACAACTCGCGCGTCTCGACGTCGATCTTGTGGATCGCGTCTTCCAGCGTCTGCATCGCCTGCACCAGATCGGCGTTCTGTGCGTCAAGGAAACTCTTGCGTTCGCGCGACGCGTTCAATTCGTCGAGCGCTGCGAGGTTGACCGCGCCCAACTCGGCAATCGCAGCGTGAATCCGGTCGATCTCGGCCTGCAGGCCGCCGAGCTTCACGCCTTGGGTGGCGATGCCCTGCGCGAGCGCCTCGAGATCGGCACCCGCCGCTTGCAGTTGCTCGAGGAATTGCGCACCGCCGAGCTGGGCCGCTTGTTCCTCGAGTTGCAGCTTGACGATACGCTCGCGCAGTGGCTGCAGCGACTGTTCGTGCTGCAAGCGCTGCTCGTCGGCCTGACGCAGGCGCTGGCTCAAGTCGTCGTACTCGCTGCGGTGCGCCGCGAGTGCCGACTCGCGCTCGAGCTTGCGCGCCAGCGCCGTCTGCAGCCCGGCTTGGGCTGCGGCGTCGGTCAGCCGCTCCAATTCCTGGCTCAGCTGTTCTCTCGACTCTTGCGTGGCGGCCAGCTGCTGCAGCGCGGTGGCGATGTTTCGATCCAACTCGGCATGGCGTGCAGCCAGGGAACGGGAACTGTATGCCGCTTCCTGCGCCTGGCGCTCCAGCGCCCGATGCGCCTCGCGTGCCGCATGCAGTGAGCGCTGCGCGGCGAGCAGCGCGTCGTCCAAGTCAGCGTGCTTGCCCTGGGTGTCGGCCAGCTCCTGATCGAGTGCTTCGAATCGGGCCTCGCCCAATGCGCGCCGCTGGTTCAGTTCTGTGGCCTGCGCGTCGAGTTCGGCCAGTTCCGCGGCGAGTTGGCCGCGCCGCGTGTTCGTCTGCTCGGCCAGTTGCGACAGACGCAGCCACTCCACGTGCAACTGGTGGGCGCGTGTCTGCGCCATCGCAGCCTCGCGCCGATGCTGCTCCAGCAGCTGCGATTCCTGGGTGTAGCTGGCTTCAGCACGCACCGATGCGGCGCGCCCCTCGTCCGCAATCAGCGCCTGGGCGCGCAGTTGCCGCTCGAGATTCTGGATTTCCTGAGCGCGCGCGAGCATGCCGGCGTTCTCGGCATCGGGTGCGAAAAAGCTCACCGCGAACTGGCTCACGGCATGGCCTTCGCGGGTCATGATGACTTCGCCATGCGACAGCTGCGCACGCGCCGCGAGCGCGTCGTCCAGCCCCGCTGCCGTGTACACGCCCTCCAGCCAGTCGTTGAGCAAGGCTTGCAGGCCTGCGTCGCCAAGCCGCAGCAGGTCTGACAAGCGCGGCAGTGTCTGGTGCGTATTGCGGATCGCGGCCAACGGCGGCGTGTAGAACGCCAATTTCGCCGGCGGCGCATCAGCGGCAAAGGCGCGCACCGTCTCGATGCGTCCCACCTCGAGTGCGTTCAGGCGTTCGCGCAGCGCCGATTCGAGGGCCGTCTCCCAGCCCGTTTCGATCTGGATCTTCGTCCACAGACCCTGCAACCCGTCCAGGCCGTGGCGCGCCAGCCAGGGCTTGAGCTTGCCTTCGGTTTGCACTCGCATCTGCAAGGCGCGCAACGCGTCCAGGCGTGCGCTCAGCTCGGCATGTTTGAGGGTCTCGATGTTCACCTTTTCTTGCTGGGCGCGGCGTTCCTGGTCGAGCCGCGGAAGCCTTTCGCTGAGGAGCGAAAGACTGCTTTCGGCGGCAGTCTGATCTTGCTTTGCGGCGCCGGACTCGCGCTCCAGATCGGCAAGGCGCAGCAGATCCGGCGCACCGAGCAGCGTGCTCTGCGCAAGCAGCCGCTCGCGCCGTTGAGACGCGGCGCGCTCCTGTTCTTCGAGGTGGCGCGCTTGTTCGGCAAGCACCTGGATCTGCTGCTGCACGCCGCTGACAACGCTGCGCTGCTCATTGGCGGCAGCCTGGGCCGCGGCCACGGCGGTTTCGAGGCCCGGCAAGACCGCGGCTTGCTCACTCACCTGTGCCACCAAGACCTCGCAGTGCGAGTGCGCCACCACGATCTCGGCGGCGACCTGATTCTGTTCAGCCAGCGCCTGAGCACGGCGCTGCTCCCATTGCTGCATCTGCTGCGCCAGTTCGACGCGGCGCTGTTCCAGACGCTGCCGGCCTTCGACCACGGAGCGAATGCGCTCCTCGAAGCGGCTGACTTCGAGCGCCGCCTCGCCGAGCAATCCTTGCGCTGCGTGCAGCGCGTCGTTTGCCTGGTAATGAGCCTGGCGAATCGTCTCGAGCTGGGCCTGCCCGTGGCGCAACTCGGCCATGCGCTCCTCGAAGACATTCGTTGCCTGCGCCACCGCCTTCGCCAGGCGCTCATGTTCCCTGGCCGCGTCGCGCTGTCTGAGAAACCACAGTTGGTGCAGCTTCAATTCACCCTGTGCCTGCAAGTCGCGGTAGCGGCGCGCGACTTCGGCCTGCGATTCCAGCCGCTCCAGGTTGGCACCCAGTTCCTGAAGAATGTCTTGCACCCGCTTCAGGTTGTCGCGTGTGTCCTTCAGCCGGTTCTCGGTTTCGCGGCGCCGCTCCTTGTATTTGGAAACGCCTGCCGCTTCTTCGAGAAAAAGGCGCAGCTCATCGGGCCTGCTTTCGATGATGCGGCTGATCGTGCCCTGGCCGATGATGGCGTAGGCGCGCGGACCCAGGCCGGTGCCGAGGAACACGTCCTGAACGTCCCGGCGCCGCACCGGCTGGCTGTTGAGGTAGTAGCTGCTGGTGCCGTCGCGGGTGAGCACACGTTTCACCGCGATCTCGGAAAACTGGTTCCACTGCCCGCCGGCGCGTGCGTCTTCGTTGTTGAAGACCAGTTCGACACTGGCACGGCTTGCCGGTTTGCGCAAGCTCGAGCCGTTGAAGATCACGTCTTGCATCGACTCGCCGCGCAGTTCGCTGGCTTTCGATTCACCCAGCACCCAACGCACCGCGTCGATCACATTCGACTTGCCACAGCCGTTCGGGCCGACCACGCCCACGAGGCGCCCCGGAAGCTGCAGCGTGGTGGGCTCGGCGAACGACTTGAAACCGGACAGCTTGATGGAGTTCAGACGCATGGGCGGGCGGGGTGCGAAGCAGCCGCCGCAGGAGCCTGCGGCCGTACGCCGGGCCGGCGTCTATGTGCTTGATTCAATGGGGAAATCGTGTCTCTCATTGGACCTCTGCACGAGCTTTCAGAGCCGGCCGCGATGATACCATCGCGGCCTCTTTCAACTCATCTGCGCGCACGCGCCGAGCGTCTAAAAAACCATGGCCAAGAACAGCGCCGAGCCGGGCCGCGCAAGGCAGCGCCAGGCCCCGGCCGTGCCGCCCACGCTGCCGTCGAAGGATTTGCAGGTGTTTGCAAACCCGGCGCCCGAACGCGACTACGTCATCGAATTCGAAGTTCCGGAATTCACCTGCAACTGCCCGCTCACCGGGCAACCGGACTTCGCGCAGTTTCACATCGAGATGGTCGCCGACGAACTTTGCATCGAGCTGAAGAGCTTGAAGCTGTACTTCTGGAGCTACCGAAACGAAGCCGCGTTCCACGAACGAGTCACGAATCGCATTCTCGACGACATTGTTGCGGCAACCAAGCCGCGCTTCGCACGCATCACGGCGCGCTGGAACATGCGCGGCGGCATCGCGACCAACGTCGTCGCCGAGCACCGCAAGACGGGCTGGGAACCTGCTGCGGCACTGCCCGTGGCAAATGGCGCCAGGGTTCGCGCCCTGGGCTGAAGCAGGGCCCTTCGCTGCGATGGGCTCCTAACGAGCGTTGCGCTCGACGACGAGTTGCATCTCGGATTGCGTCAGAACGCGCAACTGCCACTCGCCGTCGAGCCCGGCCAGACCGTGAACATCGATCGACTTTTGGGTCTGCAACAGGCGCGCGAGAAAGGCGATTGCGCCGGAATCAATCAGCTGGCCCGGCACCAGCAGCGGAATTCCCGGCGGATAGGGAACGATCTGGTCGCAGCACACGCGCCCGATCAGGTGCGGGTTGGGGTGGCCGTTGTCGTCGAGCAGGCTCACCCGTTCACCGGCCTCGTAGAAGGCGTCACGCGGCAGGCAGGCAAGTTGCGAAAAGCCGGGCGCTTGGGGCGTGCGCAAATAGGTGCGTGGTGGGCGGCGCTCCTTTGCCAGGCGCAGCATCGCGTCGAAGAGTCGCGACACCTTGCTGCGCGTGGTGCCGATCGTCAGCAACAGCGTCAGCGTGTTGTGCGTGTTCTTCTCGACCTGGATGTTGAAGCGCTCGATCAGCGCCTCGCGCAACTCGTCGGCCGAAAAGCCGCTGGCTGAAATGTCGATCGTGAGCTTGGTCGGATCCAGCAGGATGTCGTCGCCGCGCAATTCGGCGGGCAGCATGTCTTCAAGTTCGAGAACCCGAAATGCACCTGTCGAATTGATCTTCTCGCGCAGTTCGCGGGCGAACCTGAGCGATCGATCGAGCAGTTTGTAGCCCTCCATCACGGCCTGTTTGCGCGCCACGTCCAGGCTCGCAATCAGGTTGTACTGCGGGCTGGTCGAGGCGTGCATGTTGAAGTTTTCGCGGAACAGATGCTCGTCGAAACCGGCGTCGTTGACGTGGATCATGCTCGCCTGCGAAAACGCGGACAGGACCTTGTGGGTGCTCTGCGTCACATAGTCCGCGCCGCATTCCAGCGCTGTCGGGCGCAACTCGGGGTGGAACCGGGCGTGGCCGTACCAGGCTTCGTCGACCACCACCTTGATGCCCTTCGCGTGCGCCGCCGCGATGATGGGTTTGAGGTCATAGCGCAAGCCGTCATAGGTGCACGAGGTCAGGATCAACACCCGCGCGTCGGCGTGTTCATCGATGGCGCGAAGCAGCGTTGCGCGCGGCACCGGGCCGAAGATGCCGAACTGCCGATTCACCGACGAGTCCAGGTAGACCGGCCGAGCGCCCGAGAGGATCACGCCGTGGTGCACCGATTTGTGGCAGTTGCGGTCCAGCAGCAACTTGGCGCCCGGGGTCAACAGCGTCTGGAAGATCACCTTGTTCGACGTCGAGGTACCGTTGGTTGCGAAAAACGTTGCGCGCGCGCCGAAGGCCTTGGCCGCCAGGCGTTGGCTCTGTGCGATGACGCCGGTGGGGTGCAACAGCGAATCGAGCATCGGCACCGAAACCGACAAATCGGCGCGCAGCATTTCTTCGCCGACGAAGTCGTAGAAGTCACTGACCCAGGCGCTGCCTTTGAACGAATCGCCTCCGCCATGCCCGGGCGTGTGCCAACTGTCTTTGGCCAGCGCCACGTATTCGCGCAGCTTGTCGTAAAACGGCGTGTCGGATTTCTGTGCCACCTCGGCGGCGAGGATTCGAAACCAACCGCCCAAGTCTTCTTCGTCGCGAAAAAAGTAGCCGTCGACGGCGTCGCTTGCCAGGGCTTCGACGAGCAGCTTGGTGTCGTCGTCCTCGAGCATCATGTAGAGCGACAGCTCGGGGCGCAGTTCGATGATGCGCTGCAGCGTCAACACCGCGGCGCGGTTCGGCGCTTTGTGCATGGCACTGTGGTCCCCGGCGCGACGGTGGTCGCCGTGGTCGACCAGCACGACCTGAATATCGCCGTCGGCCAGCACCGCATTCAGCGCGGCTTCGCCGGTTTGTGCGCCGATCGCGAACACACCGTGCGGATTCTCCAGGCGCGCTGCGGCTGCGTTCAGGCCCCCAATCACGCGTTCCCGCAACGACTCGTCGGCGCTGACGACCAGCACATGGCTCACTGGCTGCATTCGATTCGCTCCTGCGCGCGAGGCTGGCTGGCCTCGCGGATCCGCCGAGTCTACGGCTCGCGCCTAGCGCTTGAAGAATTCGTCCAGCAGTTCGCCGGGCAAAGCGTCCAGGGGTTGCTCGCTCACGTGCAGACCTTCACGCAATTCCACCGACGAGAGCTTCCAGCTCGAGCGCGAGCCCGGCACGGCGCCGGCCTGAGTGGCAGCAGTGGCCGAACCACCCGCCTCATCGGCATTGACGTACCCGCCCAGCGGTGAGCCTTCCGAGATTCGCCAGATCATTTTCTTGACCGGCACTGGTGTGTTCTGGGACTTCGTCATTGCGATCAGCGCATGAAGTTCGAAGAGGACCGATTCTGTACCGAAGTCAATTCCGTCCCCACCTGATCGCGTAACTTCCGCACGCTAACGGCGTCGGCGTGCAGCGCTCCAACGCTCCTCGTTGAGACACGGATAATCCCCGGCATGAATCCCCTGTTGTCGCGTCTTCACCCTTACCCGTTCGAACGACTGCGTGAACTCACGCGCAGCATCTTGCCGAACCCAGCCTACACCCCGATCGGGCTCGGGATCGGCGAACCCAAACATGCGACGCCGGCCCTGATCTTGCAAGCCATGACTGCGAACTTGAAAGGCCTGGCAAGCTATCCGGCGACTGCCGGCGAGCCTGCATTGCGCCAAGCCATCGGCAGCTGGATTGAACGTCGCTACGGCGTCGCGCTCGATCCCGAGTCGCAGATCCTGCCGGTGAACGGCACGCGCGAGGCGCTGTTCGCAATCGCCCAGACTGTCGTCGATCCGGGTCGCAGCGGCGCGAGCGTGATCTGTCCCAACCCTTTTTACCAGATCTACGAGGGCGCGGCGCTGCTCGCCGGCGCGCAGACCGTGTTCGTCAACAGTGATCCGGCGCGCAACTTCGCTGCCGATTGGACCCGCATCGTGCCAGCCGATTGGGCGCGCACGCAGTTGCTGTATGTGTGCAGCCCAGGCAACCCGACTGGAGCGGTGATGCCACTGCACGAATGGAAGCAATTGTTCGAACTGAGCGATCGCTACGGTTTCGTCATCGCCTCCGACGAGTGCTACTCGGAAATCTATTTCGGAACTGAAGCCCCGCTGGGTTCGCTGCAAGCCGCAAAGCAGCTCGGGCGCGGCGACTTCTCCAACCTGGTGGCACTCACCAGTTTGTCGAAACGCTCGAATGTGCCCGGCATGCGCTCAGGCTTTGCGGCCGGCGACGCGGCGCTGCTCAAACAGTTCCTGCTGTACCGCACCTATCACGGCAGCGCGATGAGCCCGACCCTCCAGCAGGCGAGCCTCGCCGCCTGGAGCGACGAGCGGCATGTGGTCGAAAACCGTGCGCTGTACCGCGCCAAGTTCGAGCAGGTCACGCCGCTGCTGGCCAAGGTCATGAACGTTGCCCTGCCGGACGCCGGGTTCTACTTGTGGGCGCAGGTGCCGGGCGGCGACGATCTCGCCTTCGCGCTCGGGCTGCTGGCTCAATACAATGTCACGGTTTTGCCCGGCCGCTTGCTTGCCCGCGAAGCATTCGGCGTGAATCCGGGCACCGGCCGTGTGCGCCTGGCGCTGGTGGCCGAAGTCGACGCGTGCGTCGAGGCCGCGCAACGCATCGCCTCGTATCTGCAAGCCCAATGAGAACCCTATGGCGCATGAATCCCAGAACATCGTCGAACTCGCCTGGGAACGGCGCGCCGAACTGACACCGACCAACGCCCCCGACGTGCGCGACGCCGTCGAGCGCGTGATCGCGGACCTGAACCACGGCCGCGTGCGCGTCGCGCAGCAGCAGGGCGTGGGACTGTGGAGCGTGAACCAGTGGGTGAAGAAGGCCGTGCTCCTGAGCTTTCGCCTGAACGAGAACAAGCTCAGCCGTGCCGGAGACCTGGGCTTTTATGACAAGGTCTCGACAAAATTTGCGCACCTCGACGAAGCCGAGATGCGCGCCACCGGCGTGCGCGTGGTGCCACCCGCGGTCGCCCGACGCGGCTCCTATATCGCGAAAGACGTGGTGCTGATGCCTTCGTATGTGAACATCGGCGCCTATGTCGACGAAGGCACGATGGTCGACACCTGGGCCACGGTGGGCTCGTGCGCGCAGATCGGCAAGGACGTGCACCTGTCGGGCGGCGTCGGCATCGGCGGCGTGCTCGAACCGCTGCAGGCGAGCCCGACGATCATCGAAGACAACTGCTTCATCGGTGCCCGCTCCGAGATCGTCGAAGGCGTGATCGTCGAGGAGAACTCCGTGATCTCGATGGGCGTGTACATCGGCCAGAGCACGAAGATCTACGACCGCGCCACAGGCAACGTCAGCTACGGCCGTATTCCGGCCGGCTCGGTGGTGGTGAGCGGCAACCTGCCCAGTGCCGACGCCAAGTACAGCCTGTACTGCGCGGTGATCGTGAAGCGCGTGGACGCCCAAACCCGTGCAAAAACCAGCATCAACGATCTGTTGCGCACCTGAGCGTCGGGCCTGAGGCGGCGACAATCATTTCCTGATCCGGCGGGAGACATCGGCGATGAGTGGCGGAAACATGGAGCGCGTGCTACGCCTGATGTCGGACAGGCGCGCTTCCGATGTCTACCTCTCGGTCGGCTCGCCGATCCTCATCAAGATCAACGGCAACGTGGTCCCACTCAGTGACCAGCCACTGAAGGCCAGCCAGCCACGTCAGTTGCTCGCCGAACTGCTTTCGACGATACAGCTCGAAGCTCTTGAAAAGACGGGCGACCTGAACATCGGTATCAGCCTGCCCGGACTCGGGAGCTTCCGCCTCAGTGCGTTCAAGCAACGCGGCTCGATCGCCGCGGTGTTCCGCTGCATCCCCGCCGAAATTCCGTCGCTCGATTCACTCAATCTGCCGGACGTGTTGGCCTCGCTCGCGATGGAAAAGCGCGGCCTGGTGTTGATGGTGGGCGCGACCGGCACGGGCAAGAGCACGACCCTGGCGTCGATGGTCGAAAAGCGCAACCAACAGCTCACCGGCCATATTCTGACGATTGAAGACCCGATCGAGTTTCTGTTCAACCACAAGAAGTCGGTGGTCAACCAGCGCGAAGTCGGGCTCGACACGGATTCGCTGCATACGGGCCTGAGAAACGCAATGCGGCAGGCGCCCGATTGCGTGATGATCGGCGAAATTCGGGACCGCGAGACGATGACGGCGGCTGTGTCCTACGCGCTGTCGGGCCACCTCGTGCTGTCGACCCTGCACGCCAACAACAGCTACCACGCGATGGGGCGGATTCTTTCGTTCTACCCCCCCGAGGCCAGGCCGGTGCTGATGGCCGACCTGGCGGCGGGCCTGCGCGCAGTGATCTCGCAGCGCCTGGTGCGCTCCACCGGCGGTGGGCGCATCCCGGCTGTCGAAGTGATGCTGAACACACAACTCGTCTCGGAACTGATCGAAAAAGGCGACTTCATCGGTGTCCGCACGGCGATGGAAAAGTCGCTCAGCGAAGGTTCGCAAACCTTCGAAAAGGATCTGGCGCGCCTGATTACGCAGGGCAAGATCACGCGCGCCGAAGGTTTGGCCTTCGCCGACTCGCCGACGAACCTGATGTGGCGGCTCGAAAACGACGTGGCACCGGCTTCACGTCTGGTGCCGAAAAAGCAGGACGAGGACGCTGGCGCAAGCTTCACCGAAATCACGCTCGACGTCCGGCCCGAGGAGCACTCGAAACCGGGCCTTCCCCGCGCTGTTGTCTGACGCGCCGAATCGTGTCGCTCATGGCGCGCACCCTCGCACTCGCCGAACAGCTCATCTCGCGCCGCTCCGTGACCCCTGACGACGGCGGTTGCCAGGCACTGGTTGCGGCGCTGCTGCAGGACGCCGGCTTCGATTGCCGGCATCTGCCCAGCGGGCCGGCCGCTGCCCAGGTGCAGAATCTGTGGGCAGTGCGCCGCGGCAGCCCCACCGATGGCGAGCAAGGGCCGCTGCTGGTGCTGGCCGCGCACACCGACGTCGTGCCCACCGGGCCGCTCGCGGCATGGACCAGCGACCCGTTCGTGCCCACGCATCGAGGCGGCCACCTGTTCGGGCGCGGCGCGGCCGACATGAAGACCTCGCTCGCCGCGATGGTGGTGGCGGCGCAGGAATTCGCAGAGTCAACTCCGAAGATGCGCGGCTCGGTGGCGCTGCTGCTCACCAGCGATGAAGAAGGCGCGGCGATTGACGGCACGGTCAAGGTCTGCGAATGGTTGGTCGCGCAGGGGATATTGCCCGACTACTGCATCGTCGGCGAGCCCACCAGTGTCCACAGACTCGGCGACATGATCAAGAACGGCCGGCGTGGCACGCTTTCAGGCCATTTGCAGGTGCGTGGCGTGCAAGGCCACATTGCGTACCCGCACCTGGCACGCAACCCGATCCACCTGGCCTTGCCGGCGCTGGCCGAACTCGCCGCGATCGAATGGGACCGAGGCAACGCCCATTTCCCGCCGACCAGCTTCCAGGTCTCCAACTTCCACGCCGGCACCGGCGCGGGCAACGTGATACCGGGCATGGCGCTGATCGACTTCAATTTTCGTTTTTCGACGGAGTCGAGTGCAACCTCGTTGAAGGATCGGGTGCATGCGGTGCTGGAGCGCCACCTTGTGCCCCATGATCTTGCGTGGACGCTGGGCGGCGAGCCGTTTCTCACGCCTGTGGGAACGCTCAGCCGCGCGCTGTCGGAATCGATTCGTGAGCACACGGGCCTGAGCCCCGAGTTGTCGACCACCGGCGGCACGTCCGATGGCCGTTTCATCGCCAGAATATGCCCCCAGGTGGTCGAGTTCGGCCCCGTCAACGCGAGCATCCACAAGATCGATGAAAACGTGGCGCTGGCCAGCATCGAACCGCTGAAGAACATCTATCGCGGGGCACTCGAGCGCCTGTTGACATGAGCCCCCGCCCGGCCGTTCCGAAGGGGGCTCGCACCGCAGTGCGAAGCACGGAGGTTACCCAGTGAGCGCCGCGCCGCGGCGTCCCTGCCGCGCTAGACTTTCTTCGGGGCAGTGGTTGCGACATGCCGCAAGCGAAGGGCCGACATGAGCTTGATCGATCTCATCACTGCGCAAAGCGCCCGCCTGAAACAGGCGGGCGTTTGTTTTGGGCATGGCACAGGGAATGCGTTTGACGAAGCGGCGTGGTTGGTGTTGTGGGCCCTGGGCCTGCCATTCGAATCGCTGGAAGCACATGCGCAGCAGGACTTGAGTCGCGCCGAACAAGCCAAGGCCGAAGCGCTGGTGACGCAGCGCATCGAGTCGCGCCGGCCCGCCGCCTACCTGACGAACGAAGCCTGGCTGCAAAACGTTGCCTTCTTCGTCGACGAGCGTGTCATCGTGCCGCGCTCCTACATCGCCGAGCTGCTGGCCGACGCCGAAGGTGAAGGCATCCTGGACGCCTGGCTGTCGGAGCGCACGCACAGGGTACTTGACCTGTGCACCGGCAGCGGCTGTCTGGCAGTGATCGCGGCCATGGCCTACCCGGATGTCGAGGTTGACGCCGCCGACATTTCAGCGCCGGCCCTGGAGGTGGCGCGCATCAACGTCGACAGACACGGGCTCGCGCTGCGCATCCATCTGCTGCAATCCGACCTGTTTTCCAACGTGCGCGGCCCCTACGATCTGATCGTCTGCAACCCGCCCTACGTCAATCACGAGAGCATGAGCGCCCTGCCCGCCGAATACCGCGCCGAGCCGGCCCTGGCGCTGCAAGGGGGGGCCGACGGCATGGACCTGATCCGCAGCATCGTGCGAGACGCCGCGCGCCACATGACGAAAGACGCCGTGCTCGTGCTCGAAATCGGTCATGAACGTGGCCATTTCGAGGCCGCCTTTGCGCGCCTCGAATTCGCCTGGCTGGAAACCGGTGGCGGCCACGACCAGGTGTTGCTGATCCCCCGCGACAGTCTGCAGCGCTGGAGCGCGCGATGATCCAGTTGCGCGAGGTGACGCTGCGACGCGGCGTCAAAGTCATCCTGGAACGTGCCAGCGTCACGCTGCAACCGGGCGAAAAGGTCGGCCTGGTCGGGCACAACGGCGCGGGCAAGTCTTCGCTGTTTGGTTTGCTCACCGGGAGGCTGCACGCCGACGCGGGTTCGGTTGAATGGCCGCCGCGCTGGCGCCTGGCCGAAGTGGCGCAAGAGATGCCCGAAACGGCGGACGCCGCGACCGATTTCGTATTGCAGGGCGACACGCGGCTGATGCAGGCGCAGGCTGAACTGGCCGCGGCCGAGGCCAGCGACGACGGCGAGTCGATGGCCCACGCCCACCAGGCGATCGACGAAGCCGGTGGCTTCGACGCACGCGCCCGGGCCCAGGCGATGCTGCTCGGCCTGGGCTTCAAGCGCATCGAGCTCGACGCGCCGGTGAACAGCTTTTCCGGCGGCTGGCGGATGCGGCTGCAGCTCGCGCGCGCACTGATGTGCCCGGCGGATTTGATGCTGCTGGACGAGCCGACCAACCACCTTGACATTGACGCCCTGGTCTGGCTCGAGGCCTGGCTGCTGCGCTACGCCGGGACCTTGATCGTGATCAGCCACGACCGCGAGTTTCTCGACGCGATCACGCGCACGACGCTGCATCTGGAAGCAACCCAACTCACGCGCTACAGCGGCAACTACACGGCGTTCGAGGAAATGCGCTCGGAGCGCGCCTTGCAGAGCCAGGCGAATTTCGCGAAGCAGCAGGAACGCGTCGCGCACCTGAAGAAATTCATCGACCGCTTCAAGGCCAAGGCGAGCAAGGCGAAACAGGCGCAAAGCCGGGTCAAGGCGCTGGCACGCATGGAGCGCATCGCGCCGGTGTTGACGAGTGCCGACTTCCAGTTCGAATTCCGCGAGCCTTTGAGCCTGCCGAACCCGATGCTGGCGTTCGAGGCGGTGGCCTGCGGCTATCGCGACGACGCGGGGCGCGCCAAGACCATCATTCAAGGCATCAACCGCTCCGTGCTCGCCGGCCAGCGCATCGGCATTCTCGGCGCCAATGGCCGCGGCAAGTCGACGCTCGTGAAGACGATTGCGCGCACGCTACCGCCGCTGGCCGGGCATATCACGCAAGGCAGGGGCCTGAGGATCGGCTACTTCGCCCAGCAAGAGCTCGACGTGCTGTCGCTGCAGGACGGGCCGCTGATGCACATGGTGCGCCTGGCGCGCGATGTCGGTCCTCCCGGGCGCGAGCAGGAACTGCGCGACTACCTCGGATCGTTCCGTTTCGTCGGCGACATGGTGACGCAGGCCGTGGGCACACTCTCGGGTGGCGAGAAAGCACGCCTCGTGCTCGCCATGCTGGTGTGGCAACGGCCGAACCTGTTGCTGCTGGACGAGCCGACGAACCACCTCGACCTGACGACGCGCGAAGCGCTGAGCATGGCGCTCAACGAATTCGAAGGCACGGTGCTGCTGGTGAGCCACGACCGCGCCTTGCTGCGCGAGGTGTGCGACGAGTTCTGGCTCGTGACTGAGGGCGCCATCAAACCCTTCGACGGCGATCTGGACGACTACCAGCGCTGGTTGTTGGAACAGGCGCGCGAGCAGTCACGGGAAGAAGCGCGCGAGGCAGCGCGCACGCCGAGCGCGGCACAAACGTCGGCAGGTTCTGCGGCGTCGACGGTGCCGCCCGGCGTCCGGCGCGACGAACGCAAGGCCGCCGCCGCAGCACGCCAAAAGCGCAGTGACGACGTGAAGCCCCTGCGCATGGAGCAAAACCGCATCGACAACCGCCTGGGTGTGTTGTTTGCCGAGCGCGACAATCTCGAGGCCGGCTTCGCCGTCGCTGAACTGGCCCCGGAAAAGATCGCCGAAGCCGGCCAGCGCCTGAAACTCTTGGCCGAAGAAATCGAGCGTCTGGAAACGCGCTGGCTCGAGTTGGGAGCGCGAATCGACGAGCTCACCGCGGCCATGGACTGAGAGGCTGAGAGGCAATCCCATGCACCCGCGTAAGCCCCCCAAACAGGCCCAATCTCGGCGCAAAGCGCAGCCGGGCCGGTGGCCCGGCGAGCATTTGCAACGACGAGTGGGCCTGTTTGGGGGGCTTACCCGGAGGGCCGGGG
>JAEMQF010000251.1 GCA_022758925.1 Burkholderiales bacterium | reverse complement strand
TGTCGATCTGCTGGTCTGGCGCGCGCGGCGCAGCGCGCGCCTGCGCCGACGCATGGCGGGGGTTCTGAACGAAACCAGCAACCCGGGTCATCTCATGACCTTGAAGGGGGTCGTGCGGCTGTTCTCGGAATAGGCATGGCCGTGAGGAGCATGTCGGGTTTGGCGCCGTGCCCGAGCCCAAACCTGACCGGCTCCCAGGCTTGCCGAAGGTTCGCGTTAGTCGCGATGCGCGCAACCGCTGCCGAAGGAGACACTCGACGTTTCGCCCGAAGCACTGAGCGCCCCAAGGCCGCCGCCTCGCGGCGGCCGTCCCCCGCGGGGATCAACGAAAGTGGCGAAGCCACATTTCCTTGTGAGACTCTTTCGCGATGATCACCACTGCCCCCACGCCGCGCTTCGAAATCTTCTACCGCCATGAAGACCTGACGCGGCTGCTCTTCGCTTACGCCCAGGCCTGTCCGAACCTGGTGTCGGTGGCCGCCATCGGCAAGAGCTTCGAAGGTCGCGACATCTGGGTCGCGACCGTGACCAGCAGTCACACCGGCAGCCACGCCGACAAGCCTGCGTTCTGGGTCGACGGCAACATCCACGCCGCCGAGTTGACCGCCAGCACCGCCGTCCTGTACTACCTGAACTGGCTCGTCAAGGGTTATGCCGGCTCGGGCGACGAGGGCCGCGCGATCACCCAATTGCTCGACACGCGCGTGCTCTATCTGTGCCCACGCCTGAACCCCGATGGCGCCGAACTGGCGCTGGCCGACAAGCCGCGCCACATTCGCTCCAGCACGCGCCGCTATCCCTTCGAAGAAGAAGCGGTGCAAGGCCTGAGCGTCGAAGACATCGACGGCGACGGCCGCGTGCTGACGATGCGGATTCCCGATCCGAATGGCACCTACAAGAAAAGCGAACTTGATGCACGCCTCATGGTCGCGCGCGAGCCCGGCGAATTCGGCGGCGAGTACTACCGTGTGATGCCGGAAGGGACCCTGCTCAACTACGACGGCTTGACGCTCAAGGTGAACCCGGACGCCGAAGGGCTGGACCTGAACCGCAACTTCCCGGGCTTCTGGCGCCAGGAGTTCGAACAACTCGGTGCGGGCCCGTTCCCGACCAGCGAGCCCGAAGTGCGGGCCATGGTCGAGTTCGTCATCCAGCACCCCAACATCGGCGCGGCGATCAGCTACCACACCCACAGCGGCGTCATCCTGCGGCCGTCCGGCACGCAAAGCGACGACGAAATGATCCCGGAAGACCTGTGGTCGTACAAACGCTTCAGCGAACTCGGTGCCAAGCTCAGCGGCTACCCGGCGATCAGCATCTTTCACGACTTCAAGTACCACCCGAAAGAAGTGATCGGCGGGACCCAGGACTGGTTCTACGAACACCTGGGCGCACTGTTCTGGGTGGTGGAGCTGTGGTCGCCGAACCGGCAGGCCGGCATCACCGACTACAAGTGGATCGACTGGTACCGCGAGCACCCGCCGCAGGACGACTTGAAGCTGCTGCAATGGAGCGACCAGCATTGCGCCGGCCAGGCGCATGTGGCGTGGAAGCCGTTTCAACACCCGCAGCTCGGTGCGCTGGAGATCGGTGGCTGGGACAAGATGAACTACTGGCGCAATCCGCCGCCCCTGCTCCGCGAAGCCGAAGCGGCGCGCTTTCCGGCGTGGATGACGCAGCTTGCGCTGTCGCTGCCCCGGCTCGAATTGCTTTGCACCGAAGTCCGCGCGCTCGGCCCCGACACCTGGAATATCAAGTTTGCCGTGGCCAACAGCGGTTGGTTGCCCGCCTATGTGACGAAGCGCGCGCTGGCGCGCAAGGTCGTGCGCGGCGTGATGTTCGAGATCCATCTGCCCGAAGACAACCCCGCGATCTCGCTGGTCAGCGGCAAACCGCGATTCGAAGGCCCGCAGTTGGAGGGCCATGCGCCGAAGCAATCGCTGCATGCGTTCCTGCCGAACCGCGAGATCACTGCCGATCGCGCCGTTGCCGAATGGGTGGTGCGCGCCCCGAAGGGAACGCAGCTGGCGCTGACGGCGCGCGCCGACCGTGCCGGCGTGGTGCGCACTGAAGTCCGCCTCGAATGAGCCCGTTTAACCACCACCCGGCGCAGCCGCCGGCGCGCGTGCCGCCGCCCTGGGCGGCTCGAAGCGCTGCGCCGGGCGCTGCGCGCTCGCGTAGAGCGGCGCGACCTTGTGCAGATTCGCCTCGATGTCACGGATTCGGGTCGGCCCACTGGGGTGCGTGCTGAGGAACTCCGGCGGCGAACCCTTGCTCGCCGCGGCCATCTTCTGCCACAGCGTCACGCCGGCGCCGGGGTCGTAGCCGGCGCGCGCGGCAAGTTCCAGGCCCACGAGGTCGGCTTCCAATTCGTCTTCGCGGCTGAAGGTCAGCGACAGCAGCTTGCCGGACTCGCGCAACAGCGCATCCCCGGTGCTGCCCAAGCCAAGAAATGCCGACAGCACGCTGGTGCCCAGGCTGGTCGCAGCGTTCTTGCCCATCTGCTCGCGCGCGTGCTCGCGCAAGGCATGCGCCGCTTCATGGCCCATGATCATTGCCACTTCGTCGTCGTCGAGCTGCAGCTGCTGCAGGATGCCGTAGTAGAACGCGATCTTGCCGCCGGGCATGCAAAAGGCGTTGATCTGCTTGCTGCCGATCAGATTCACCTCCCATTTCCACTGGCGCGCACGCTCGTTCCATTCAAACGTGTGCGGAATGATGCGCTGCGCGATCGCGCGCAGGCGAATCAGCTGCGGATGGCTGTCTGGTGCGAGCGCCTTTTGCTGCGCCGCCTGCTGCTGCAGCTGCAGATACTGCTGAGACGCCGTGCGTTCGACCTGTTGCGCCGAGACGAGCTTGGTGAAGCTCGACTGCTTGCCCACGTCCACGCCTTCACGCGCCCAAGCGGGCAATCCGGCCGCGGCCACGCCACCGAGCAGCGCCGCGCCGAACAAGCGGCGCGGCGGCAGCGGCACGCCGAAGCAGCAGGCGCAGCCCCAGTGCGTTTTCAATCCGGATCTGAATTGCCTCTTCATCGCCCTTGTGTCACCCCTTGCTGCCGGACATGCCGCGCTCACGCGGCCCACCCCTAACGCGCCTCGCCTTGGTCCAGCATACGTCGCACCTGCGGCAGCAGAACATACGCCGGGAAGCTGAGCCAGAACGTCAGGAAAAAGTATGCCGCGTAGCCCATTTCCTGCGCGCCGATGCCTCCGGCCCAGCCCGCGACGGCGCGGCTGAAGGCGAAGATGCTCGACAGAATCGCGTATTCGGTGGTCGCCTTGGTGCGGCTCGTGATGGCCATCAGGAACGCCAGAAACGCGCCGGTACCCAGGCCCCCGGTGAAACTTTCAAGGCCGCTCGCGGCATACACCAGCGCCTGCTGCGCCAGCACGGGGTCAGCGCCTTGCGCCAGGCGCGGCACCCACCACGCCGCCAGGGCATAACCGAGGTTGGACACGGCTTGCCACAGCCCCAACACCCACAAGCCCTTGTAGATGCCGCGCGTGTCGACATACCAGCCGCCAACCAAGCCACCGGCGATAGTCAGCGCCAACCCAAGGTTCACGCTGACGAGGCCGATCTGCTGCGCCGTGAAGCCGCTGTCGACCCAAAATGGCTTGACCATGAAGCCCATGGAGGCGTCGCCCAGCTTGAACAGCAGAATGAACAGCAGAATTGCCATCATGCCGGGGCGCGACAGCAATTCGACCCAGGCACCGAACACCGGGCCCTGGCGCAGCAGTTGCGCGCGCGGCTGGCGCGCCGCGTGCACCATGATGCCAGCGCCAAGGAACATCAGACCCACGGGAATGGCGCCCCGGAACCACCAGGCGTCGCCGTGCAAGGCCAGCGCCGGCCAGCCTGCGAAGCGCCCCAACGGGGCCAGGCCCGGCCACAACAGGCCGAGCAAAACGCAGGCCAGCGCCAGCGCCCACAGCGGCTGGGCGCGCAGCAGGCGCAATTCGGTGGCGAGGTCTGCGCGGTCGCTCACGATCTGCTGCTCCACCGGCGCGCGCAAGGCAAAGGCGGAGTTCACCGCGAACATCGTGCCGCCCAGAAAGTAGGCGATGCTCCAACCGAGCCAGCCCGAGACCATCAGCATTACGCCCGCGAAGATCATGCCGACACGATAAAAGCCGATGCGAAAACCGTTCGCCATGCCGTATTCACGGCGATCGAGCAGCTCGATCGTGTAGCCGTCGGTGGCGATGTCGTTGGTTGCCGAAAGCACGGTGAAGATGCCGATCGCGACCCAGACCCAGGGCCCGATCGTGATGCTCGCGGCCCCCGCGCCCGCAGCTGCACCGAACCACCACATGACACCGGCCATGCCGGCGTTTGCGCCAGCGATCCACCAGCGGTGGTGGCGCGCCCAGTCCACCGCGGGTGCCCAGAGGAATTTCACGGTCCAGGCCAGACCCAGCAGGCTGAGCAGCCCGATGTCGGCCAGGTTTACGCCCTGCTGGCGAAAGTAGACCGGGAAGATGTCGTAGAAGACCCCAAGCGGCAGGCCTTCGCTGAAGTACAGCAGCGCGACCCAGAACAGCTTGCGCCGGTAGACGGGGGTGGCTGCGGTCGCGGCGGGGACGGCGTTCGCTTCCGTCTGTGGCTGGGGCATGACGCGATTCTATTGACCCGCATGTCCCTGGCGACTCAAGGCATGCTCGCGCCTTGTTTGTGGATCGCCTCGGCCAATGCCAGCAGGCGTTCGCGCGGGAGTTCGCCGACCAGCGCATAACCGGTGGCCGCGCCATGCGCACTGTCGCCCTCGATCCAGTAGAACATGCCCAGCGCGCCTTGCTGCTCGTAGCGGAATGCTGCCGGCGTGCTGGCGTCAGGTTTGCGCAGGTAGACGGTGACGCGGGCCGGTTTGAGGCTCGGGTCGCTCTCGCCGTCGTTTGCCGGCAGCGCCTGGTACATCAGCTGTGCGCTCGGCCCCGCGGCGTCGGGCAAGAGGCGGCCACCGACGAGCTCAAAGCCCTGCTCACGCAGGTCGAACAACTGCACCGGGACGGCAAGGCGTTTCGTGAGCCAGCGGCTCAGGTGTTCTTCCTGCGCCTTCACTTCGACCGCATGCCGCACCTCGGGAACGTAAACGCTGTGCGCAACCGCTGCGCGTTGGACCCAGGCCATTGGGGTGGGTGCGCCGGATACGGTCTGTGTTGCGTCAATGCGGCTGCGCCACATCAGGCCCGCACCGACCGCCACGCCAAGCGCAAACAGGGCAAACGCCGCGGCACGGGCCTGCCAGTGGCGCCAGTGGGTGGCCGACGGACCGCGCAGCACCAGGCGCGTCAAATGGGCCGGCACGGGTTCGGCAAGCACGCTGTCGAGTTGGCTGCGCAGCGCTTCACGATCGGCGGCCCAAAGGCGCACGCGCGCCGCGTCGAGCGGGTGGTCGCGCAACCAGGCTTCGACCTCGGCGCGGCGCTCAGGCGTGAGCTCGGCGTCGAGCCAGGCGTTGAAGATGCTGTCGTCGAAGGGGGCGGTCATGGCGGA
This sequence comes from Burkholderiales bacterium, assembly GCA_022758925.1. Classification (GTDB taxonomy): domain Bacteria; phylum Pseudomonadota; class Gammaproteobacteria; order Burkholderiales; family Burkholderiaceae_C; genus JAEMQF01. The sequence continues at coordinate 9,310 of JAEMQF010000251.1, read as the reverse complement.
TCCAGGGATGGCAACGAGTCAAGAGTCAGGGATCAAACGACGCGGCGCAGCCCGCTCGTCGAGCGCGGGGGTTTGCCATCAAGCAGCTCACGCAGGGCCGCGCGTCCGCGCGACACGCGCGACATGACGGTGCCGATGGGGATGCCCAGGGCCTGGGCGCAATCGGCATAGGACAGCTGTTCGAGGCTTACGAGCAGCAGGGGCTCACGCTGCTCGACAGGCAAGCGGCGCAGCGCGGCGAGCAGGTCGATGCGCAGGCCGATATCGACGCCCGGCGCCGGCAACTCATCGGCTCGGTCGTCGTAAGACTCGTAGGCGTCCAACGCAGGCTGGCGCTTCTCGCGCCTGCGGTCGTCCATGAAGGCGTTGTGGGCGATCGAGACCGCCCACAGCAGGATGTCGCGGCGCTGGTCGAACTGGTGCCAATGCGCGAGCGCACGCTCCAAGGTGGTTTGCACCAGGTCGTCCGCGCCGTGGCTGTCGAACACCAGCGAGCGCGCGTAGCGGCGCAGCCGCGGGATGGCGTCCAGCAGTTGGCGGCGAAAGGCGAGGGGAGCGTCCACGACGGGGCTTACGCAAGCGTGGGTGCGATTATTCCCCCGGGCCAAATGGCGTTGCGTGTGTTTCGCACGCAGCGCCGGGCCTGGCGCTGAATCAGGGCAAGGGGTGCGTGAGCCGGGTCGCGGCGAAGGCGGTGAACCAGGCCACGCAGTCGGCGTTGGCCATCGCATCGAGCTTGAACACCTGCTCCGCGGGGGTTCCCTGCAGCAGCTTCTTCACCGGCAGCTCCATCTTCTTGCCCGACAGCGTGCGCGGGATGGCGCTGACCTGGAACACGTCGTTGGGCACATGGCGCGCCGACAAAGCCTCTCGAATCGACTGCTTGATCGATGCGCTCAGCGCAGCGTCGAGCAGCAGGCCCTTGCGCAGCACCACGAACAGCGGCATGTAGCTCTCGCGCCCAAGGTATTCAAGGTCGACGACGAGGCTGTCCAGCACCTCGGGCAGCGCCTCGACGGCACGGTACAGCTCGGCCGTGCCCATGCGGATGCCGTGGCGGTTGATCGTGGCGTCGCTGCGGCCATAGATGATGGCGCCACCGCGCGGCGTGATGCGGATCCAGTCGCCATGGCGCCAGACCCCGGGGTACATGTCGAAATAACTGTCGAGGTAGCGCCGGTTGCCGGCATCACCCCAGAAGTACAGCGGCATCGACGGCATCGGTTTGGTGCAGACAAGCTCGCCCACTTCATCGATCAGGGCTCGGCCTGCACCATTCGCGTCCGGCTCGCTCCAGGCTTGCACTGCAGCGCCCAGACAGCGGCATTGCATTTCGCCGTCGATCACCGGCAGCGTGGGCAATCCGGCGATGAAGGCACCGGCAAAGTCGGTTCCGCCCGAGATCGGCGCAAGCCAGATCGGCCGGCCGTCCACTTGCGGCAGGCGCTCATGAATCCAGCGATAGCACTCGATGGCCAGGGGCGAGCCGGTCGAGCCGATGGTCCGCAGGTTCGAGAGGTCGGCCAACTCGGCGGGCCGGACATCGGCCTTCAGGCAGTTCGCATAGAACGCCGCGCCCGCCCCGAAGAAAGTGGCGCCCGATGCGGCGGCAAAGCGCCACAGCGTGCTCCAGTCGGCCTGGCCCGCACGGCCGGTGGGGCTGCCGTCGAACATGCACACGCTGGTGCCGCCGAGCAGAACCCCGGCCTGCAGGTTCCACATGATCCAGCCCGTCGAGCTGTACCAATGAAAACGGGCGCCCGTCTGCAGCGTGGGCCCCAGGTTGTTGTGCAGGCACGCCCCCTTCATGGTTTCGAGCATCACGCCGCCGTGGCCGTGCACGATGGCCTTGGGCAGGCCCGTCGTGCCGCTCGAATAGACCACCCACAGGGGGTGATCGAAGGGCAGCCACAGGGGCTCGGCAATTTCACTGCCCGCGGTGAGTGCATCGAAATCATGCGCGCGCCGCTGCGAATTCGCGAGTCGCGCCGGGTCGGATTGCGGTTCCAGGTTGCGCAGCAGCACGACGTCTCGCACGCTCGGCAAAGCGGCAAGCAACTCGAGCAACAGAGCCTGGCGGTCATGCGCAACGCCGCCGTACACATAACCATCGCAGGCGATCAAGACCTTGGGCTCGATCTGGCGGAAGCGGTCGAGCACCGCCACTGGCCCCATGTCGGGTGAACACACCGACCAGACCGCACCGACGCTCGCGCAAGCGAGGAACGCCACCACCGTCTGCGGCACGTTGGGCAGGAAGGCGCAGACCCGGTCCCCGGGCATCACACCCATGCGCTGCAAGGCCGCAGCGAACGAGCCGATCTGGCGTTTCAGCTCGGGCCAGGAGAGTTCCTGCAGTTCGCCGCGCTGCGCCAGGAGTTCGTTCTGGAAGATGATCGCCGGCTGGCCCGCTGCGTGTGTGGCATCGGTGTGGCGCAGCACCTGCGCCGCGTAGTTGACCATCGCGCCAGGGAACCACTTCGCGCCGGGCATCACTTCATCGACCAACACCTGCGAGTACGGCACCGGCGAGCGCAGGTCGAAGTAGTCCCAGATCGAACCCCAGAACGCACGCAGATCCGAGACCGACCAGCGCCAGAGTTCGTCGTAGCCGGCGGTGGTGGTCGGGTTGAAATTCAGACCACGCTCGGATTGCAGCCAGCGCGTGTAGCGCAGGATTTGGGGTTGCGGCAGGGGCATCGCGATACTTCCGACTTGGCGTGTTGCCACTCTACGCGAGTGGCGGATCGACGCCGATAAAACGCCACAGGTCGCGCCGGAACGGATGGCGCCGATGGCCTTTGACCCAGGGCTGCAGCAAGTCGCTCGCGATACCGTGGTCGTGCGCCTTGTATGGCATGTAGGCCACGAGCAGATTCTTTGCCTGCCGCATCACTGCGTCGCGCTCGGCGCCGTCTGACAAGTTGTATTGGCGCTCGAACAGGCGGTCGAATTCGGCCAGGGCGAAGTGCGCGTCATTCGTTTCGCTCGCGTTCGGCCCGTAGCCGATGCCCAAAAAAAATCCGCCGTCGGGCGTGCCCGATTCCCAGGTGTAGCCCCACATCATCAAGCCACCGGCCCGGGCCTTCTTCAGCAAGTCAGGCCAGGTCGCATAAGCGAATTCCATGCGCAAACCCACGCCGGCCATGTGTTTGCGCCAGATCTCGTTGCGGCGCCGATCGAGCTGGTTGGGCGTTGAGGCAAGGCGCAGCACCAGGGGCGAACCGTCGGGGCATTCGCGCCAGCCGTCGCGATTGGCGTCGACGTAGCCGAACACGTCGAGCAGAGCCATCGCTTCGGCGCGGCTGTGTCTGCTCATTTCGCTGCGGTACGACTCGACGTAGCCCGAGGTGAACGGCGGAATCGTCGACTGCGCGGCGATGGCCTGACCATTGCGCACGACGCGACTGTATTCGTCGCCGTCGAAGGCCAAGGCGACCGCGCGTCGCAACGCCACCTTGTCCGGCGCGTTGCCTCCCACGAGTGGGTCGTCCATGTTGAAGTAGGTCATTGCCATCTCCGGCTGCAATCCGCGTTGCAGCCGCACGCCGCTGCGCGCCAGGTGCGGCGCCAGGCGATTGTTGGGAATCGCAATCGGCGCGAACTCATTGGGCAGCGCGAGCAGATCGATCGAGCCTTCGAGAAATGCAAGCCAGCGTGGCTGCGCTTCCGTGATGACGCTGATCTCAACCCGGTCGAGCAGCGGCAGGCGCTCGCCGGCGAGTTCGGACGCGACCGATTCGGCCTCGGCGTCGTCGAGCTCAGGCTGCGCATCGAAAAACTGTTCGCGAAAGCTCGGGTTGCGCGTCAGCACAATCCTTGAGGCGCGGCGCCACGACTCCAGCTTGAACGGCCCGGTGCCCACCGGATGTGCACCGATATCGTCGCCGTAAGCTTGCACGACTTCGCGTGCCACCGCGCCCGTCATCGTCGTCGCGAACTGGTGGTGAAAGCGCGGGTTTGGCGCGCCCAGGCGAACCTGGAACGTGTAGCGATCAGTCGCGCGAATGCCCTCGACTTGCCTGTCGTAGTCGAAGGCGGTCTTGTCGCGCCGCGCCTTGGCGCGCAGCTCCGAAAGCTCCAGCACCTTGGCGTTTTCGAAGATGTAGATGCTCTCGGCGTTGAGCTTGGGGTCGTAGAAGCGCTTGACGCTGTAGACGTAGTCCTGCGCCACCAGCTCGCGCTTGCGGCCGCGAAACGCCGGGTCGTCGGCGAAGAAGATGCCGGGGCGGATATCAAATGTGAAGCGCGTGAAGTCGCCGGAGATCTCGGGCAGCGTTACCGCAGTTTGCGGACGCAGCTTCACCGGTCGGGCGAGGTAGTCGTAGGTCAGAGGCGACTCGAAAATGCTCGCCGCCACCGCGAACGAATTGCTGTCCGAGATCTGCGGCGGGTCGAAGCTGGTCTCGGCGGTGTTAAAGGCGATCCGCAGCGTCCTTGATCGGCGCGGCTCGTTCGCAGCTTGCGGCGGCACGAGCTGCGCCGTTGCGAGCGCGGCGGCCGAACCGGCAATCACCTGACGCCGCCGCATCGCCCGGCCCGTGCCCTATTTCACCTTGGGCCGATGGGCCGGGTCGACGTCGACGTATTGCCAGAACTGGCTGCCGAACGTTGGGCGGCGGTAACCCAGCAGCCAGGGCTGGGTCAGGTCGGTGATGACGCGGTGCACGTTGTACTTGTGCGGCGCGAGTGCGGTCACGATCTTCAGCGCCTCATGCAGTAGCTCCAGGCGTTCAGGCCCGTCGGGCAAGGCCTGCATGCGCTCGTAGATTTGATCGAAGCGAGCATGCCTGAAGCGCGGCAGGTTCTGGCCCCCCGCGCCGGGGCCGTAGAGGGTTTGAAGGCCATCTTGTGCGTCCGGGCTGGCGGCGGTGTAGCCGAGCTGCCAGATCATCAGTTGGCCGGCGCGCGCCATCTTCAACTGCTCGGGCCATTGGCCCTTGATCACGTTCAGGCGCAGGCCGACGCCGTCCATGTTCTTCTTCCACAGCTCGTCGAACTGGCGCGACAACTCATCGGGTTGCGTGGCGTACTGCAGGATCAACGGCTTGCCGTCGGGCAGGTCGCGCCAGCCGTCGCCATCGCGGTCGACGTAGCCGTACATATCGAGCAGGGCCTTTGCGCGCGCCGGGCTGTAGTCGCTGTTCTCGCTCTTGTAATTCGGGTCGTAGCCCCAGGTGCCGGGCGCAAGCACGGTCTGCGCCGGCACCGCCTGGCCGCGGCGCAGCAGGTTTATTTCACGCGAGACGTCGGTGGCCAGGCTGATCGCGCGCCGCAGCGCCACCTTGTCCGGTGTGTAGCCACCGACCAGCGGGTCCTCCATGTTGAAGTAGTACAGCGTGCGGTCCGTATTCACGATACGTTGCAGGCCAACACCCCGTTTGGCGAGATTCGGCGCAAGCTTGCCCTTGGGCGCCGCGACGCCCGCGAACTCCAGCGGCACGGTCAGCAGGTCGAACTGCTCGTTGAGGAATGCCAGCCAGCGCGGCTGGCTGACTTCGATGATGCTGATTTCGACGCGGTCGAGCATCGGCAGGCGCCGACCCTTGAAACGCGCAAGCATGGCATGCCCTTCGGCGTCATCCGGGTTCGGCTCGGCGTCGTAGTAGGTCTCGCGAAATGCCGGGTTTCGCACGAGCACGATGAGCGAACTGCGCCGCCACTGTTTGAGCATGAACGGCCCCGTGCCGACTGGGTGCGCCATGACCTTGTCGCCGTAGAACTCGACCACTTCACGCGCCACCGCGCCAAACAGGTTGCCCTCGGCAAGCGTGTAGATCAGGCGCGGGCGCGGTGAATCCAGCTTGAACTGCAAGGTATAACGGTCCAGCGCGCGGATGCCTTCGACTTCGATGGAATAGTCGAATGGCGTCTTGCCCTGGATCGCACGCAGGCGCAGCGCCTCGACGCCGATCACGCCCGCCTCCTTGAAGCCCGAATACACCGGGCTGTTCAAGGCGGGGTCGAAGAAGCGCTTCCACGAATAGACGAAATCCTGCGCCACCAGCTCGCGCTTCTTGCCGCCGAAGGCCGGGTCGTCAGCGAAGTAGATGCCGGGCTTGATGCGAACCGTCCAGACCTTGAAGTCGGCGCTGACCTCGGGCATGCCGAGCGCGACGTTCGGGCGCACCCGGTAAGGACGCGCCAGAGGGTCGTAGTGGTAAAGACCGTCAAAGATATGGGCGGTGACGGTGCGCGAATACAAATCGCTGATCTGCGCCGGGTCGAAACCGGTCTCCGCAGCGGGAAATGAGTACCGAAAGACGCGGGGCGGATTGTCATCCGCGGCGCGGGCTGTCGGCGCCAGGGCCATGGCGGCAACAAGGGCGGCGATGCATCGCCTCATTTCAGCTCCCGGTGCAGGACATCCAGGTCAACATCCAGGTACTTCCAGAACTCGCGGATAAATGGGTTGCGCTTATAGCCCTGCACCCACGGATGCATCAAGTCGGTGGCGATGCGGTGGCTGCTGATCTTGTAGGGCACATACGCCACCATCAGCTTGCTGGCTTGCTGCATCACGGCCAATCGCTCGGGGCCGTCGGGCATCTTGTTCTGGCGTATGTAGAGCTCGTTGAAGGCAGGCAGGTCGAAGCGCGAATGATTCGCCTGGCCCTTGTTCGGGCCATAGCCGAGCGCCAGGAATGTGTCGCCGTCGGGGTTGCCCGCGAGCCAACCCACGCCCCACATCATCAACTTGCCCGAGTGTGAGGCTTTCAGATTCTCCGGCCACTTCGCGCTCTTGAACGTGATGCGCACACCGATCGCGTTCATGCTCTTCTGCCAGAGTTCGGCGAGCTGGCGGCTCAACTGATCGGGCTGGGTCGCGTACTCGAGCAGCAGCGCCGAGCCGTCGGGCTGTTCGCGCCAGCCGTCGCCGTCGCGGTCGAGGTAGCCGTACAGGTCGAGCAGCGCCTTGGCGCGCGCGACGTCGAAGTCGCCCATCTCGGTCTTGAACTGTGGGTCGTAGCCGAAGGCGAGCGGCGCGATCGCTCCTTGTGCGCGCACCGCCTGGTTCCTGCGCACCAGGCGAATCTCTTCATCGCTGTTGTAGGCGAGTGCGATCGCGCGCCGCAACGCCACCTTGGCCGGACTGTTGCCACCGACCATCGGATGTTCCTGGTTGAACAGCGACAGCGTCACGTCGACCAGCGGCGCCTGGTCCATCTTGATTCCCTGCTTGGCCAGATTCGGCGCGAGTTTGTTGTTCGGAATCGCGACGTTCGCAAACTCGTTCGGCAGGCGCTCCAGAAAGTCGCTTTGCCGGTTGAGGAATGACAGCCAGCGCGGCTGCACCTCTTCGATGATCGCAACCTCCACGCGGTCAATCATCGGCATGCGCTTGCCACGCATCTGCTTCGCAATCGCCATCGCCACCGGATCGTCGGCGCTGGGCTGCTCGTCGTAGAACTCTTCGCGAAAGCGCGGGTTGCGCTCGAGCACGATGAGCGAACTGCGCCGCCACTGGCCCAGCCGGTAGGGCCCGGTGCCGACCGGGTGCTCCATGATCTTGTCGCCGTAGAACTCAACCACCTCGCGCGCCATGGCGCCGAACGCAGAGCTGTCGGTCAGCACCTGTTGATGGAAGCGCGGCGACGGTTCGGCCAGACGAAACCGCAGCGTGTAGCGATCCAGCGCAGCCACGCCTTCGACTTCGACGTCGTAGGGGAAGGCTTGTTTGGCGTCGATCGCCTTCTTGCGCAATTCGCTCAGGCCGAGCAGGCGCGCGTTTTCCAGCAGGTACAGGTTGGGGCTCTTCCAGCGCGGGTCGTAATGGCGTTTGATCGCGTACACATAGTCGGCGGCCGTCAACTCGCGCGGCGCGCCCTTGAAGGCCGGGTCGTCGGCGAACAGGATGCCGGGCTTGATGCGAAACGTGAAGCTTGTGAAGTCAGCCGAGATCTCGGGCAGCGCGCGCGCGGTGAGCGGCTTCATCACGAACGGCCGGGCCAGGAAGTCGAACGCGAGCAGCCCTTCAAAGATTCCGGCCGTGATCGTGCGCGAGTACAAATCACTCACCTGCGCCGGGTCGAAGCCGGTCTCCGCCACCGGGAAGGCGTAGCGCAACACCTTCTGGCCGCTCGCCGATGCTTGCTGGGCCCCGGCGTGCGCTGCAGTCAGGGCTGCAAGTCCCGCCACCAGCCAACGCTGCAACCTGCCAGGTCGTTTCACCATGTTCGCTCCCGAATCGCGCGCGGGCGTGCGCCCGTCCGGCCCGCAAGTCTAGGGGTTTGTCGCTGTGTTGCGCGTCGGGCAAGTGCGGGTGCGCTTGCGACCCCGTCTCGCGTAGACTGCGCTGCGCCGCCACGGCGCCAGGCCCCGAACCCACTCGCCCCACCCACCGCCCCCGCGCCCCACCGCATGCTCGCCTACCTGATCCGGCGCCTCTGGCAAATGATCCCGACGCTGATCGGTGTCGTGCTGCTGGTGTTCTTCCTGTTCAAGTACTTCGGCGGCGACCCGGCGGAAATTCTTGGTGGCTTGAACGCTTCGCCGGATCAAATCCAGGCGATCCGTGACCAGCTCGGTCTGAACCTGCCGGTGTGGGAGCAGCTCTGGATCTTCTTCAGGCAGATCGTCACCTTCGAGTGGGGCAAGAGCTGGGCGACGAATGAGTCGGTGGCGAACCTGTTCATGACGCGCCTGCCTGCCACCTTGACGGTGATGGTGCCGATCCTGTTGCTCGACGTGTTGCTTGCAATCCCCTTCGCGATGGCAGTGGCTGCGGTGCGCGGCTCGCTGACCGACCGCAGCCTGATGGTCGTGACCACGGTTGCGCTGTCGATCTCGTTCCTGGTGTACGTGATCGTCGGCCAGTACCTGTTCGCGTTCCAGTTCGGCTGGTTCCCGGTGCAGGGCTGGAGCGACAGCACGCTCACGAACCTGCTCGTCTACACGCCGCTGCCGGTGCTGCTGGCGGTGATGGTCGGCCTGGCGCCGCAGATGCGGCTGTACCGCACGTTTTTCCTCGACGAGATCGGCCAGGACTACGTGCGCACGGCACGCGCCAAGGGCCTCACCGAGCGCACGATCCTGCTCAAGCATGTGCTGCGCAACGCGCTGATCCCGATCCTGACCAATGTCGCGGTGGCATTGCCGGGAATCTTCGTCGGCTCGTTCCTGATCGAGACCTTCTTTTCGATTCCGGGGCTGGGGCGCGAAGTCCTGCTCGCCGTGAATCGCAGCGACTACCCCGTCATTCAAGCGGTCACGATCTACATCGCCGTGATCACGATGTGCGTCAACCTCGCCACCGACGTGCTCTACAAACTCGCCGATCCGCGGGTCGTTCTCAAATGAGCGCCGGGGC
>JAEMQF010000387.1 GCA_022758925.1 Burkholderiales bacterium | reverse complement strand
CAGCGCCGCCGATGCGGCGTAAATCAAGCTGCCCTCCACGCCGCCTTCGGTGACGACGCATTCACCGCGCTCATCGAAGCGCGATCCATCCAGGCCCTGAACCGAGAGTGCCACGGTCTTCAACGGCGAGCCGGCGAAACGCTGCCGCAAGTGATCGCTCCAGCCGGGCAGCAATCGACCGGCGTCGCCGACACGGGCAACGTCGAATCCGCAATTCGACGGCGCCAGCGACGTGACTTCGGCACCCAGGCCGGGCAGCCACTTTGCCCACGCGCCGTCGGAGCCCAGGCGCGGCCAGCTCGCACCACCGAGCGCGAGCACGACGGCGCTGGCGTACGGGTCTGAGCATCGCTCTGCCGCAAGCATCTGCAAGCGCCAGGTTCGATCCGGCGCGCGAACCAGCCCGGTCAATCGGTGCCGCATGTGGAACCGCACGCCCATCGCTCGCATCCGGTGCAGCCAGGCGCGAAGAAGCGGCGCTGCCTTCATGTCAATTGGGAAGACGCGCCCCGAGCTGCCGACAAAGGTGCCAATCCCCAGACTCTGGGCCCAATCGCGCAGCGCCGCGGGCGGAAACGCATGCAGCAGCGGTTCGATCGCAGCCGATCGCGCACCGAAACGACCGATGAAGCGCTCGAAGGGTTCGTTGTGCGTGAGGTTCAGCCCCCCCTTTCCAGCGAGCAGGAACTTGCGCCCCACCGACGGCATGGCGTCGAACAGGTCGACTTGCACGCCGGCGTGCGCCAGCACGTCGGCAGCCATCAACCCGGCCGGGCCGCCGCCGACAATGGCCGCCTGCAATGGCAGCGGCGCAGCGCTTGGCGTTGAATGATGCAATGGCATGGGTGGCAGCGCGATGGCAGATGAGTGTGTCACGCCGCGGCGTAAGATCGCGCGCGCTACGGCGACCGATGCGCATCGAAGCGACACTGGAGCCCGCATGGCAGATGCACGCCACCGCATGAACCTTACCTGCGCCGCGACGCTGATCGCGGCGCTCCTGATGACGCTCGGCACCGCCCCGAGTTGGAGCGCCGCGACCTGCAGCGCGCAAAGCGCGGCAGACGCTGCGCCTGTGATCGAGCTCTACACGTCGGAAGGCTGCAGTTCCTGCCCGCCCGCGGATCGCTGGTTGTCCAGGCTGAAAGACGACCCGAGCGTCGTCGCGCTCGCGTTTCACGTCGACTACTGGGACAGGCTGGGCTGGAAAGACCGCTTCGCCAGCCCCGCCTACACACAGCGCCAGGCGCAGCAACTGCCCAGCAACGGCGCGCGCTTCAGCTACACGCCGCAGGTGGTGATCGACGGCTTCGATCGTCCGCGCTGGCATTCCACTGACCCGCCCGGCACCACGCGAGCGCGCGCAGCCGCACTCGTCGACGTTCAACTCACGCGCGAAGGCAAGCAGGTGGCTGCCACGGTGCAGGCGCGCCCGGGAGCACCAGCGCGCCTGGCCGGCTATTGGGCGCTGACCGAGAATGGGCACAGCACGGCCGTGAAGGCCGGCGAGAACGAGGGCGCAACGCTGCAGCACGATTTTGTCGTGCAGCGTTACCTGCCGATCGCGGCCTGGAACGCCACCGCGGGGCTACCGGTGGCGCTGCGCTTCGAGGCCGAACCTGCCCTGGGCGCCGCACCCCCACGCAGCGTCAACCTGGTCGTCACCGACGCGGCGACGGGCAAGCCGGTGCAGGCGGTCAGACTCGGTTGTTGATTCAGCCCGCCGCGGCTGCACCCGGCGCCAAAGGCCAGACGCAGTCGAACCATTCGAGCACGAGTTCGATTTGCTCGTGCACCTCGAAGCCCTCGCGCTCGCCACGTTCGGCAAAGTCCTGGCGGTGCGCGGTGAGCCACCAGCGCAATGTCAGATCGCCTTCGCCGGCATCGAACGCGAACTGATCGTCGATCTGATTGAAATGGCGCAACTCAACATGCGTCGTGCGCACGATGGCGCGCGGCGTGCCGGCAGCGTCGAGCACGACGAGGTGGTCGCCGATCTGCGGCAGTGGATCGAGGTCTTTCTCGAAGTCACGCTTCAGCGTCGCATGCGCGCGTTTCACGCCGCGCACGACGAGGTCGGCATGTTCGTCGGCCAAGCCTGCGGTGTCGCCAAGCGCCGCCGCCGCGAAGCCGGGCACCTTGACGTTGCAGGCGCGCTGGTACTCGAGCCAGAATGGTTCAATCTCGCTGGCGCGGCCGGGCTCGGGCGGGCGAGCCACGCGCTCAGCCGAGCGCGCGCAGCGCGGCCCGCAATTCTTTGCCGATCTCGGGCCGGCCGGCGAACGGGTCGGTCGGGTTGCGTTGCAGCACCACGTCTTCGAGGCGCGTCTGCACGCTGCCCAGCGCCTTGGGGTGGCTGTAGATGTAGAACCGATCCTCGCGCAGCGCGTCGAACACGAACTGCGCGACCATCGCGGCGCTGATCTTGCCGCTGCCCACGGCCTTGTCGCTCATCGCCTGCCCGATGAGCTGGCTGCGCGTCGGGCCTGCGTCCGCGTCCTTCAATTCGACGGGCCGGTTCCGATCGCTCTGGTTGATCCCGGTGGGCACGAAGTACGGGCACAAGACCGAGGCGCTGATCTGGTCGGTCACGAGGTGCAGGTCTTGGTACAGCGTCTCGGTGAGAGACACGACGGCGTGTTTCGAGACGTTGTAGATGCCCATGTTGGGCGGGTTCAGCAGGCCCGCCATCGACGCGGTGTTGACGATGTGGCCTTCGTAGTCCGGGTCGGACCTGGCTGCGGCGAGCATCATCGGCGTGAAGCAACGAACGCCGTGCACCACACCCATCAGGTTCACGCCGAGCACCCACTCCCAGTCTTTCAGCGAGTTTTCCCAGATCAGGCCACCGGCACCGACGCCCGCGTTGTTGAACACGAAATGCGGCGCACCGAAGCGTGCCTGCGTCGCCGCGGCCAGGGCCTGCACTTCACCGGGCTTGGACACGTCAAGCACAAACGGCAGCACGCTCGCGCCAAGGGCTGCCACCTCGGCTGCCGCCTTGTCGAGCGCGTCTCGCTGCACATCGGCCATCACGACATGCATGCCTTCGCGCGCGGCAATGCGCGAGGTTTCCAAGCCGAAGCCTGAAGCCGCGCCGGTGATCACCGCGGTACGCCCTCTGAAACGCTTCATGCCTGCACCTCTGGTTTGACCTGGAAGCCGATGCGTGGGAAGTGCACGTGCAGCGTGCCGGCGCGAGGATCGCGGCGTTCGATCACGACCTCGTCGCGATTCAGACCCACCAATTGGCCGCTGACCAAGTCGGTGGCGTAGTCCGTCGCGCACACGGTGACGGCGCTGCCGGCTTTGAACCCCGCGTCCGGCGCAACCGCGCAGGCGGCAAAGGTGGGCGTTGCCGCCGCGAGCGCAATCGCCTCGGCGCTGGTCATCGGCTGCGGCGTCCCATGGCCGATCGCCGCGACCGATCGGCGCCAGGCCTCGAGACGCTTGAAGGGTTCGAGGATGACCGCGACCGGAGGCGCGCGCAAGATGAACCAAAGCGACTGCACGACAGAAAAGTCGGCAATGCAGGGCGCCGCACCGAGCAGGAACTTGCGGCCGTCGGCGAGCATGCCCTCGAGCCAGGTGAGGTAAATCAGCAACTGCGCGCGTGCGTCGGCCGTCGTCGCACGCCGCATGCCCTGCGTCATCGCCGCCCGGTCCGCCGCGAATGCCTTCACCGCTTCCGGCGGCGCGCCTTCGAAGATGAAGGCAATGCCGGCGGGCTGCAGCGTGAACGGAACCGCGCTCCAGAAAAGCGCCGAATCGGCCCACTGCGCGACGATGTGCTGCAGTGGCGATGCTTCGTGCGGATACAACTGCGGCTTCGGGTGCAGGGCATCGACCACGCGACACATCAGCGCCGTGTCGCAATAGATGTCGGCGCCGATCTGCAGGAACGGCGTGCGCCGGTAGCCACCGGTGAGCGCCACCACATCCGGTTTCGGCATGATGCGCGGCACCTGCACCGAGCGCCAGTTCAAGCCCTTCAAGCCAAGCACGAGCCGGACCTTTTCCGAGAACGGCGAGCCGTCATAGTGGTGCAGGATCAAATCAATCATCGTGTCCGCTCTCATAGTGGTGCAGCATCAAATCAGTCATCGTCTTCGCTCTCAATGCGGCATGGCGCGCGCCAGCAGCGCGTCGAATTCGGCGCTGGCGGGCAGGGTTCCGAAGGCATGGCCCCAATCGGCGGCCAGGCGTGAACGGCAGAAGGCGTCAAATACAAAGCTCGGCGCGTGCTGGCACAAGAGTGCCGCTTGCACCGCAAGCGCGATGTCCTGGGCCAGGCGGCGCGCTTCGGTCTCTTCGCCTGCAGCGTCGATGCGCATGAACAGTTGCGCGGCGAATCGGTCCAGTGCCGCATGGCTGCCGCGGGCCGGCGCGAGTTCTTGCTGCAGCGCGGTCACGCAATCGCCCTCCTTGCCACCCTTGCGCAAGGCGCGCAGGAGATCCAGCGCCATGATGTTGCCCGCGCCTTCCCAGATTGAATTCACAGGCATCTCGCGGTAGATGCGCGCCATCACGCCCGCGCCAGCTTCTTCGACGTAACCGTTGCCGCCCAGGCACTCCATCGCCTCCTGGGCGAAATGGCTGCCGCGTTTGCAGATCCAGAACTTGGCGATCGGCGTGAGGAGGCGGCGCATTTGCAGTTCGTGCTCGGTGTCGCTCGCGAACGCCCGTGCCAGGCGCAGGCTGAGCGCGGTCGCGGCCTCGCTTTCCAGCGCCAGGTCGGCGAGCACGTTGCGCATCAAGGGCTGCTCGATCAAGGCGCGGCCGAAGGCGTGGCGCTGCGCCGTGTGGTGCAGCGCGAGCGACAAAGCCTGGCGCATCAGGCCGCTTGTGCCCAATGCGCAGTCAAGGCGCGTGCGCGTTCCCATCTCGAGGATTTGCGGCACACCTCGCCCTTCGTCGCCGACGAGCCAGGCCAAAGCGCCGTCGAATTCGACTTCGCAACTCGCGTTCGCCTGATTCCCGAGTTTGTCTTTCAGGCGCTGGATGAACACGCCGTTGCGGGTACCGGCGGCGCCCGGCAAGATCCGCGGCAGGAACAGGCAACTCAGGCCGGCGTCGGTCTGTGCGAGCACGAGGAACGCATCGCACATCGGCGCCGACATGAACCACTTGTGGCCCACCAGCCGGTAGCGCGCACCCCAGGGCGTTTGCGCGTCGAACGTGGCCGCCGTGGTGTTGGTGCGCACGTCGGAGCCGCCCTGCTTTTCGGTCATGCCCATGCCCATGGTGACGCCGGCCTTTTGCTCGAAGGGCAGCAGGCGCGGGTCGTAGGCGGTGCTCGCGAGCTTGGGCAACCATGCGGCGTGGATCGCCGCGTTCGCGCGCAGCGCCGGCGTCACCGCATACGTCATCGAAATCGGGCATAACACGGAGGGCTCGAGTTCCGTGAAGAGCATGAAGGCCGCGGCACGTTGTACGTGGGCTTGGCCACCCGCGACCCACGGCGTGCCGTGCAGACCGGCAGCGGTGGCCTGTTCCATCAAGGCGTGGTAGCTGGGGTGGAACTCGACTTCGTCGAGGCGTCGCCCAAACCGGTCGTGGCTGTGCAGTTGCGGCTTGTGCTGGTTCGCCAGGCGTGCGTGTTCCTGCATCTCGGCGCGGCCGAGCACCGCGCCGAGATCGTGCAATGGCGCCGTGCCCAGCCCCGGCGCATTGAATTGCAGTGCATCGTGCAGGCCGCGGTTCGTCGCGAACAGGTTGTAGCCGACAAGCGGCGCGGCCTGGTTCGTCACTTCATGGGTGCTTGGCATGGAACCTACCGCGTGCCGCCACGCGGCTCAGATCAGCTTGACCAGCTGCTTGCCGAAGTTGCGGCCTTCGAGCAGGCCCAGAAACGCTTGCGGCGCAGCCTCGATGCCCTGGGCCACAGTCTCGCGGTATTTCAGCTTGCCGCTCGCGACCAGGTCGCCGAGTTCCTTCAACGCCGGCGGCCAGTCTTCCATGTGCTCGCTGACGATGAAACCCTCGACGCGCAGGCGCGATTGCAGGATCAACTGCGGCTGCGTCAACGGAATCGGTGCGCCGTTGTAGCCGCTGATCATGCCGCACAGCGCGATGCGGCCGAAGGCGTTCATGCGTGGCAACACGGCGTCGAGCACGCGCCCACCGACGTTTTCGAAGTAGCCGTCCACGCCTTCTGGCGTGACCTCCTTGAGTGCCTGGTACAACGCCTTCGAATCGGCATGCGCCTTGTAGTCGACGCAGGCGTCGAAGCCGAGTTCGTCGACGACATAGCGGCACTTGTCGGCACCACCGGCAATGCCCACGGCGCGGCAACCGCGAACCTTGGCAAGCTGCCCCACGGCACTGCCCACCGCGCCGCTGGCGGCACTGACGACCACAGTGGCGCCGGCCTTGGGTTCGCAAATCCGCACCAGGCCATACCACGCCGTGACGCCGGGCATGCCCACCACGCCGAGGTAGGCCGACAGGGGGATGCGCTGCACGTCGACCTTGCGCAACATGCCGCTTTGCGCCGCATCGAGAACACTGTATTGCTGCCAGCCGCCCATGCCCACGACCGCCTCACCCACCTTGAATTTCGGATGCCGCGACGCGGCGATTTCACCCGCAGTGCCGCCACCCATCACTTCATTCAGCGCCTGCGGCTGCGCATAACTCTTGGCGTCGTTCATGCGTCCGCGCATGTAGGGGTCAAGCGACAGGTAGTGCTGGCGCACCAGCACCTGCCCGTCCTGGAGTTCGGGCACGGCAACTTCGCGCAGGCGGAAGTTCGCTGCGCTGGCAGCGCCCTCAGGGCGAGAGATGAGCAGGATCTGTTTGTTGATGATCGTCATGGTGATTCCTTCGTTGTCAGTCCGAACCGTCGATCGGAGCGGGGCCGCCGGTACCCGCGGGCAAGGCCCGCAGGAGTTTGAACGTGCCCGT
>JAEMQF010000032.1 GCA_022758925.1 Burkholderiales bacterium | reverse complement strand
TGCGCAAGGCGCTGGCGCCAGCCCAGGCCGGCTTCTGTGGTGGTGGCGGGTTTGTACTCGCACCCGACCCAGCCGCTGTAGCCGATGCGGTCGAGGTGGGCGAGCAGGAAGGGCCAGTTGATCTCGCCGGTGCCGGGCTCGTTGCGTCCGGGGTTGTCGGCGAGTTGCATGTGGCCGATCTTCGCCAGGTGCTTTTCGATCGTCGCCGCGAGTTCGCCTTCCATGCGCTGCGCGTGGTAGATGTCGTATTGCACGAACAGGTTGTCGGAGCCGACCTCGTCGATGATGGCCACCGCCTGCGCCGTGCGGTTCAGGTAGAAGCCCGGAATGTCGTAGGTATTGATCGGCTCGATCAGCAAGCGCACATCGGCCTGCTTCAACTCGGCGGCGGCATACCTCAGGTTCGCCACCAGGGTCTTGTGCAGCAGGTCGTGGCTCGCACCCGCGGTGGTGGATGAAGGGACCTTGCCCGCGAGGCAGTTCAGTTGCGGCGCGCCGAGTGCCTTGGCGTATTCGATCGCGCGCGCCACTCCGGCGCGGAACTCGTCGATGCGATCCGGCAGGCAGGCAATGCCGCGCTCGCCGGCGTCCCAATCGCCGGGCGGCAGGTTGTGCAGCACAAGTTGCAGCCGATTCGCCTGCAACCGCGCCTTGATGTCGCCCGCCGCATGGGCGTAGGGAAAGAGGAACTCCACCGCCTCGAAGCCGGCGCGCGCGGCGCGCTCGAAGCGATCGAGGAACGGCACTTCGGTGAAGAGCATCGTCAGGTTTGCGGCGAAGCGTGGCATGGTCGGGTTCCTGGGGCTGCGGGGTTTGCCGGGGGCGACGCATCCGGCATGCGTGGTGCTAGTCGAGCAGGCCGATCGCGGTCGGTGCGTCGCTCGGGTTCAGCGCGAGTTCCTCGAATTCGTTGACGGCATCGATCTCGGTGCCCATCGATATGTTCGTCACGCGCTCGAGCATCACCTCGATCACCACCGGCACCTGATATTGCGCCATCCACGCATTCGCCTGCTCAATCGCGGGCTTGATCTCGTCCTGCTTGTAGACGCGCACGAACTTGCAGCCCAGGCCCTCGACGACTGCCTTGTGATCGACACCGTATCCCTGCAGCCCGGGCGCGTTGATGTTCTCGAAGCCGAGCTGCACGCAATAGTCCATGTTGAAGCCGCGCTGGCTCTGCCGGATCAAGCCGAGGTAGGCGTTGTTGACGAGCATGTGGATGTAGGGCAGCTTGAACTGCGCACCGACCGCGAGCTCTTCGATCATGAACTGGAAGTCGTAGTCGCCCGACAACGCGACGATGGTGCGCTTCGGGTCCGCCACGCGCACCCCCAGTGCAGCCGGGATGGTCCAGCCCAGCGGGCCGGCCTGGCCGCAATTGATCCACTGCCGCGGGCCGAACACATGCAGGAACTGCGCGCCGGCGATCTGCGACAGGCCGATCGTCGTCACATACGTCGTGTCGCGCGGGAAGTTGTTGTTCATGCACTGGTAGACGCGCTGCGGCTTCATCGGCACCGCCTCGTAGTTCGTCTTGCGCAGCAGCGTGCGCTTGCGTTCGCGGCACTGTTCGACCCACTGGCCGCGCTCGCGCAACTGGCCTGCGGCCTTCAACTCGCGCGCCACCGCGACAAACTCTTCGAGCGCGGCTTTCGCGTCCGAGACGATGCCGAAGTCCGGGCTGAAGACGCGCCCGATCTGCGTCGGCTCGATGTCCACATGGACGAAGCTGCGGCCCTTCGTGTACACCTCCACGCTGCCGGTGTGGCGGTTCGCCCAGCGGTTGCCGATGCCCAGCACGAAGTCGGAAGCGAGCATCGTCGCGTTGCCGTAGCGGTGCGAAGTCTGCAGGCCGCACATGCCGGCCATCAGCGGGTGATCATCAGGAATCGTGCCCCAGCCCATCAGCGTCGGAATCACGGGAACGCCGGTCAGCTCGGCGAATTCGACGAGCAGCTCCGACGCGTCGGCATTGATGATGCCCCCGCCGGCGACGATCAGCGGCCGTTCGCTCGCCTGCAGCATCTGCATCGCCTTCAACGCCTGTTTGCGCGTCGCGCGCGGCTTGTACACCGGCAGCGGCTCGTAGGTGTCGATGTCGAATTCGATCTCTGCCATCTGCACATCGAACGGCAGGTCGATCAGCACCGGCCCCGGGCGCCCCGAGCGCATCAGGTGAAAGGCCTGCTGGAAGGCGCGCGGCACCTGCGCCGGCTCGAGCACGGTGGTGGCCCATTTGGTGACCGGCTTGACGATGGCCGTGATGTCGACCGCCTGGAAGTCTTCCTTGTGCATCCGCGCACGCGGCGCCTGGCCGGTGATGCAAAGGATCGGGATCGAGTCGGCCTGCGCCGAATACAGGCCCGTCACCATGTCGGTGCCGGCCGGACCGGAAGTGCCGATGCAGACGCCGATGTTGCCCGCCTTGGCGCGCGTGTAACCCTCGGCCATGTGCGAAGCGCCCTCGACGTGGCGCGCCAGGACATGGGCGATCGTCTGGCGTTCACGCAGCGCGGCGTACAACGGGTTGATCGCGGCGCCGGGAACGCCGAAGGCCTGGCTCACGCCTTCCTTCTCCAGCACCAGAACAGCGGCCATGATGGCTTTCATGCGGGCCATGAGCGTCTCCTTGGGGTTTTCGAAAGCGCGATCTTGGCGCGCTGGGCCCGTGGCGACAAGCCCGGTGCGACGATAACTGCTATTCCGCCTGGGAATCGCAGGTGCCTGACGCCGACCCTTGCGCCGCAGCGGCCCGACAGGCTCCTGCGAGCCTGGGCGGCAGAAAGCCGCCGGCTCCTAGCGCTGGGTTTCGAGCAACCCCGTCAGCGCCTGCGCGTCGATCGGGCGGCTGAACAGGTAGCCCTGGAACTCGTCGCAGCCCTGGGCTGCGAGGAAAGCGCGCTGGACGGCGGTTTCGACGCCTTCGGCAATCACCTTCAGTTTCAAGGTATGCGCCATTGCGATGATGGCGGTGACGATTGCCGCGTGATCGGCATCGCTGGCGAGGTCGCGGACAAAGGACGGGTCGATTTTCAGCGCGGCGATGGGCAGGCGCTTGAGCATGCCGAGCGACGAGTAGCCGGTGCCGAAGTCGTCGATCGCCAGGCCGACGCCGAGTTCGCCCAACTGGCGCGCGGTGGTGATGCTGAACTCGGGATCGGCCATCAGCATCGACTCGGTGACCTCGATTTCGAGGCTGGCTCGCGGCAGCGCGTTCTCGCTCAGCAAGCACTTCACCAGCGCCACCAGGCCAGGATGGCGAAGGTGGCTGGCGGCCAGATTCACCGCCACCGGCCCCGGGTTGAGCCCCGCGGCGCGCCACGCGGCGCTCTGGCGGCAGGCCTGCGCCATGGCCCATTCGCCGATGGGCGTGATCATGCCGATTTCTTCCGCGATCGAAATGAACTCGTTCGGCGGCACCAGCCCGCGCTCCGGATGTTGCCAGCGGATCAGGGCTTCCGCACCGGCGATGCGCCCGCTGCGGAAGTCGACGCGCGGCTGGTAGTGCAGCACGAACTCGCTATGTTCCAGCGCGCGCCGCAGCGCGGCTTCCATCACCAGGCGTTCGCGCGCGCGCGCGTTCATCGAATGGTCGTAGAACTGCAATGCGCCGCGCCCACCCGCCTTCGCACGGTACATCGCCGTGTCCGCATTCTTCAGCAAGGTATCGACGTCGGCGCCGTCGAACGGATACATTGCGACGCCGATGCTGGCGCCGATGAACAGCTCGGTTTGCTGAATGATCACCGGCTCGGCGAGTGAGGCAAGGAGGCGCCGCGCCACACTCGCGGCGTCGGTGGGGCCATGCAGCTGCGTCAGCATGACGATGAACTCGTCGCCACCGATTCTGGCAATGCCACTCGGGTGCGCCTCGCCGGGCACGCGACCGAGCGAATCGAGCGGCCGCATCGACCGCGCCAGGCGCGCCCCGACGGTTCGCAACAATTCGTCGCCCGCGCTGTGGCCGAGCGTGTCGTTGATGCGTTTGAAGTGATCCAGGTCGATGAACATCAGCGCCACCTGCTCGCCGCGGCGCTGGGCGTTGGCGATCGCCTGGTGCAGGCGCTCGATGAACAGGCGCCGGTTCGGCAGACCCGTCAAGGCATCGTAGTGGGCCAGATGCTGGATCTGCGCCTGCGCCTCCAGGATGTCGTTGATCGCTGCGCTCGCCCGCAGCATGAAGCGCACACGGTGCGGCAACAGGGCCCACTGGATGGGCTTGGTCAGAAAGTCGCTGGCACCGGCTTCGAAGGCGCGCGCTACCGACTCCATGTCGTGCAGTCCCGTCATCATCAGCACCGGGATGCGGTCGCCGCCGGGCAACTTTCGCAATTCGGCGCAGGCTGCGAAGCCGTCCATCACGGGCATGCCCACATCCATCAGCACCAGGTCTGCGAGCCTGTCGCGCATCGCCTGCAAACCCTGCTCGCCGTCGGCCGCCTCGATCACTTCGAAGCCGGCACGCTGCAGTGCTGCAAACAGCAGGCGGCGCTCGGCCGGATCGTCGTCGACCACCAGAACGCATTGCGGCGGATTCATGGCGTCAGCCTTTCCATCTCGGCAACGAGCAAGGGCCGCACGCGTTCGAAGTGGCGCTCGATCGCACGCAGCAGTTCGGCGGCTGCCGTCAACTCGCGCGCCTTGCCCTGTCGTTCGAGCTGGCGGCACAGTTCGCCCAGCTGTTTCGCGCCGACGTTCTGGCTCTCCGACTTGAACGAATGCGCGATGCGGCCGATCGCGGCCGGATCCTGGCGTTGCACCGCGTCCCGCAGCTGCGTCAGATGGCGGGCGGCCGCGTCCAGGTACAGGGCGATGATCTCTTCGATGATCGATCGGCCTTCGCCGTCGTCGAGCGAGCGGATGTCGGCCAGTGCAATGCGATCGAGTTCGGCGACCTGGCTTGGGGCATGCTCCTCGGGGATCGACTCCAGCCCCTGGCGCTCGGTCGGCACTTCATCCATCTCGATCCGTGCCGCCTCGTCGGGCAGCCAGCGCAGGACCATCGACTTCAGCTGGCTGCGCGAATACGGCTTGCTCAAGTGATCGTCCATGCCGCAGGCAAGGCTTGCGTCGCTGTCGCTGAGCAAGGCGTGCGCAGTGACCGCGATGATGGGGATGCGGCGCCCGTTCGGCTGCAACTCTTCCCAGGCACGAATCTCGCGCGTGGCGGCGTAGCCATCCATCACGGGCATCTGACAATCCATCAGCACGAGGTCGAAACCTCCGCTGCGCACCGCCCGCAGCGCCTCCTGGCCATTCGTCACGATGGCGAACTCGCAGCCCAGCGACTCGAGCATCTTGCGACCGACGAACTGATTCACTTCGTTGTCCTCGGCCATCAAGACCCGCCCTCGAATGCGCGGCTCCGCCACCCCGAGCGAAATCGGCATATCGCTCAGTTGTTCGCCCCCCAGGGCCTGCGCCAGCACGCGCAGCAGGTCCCGGCGTCGCACCGGCTTGTACAGGTAGGCATCGATGCCGATGGCGCGCGCGCGCTCGGTCGAGTCGATCGAACTCAGCGCGCTGACGACGACCAGCGGCAAGTCTCGCAGTGCCGGATCCGCACGAACCTTGGCAGCCAGCGTCAGGCCGTCAGACTCGGGCAGATTCATGTCGATGATCGTCGCCAGGAACGGATCGCCGGCGCGCTGCGCGGCGCGCAAGACCTCGAGCGCCTGGGCCTCGCCGAGCGTGGTTTCGCAGCGCATCCCGCCCGCGAGCAGGTGGCTCTGCACGAATTCGGCGCCGGTCAGGTTGTCGCCGGCCACGAGCGCGCGCCGGCCCGCAATCTCGGAATGAGGCGCGACCAGCGCTGCGCTGCTTGCGGCGCGCAGCGGCAGGTTGAACCAGAAGGTGGAGCCGCGGCCTTCTTCGCTGTCCACGCCCATGTTGCCCTGCATCATCTGCACCAGATTGCGGCTGATCGCCAGGCCCAGGCCCGTGCCGCCAAAGCGCCGCGTCGTCGAGTTGTCGCCCTGGACAAACGGCGTGAACAGGTTGGCCCGAACTTCAGGCGACATGCCGATCCCGGTGTCGCGCACATTGACCTGCAGCCGGTCCTGCGCTGCCGGCATCACTTCGATCGCCACCGTTCCGCGGGGCGTGAACTTGACTGCATTGCCCACC
This sequence comes from Burkholderiales bacterium, assembly GCA_022758925.1. Lineage (GTDB taxonomy): Bacteria > Pseudomonadota > Gammaproteobacteria > Burkholderiales > Burkholderiaceae_C > JAEMQF01. Next base: position 15,301 of record JAEMQF010000032.1, on the reverse strand, counting down.
AGATTCGTCAACACCTGGCGAAAACGGAACGAGTCGCCGTGAATCGAAAGGGGCAGGCGCTCATCGACGCGCCACACCAGCTCGAGGTTCTTGGCGTGGGCGCGGGGCGCGATCAACTGCACCACATCCTCGACCGATTGATAGAGGTCGAAGTCGATTCCCTCCACCTCGAATTTGCCGGCCTCGATTTTCGAGAAGTCGAGAATGTCGTTGATGATGGACAGCAGCGTCTCCCCGGAGCTGCGAACCGTGTCGACGAATGCGCGTTGCTGGTTGTCGAGTGGCGTTTCCAGGAGCAATTCGGTCAGGCCGAGCACACCGTTCATCGGCGTGCGGATTTCATGGCTCATGTTGGCCAGGAATTCCGACTTGGCCTTGTTCGCGTTTTCCGCCGCGGAGATGGCCGAGCGCAGCTCGTGTTCCCGGGCGCGCAGCGCCTGCAACGCCAGCGCACGTTCCGTGGTGTCGAAGAACGCGGTAATGATGCCCACGACAATGCCTTGCGCATCCACGTCGGGCACGTGGCGACCGGAGTGCCAGACCGGGTTGCCTTGGGGGCCGATGCGCCGGCGCTCCAGAGAAACCGACTCGCCGGTCAAGGCCAGACGCAGGTTCGGTTCGATATCCTCCCAAACCTCCTCACCCACCACGTCCCTCACCGCCCGATCCGCGACCTCGGCCTGGGTCTTGCCGAGCCACTGTTCCTGGGCGTGATTGATGTAGCGATAACAGAACTGCGCGTCGATGTACGACACCGTCACCGGAATCTGGTCCATGATCAGGCGCAGGCGTCGCTCCGAGCGTTGCAAGGCGTCGACGGCGCTTTGTTCGTCCGACACATCGAGCGCGACGATCTGGCAGCCGAGCGCCGCACCACTGCGGTCCAGCCCGGGCAGCAAGAACATCTGCAGCGTCTGCGGCGATTGATCCGGTTGCAGCGACGACAGACGCAGGCACTGCGGGCGCCCCTGCCTCAGCACAACCTCGAGAGGCGACACCAGCCTGGCGCCATTCACGGCGCCGAAGACTTCTGTCAGCGCTCGGCCGATGATCTGTTCGCCGGCGCAAGACAGCCAATGCGCCATGGCCGGGCTGGCGAAGGTGCACAGGCCCTGGGCGTCGACCAGGGCCATCATTGCGTTCGCGCTGGCCGGGACCCTGAGGCTCACCGTGCCCGCGGCGACTGTGGTTGCGCCAGGCACGGCGTGGAGCTGCTCGTGCGCTGATTGCCCGAGCCAGACCTCGCGCAACAAGTACGCCACGGCGAAGACCGACGCCGGAACACTGATGAGCATCCCCGGCTCGAGGCTGTTGACCAGATCGAACAGGAATGCCGCCAGGGTCAGCGCGAGCAGCGTCGGCGTCAGCAGGGTCGAGCGCGTGGAGCGCTGCGATGGATCGGGTTTCATGTCTGCCACGCCACGGAATCGCGCGCCGCAATCGGCGCCAGGTCGAAGTGAGCGAGCTCGCAATTGCCCATTTCGTGGCGGCGGTTCGGGCCAGCCTGCCCGGTCAGCTCGCGCAGCACGCGCGCGACGCCCTTGCTGCCCACCAGCAGCGGCTGCTCCGCCAGCCGCGGCAGCAGGGCTTGCACGGCGCCGGCGATGCGATCGAAGAATTCCGCTCTGGATTCGCCGCCCGGCGGTGTCAAGCCCTCGACGAACGCGGCCTCGGTCTCGGCCAGCGTTCGCAAGTTCCACTCGCCGAGGGCGCGCTCGGCAAACTCGGGAATGACCAAGGTCGCCACACCCTGCAATACACGGCTCACGATCTGGGCCGTCTCGCGCGAGCGCTGGAGTCGGCTGCTGACGATCAGGCCCAGCGGCAGGCGCAGCTCGTGCATGCGCAGTGCGCCTTGCACCGCCTGGCGCCGCCCGAGCTCGGTGAGCGGCGCGTCGAGATCCCCGCCGCAGCGCAAACCGGCGAGATTCGGCGCGGTCGCGCCGTGGCGCATGAAGTTCAAGTGCAGGGCTGGCATGGGGCGGGTTCGGTGCGGCAAGCAGGTGCGGATGGGCTCAGCCCAACGCGCTGCATGGCGCGAAGGGCCGCGACATGACCGAGTGCGGCTCGCGCGGCACGCTGTGCAGCACGGTCCATTCACGCTCGGCACAAGCGTTGCCGAGCAGCCAGTCGCGCACGAAAGAGATCTGGTTCCGGTCCGCCAGCAACGGCGCGTGGCCGGTGTCAGGCAGGTGCATCAGCGTCAGGTCTTTGCCGCGCGACATGCGCCGGATCGTCGCTGCGAACAGCACGTCGGACTGCATGCCGTGAATCAACAGGATCGGGCAGCGCACGTGGCGCCACTGGTCCCATTGCTGCAGGCTCTTCTGCGCATCGCGGCGGTAGGCCTGCAGCGCGCGCACGTCATGGCGATAGACCCGGCCGCCTTCTTCTTCGGACCAGCGCGTCTGGTGAAACGTCAGGTTGAAACGAACGTCGTCGCTGACAGGCCCGTCGTTCTTCTGCGAAGCGCCCACGCGGCGCAGCATGTCGGCCGGTTCGCGAAACACATAGTGGCGCGACAGCGTTTCGGCGCGGCGGCGCCGGCGCCGTGCCGCGATGTGCGGACCGACGTCGTTGAGGATCAGGCGCTCGATAAGCTTGGGCTGCCGCGCCGCGACCTCGATCGCCGCGCTGCCACCGAGTGACGACCCGAGCACGGTGGCGGGCCGATCGCCCAGGTGTTGAATCATCTGCCGCAGTTGCTCGGCGTAGGTGGCCAGGGAGTAGTCGGCCTCGGCGGCGAGCCAACCGGATCGGCCGCGGCCGACCCAGTCCATGCAGACCAGTCGAAAGTCAGCCTTCAAGTCCGAGGCGAGGTAGTTGAAGCGCATCGCGACACTGGCCACGCCCCCGCAGCAGATGACGAGGGGTGCGTCGGGTGGGCCCCAATCGGCGTACGCGACGTTGACTCTGTAGGGCCGCTTCAGGCGCCGCACCGTGCCCGGCTGAAGACGCGCCGGATGGCGATAGTCGAAGTGGGCAATCTTGAACTGACCGTGAAACCGCCCCACCACCTCGCTCGCCATGGCGATGTAGTCGTTCCAATTGCTCAGCACGCGCCGCCTCCCCGGCACGGGCGGCTCCCAGGCGAGATCGAACAATGCCGCAGGCACGGTGTCGCCGGCCGCGTCGTCGCGCGCGATCGTGACGGTGTTCACCGACGACCTCATGCAGCGCCTGCGTCGCGCCGCAGTCTCCCGAACCGGTATCTCACGGACATGCCCCCAGCTTGAATTCGCTCGACCCGAGGGATATCGGCAACGGCGGGGGGCGTCTTGAAGTAAACAAGTCACGCCTGATGCGCAGCCGCAGGGCTGCGGTCAGGGTCTGGACTCAAGCCAGCCCTGGATGCGTCGACAAGGGTGAGCGGCACGCCTGAGCCGTGAAGCGACCGCAAACATGAGCAGCACCCGACGCCAGATGATGATCGTTGCCGTTTTGGTGTGCCTGTTCGCGGTGGGCATGGCGGGGCTGTTGAACTTTTTCAAGTACCGCAGCAACGCCGAACGCATCGTCACCGAGCGTCTGGTCGTGACCGGCAAGGCGATCGGGAACAGCATCCAGTCTTCGCTCGCGCTGGGGATGCAACTCGCCGACCTGGGCATGCTGCCCGAAACGCTGAAACGTGAACGCGCGACCGATGACCTGATCCTGAGCATCGAAGTCTTCGACCTCGATGGCAATCCGCTCTACAACACCGATCTCTTGCGCGCGACGCGCAACGTACCCGCCGACTGGTTGCATGCGGCGCGGCGCGCCGGCGGCAAGGACTGGTTTGTTCAACGCGGAACCGAATCGGCCGCCGGCATTGCGATCGAGACCAACTTCGGCCTCGCCGTGGGCTACCTGGCGCTGCGCTACTCCGACGAGACGGCGAAAACGTCGACGAATGCGGTGGCGCGCCAACTCGCGCTCGCGACACTCGGCGTGTTCATTGCAGCCGCCCTCGTCGCGTCGCTGGCGCTGAGCGCGATGACGGGCCTCATGTCACGCAAGTTCGACGCCGTGGAAGCGGCGGTGCGCTCCGGCGACCGTGCACGTTCCAGCGAGGCGTTGCGCAACGGCCCGTTCGGCGGCGCGCTGCGTCGCTTTATCGAGGGCGTGCGCGGCGCAGAGGCTGAGATCGCCTTGGTGCGCCGTCAGCTGGAGCGCGGAACAGCGCCATGAACGAGCGCTATCTGCGCGGCTTCTATGTGCGCCTGACCGGCGTGCTGATGCTGATCGTGGTGCTCGGACTGCTCGCCACCGCCTACCTGTCGCACCGCGCCTTCGAACAGTCGCTGGCGCCGGAGATGGTGAAGAAAGTCACGAGTGGCGGCGCATCGGTGCGCGGCCTGGTGCTGACGGCGATGGCGCACAACATCGGCTTTCGCGAGCTGTACGGTGTTGAGCAGTCGTTCGAAGAACTGAAGGGTGCGATTCCCGACGTTGCCTATGTCGCCTTGACCGACACCCAGGGTGCGATCGTCTACGAGAGCTTCACCGCCCCACCCGGCGTGGCGGCGTACTTTCGCGAACCCGGGCTGCTCGCCTCGGCGGCGCGGCGCAATGCATCAGCGCCCGTGGTGCGCCTGGGCAAGCAGTATGTCGTGAGCATGCCGATCGCCACGCCGAGCCAGGCGGTGGGCATGCTGCACATCGGCGTCGACGTCGGCTTCGTCGATCGCATCGTCCTGGACATGCTGTTCGACGTGCTCGTGGTGCTGATCGCGGCACTGTTCTTCACCCTGGAGTTGCTCAACTTCGTTGCCGGCACCAAGATCGAAGCCGAGCTCAAGGCGCTCGGTGCGACTATCGAACGTGGCGGCGCAGGCAACTTCAGCACTTTTGGCGCGCCGTCGGACCAGGCTTTCGGCGCCGTGCACCGCCTGCTCGAGAGAATGCGACTGCGCGTCAATTCGGCCTACGAGGCATTGGCGCGCGATGTCGAAGCCGCGCGGCGCCTGCCCGCGCACGAGCGCCCACCCGGGTTGGCGGCTGCGGCAAGCGGCCTGAGTCTGCTTGCACAGCGCTACCGCTTCGGTCCGGCCGACCCGAGCGAAACCGCCGACGCCGGGCTGCTCGCCAGAGTGCGCGCGCCGCTGTTCGTGTTCATCCTCGCCGAAGAGTTGACCCGGCCGTTCCTGCCGGGTTATGTCAAGAGCCTGCTCGTGCCGATCTCGTGGTTGGCGCCGGAAGTCGTGGTGGGCTTGCCGATCGTGCTGTTCATGTTGATCGTCGCTCTCGCGCAGCCGTTCCTGGGCGCCACCTGCCAGCGCTTCGGCTACCGCCGCGCGATGCTCGTCGGCGCGGCCATCGCCGCGTTCGGCTTTGCCGCCAGCGCCTTCGCCGCGAATGTGCTCGACTTGCTCGTCTGGCGCTCACTCTGCGCGCTGGGCTACGCCACCGTGTTCGTCGCGGCACAAGGGCATGTGCTGGAGCACTCGACGGCCGAGACACGGGCGCGCAGCTTCGCGCTGTTCGTCGGCGCGATCATGGTGGCCACGGTCTGCGGCCCGTCGATCGGCGGCATCCTCGCCGACAACATCGGCGAACGCATGACGTTCGGCGTTGCGGCGCTGCTCGCGGTCGTCTCGATCGTGGCGATCCAGCGCCTGCCCGACAGCGCCCGCGCCGGTCAGCCGCGAACCAAGCCGAGCACATCGGCGCTGCGCGGGATCGGCGCGCTGCTGCTGAGCAAGCGCTTCATGACGCTCACCGGCCTGGCCGCGATGCCGGCAAAGGTGTTGCTCACTGGTATGTGTTTCTACCTCGTTCCGCTGTACGTGTTGGCGCTCGGCAGCTCGCAGACGATGGTCGGGCGCATCCTGATGGCGTACGCCGTCGTGATGGTGCTCTGCACGCCGCTCGCCGCGGCGCTGGCGACGACTCGCGAACGCATGGAGAAGCTGGTCGGCGCGGGGCTGATGATCTCGGGATCCGGCGGCGCAATGATGCTGCTGGGTGGCGATGTCGGTTCGGTCTTCGCCGCGACCGTGCTCGTCGGCGTTGGCCAGTCGCTTTCGATATCCGCACAGAGCGCGCTGTTGCGAGAGCACTGCGAAGCGGAAGTCGCGGCGATGGGCGAGCCCTTGGTCTACGGCCTGTATCGTTTGCTCGAGCGCCTGGGAAATGCGCTCGGGCCGCTGTTGGCCGCGGTGCTGGTGATGACACTGGGCTACCAGACCAGTTTCGCGGTGATCGGCGCCCTGGTGATGGTGTGCGGCATCGGCTTCCTGCTGGCCACACGCCGCCAGCCCAGCCCGGAGCTGGCCTGGGCAACGACAGTTTGAACCGCGCACCGCCACCCATGAACACCGATCCAATCCGCCGCAGCCTGATCGTTGCAGGCCTGGGCGCCACGTTGCCGGCGCTTCCCTTCGGCCGGGCCCGGGCCCAGCAGCAGTCCAGCGTTCGACGCCCCGAGTCGCCGTTTCGAATCTATGCCATCACGTTTCGCGGCAGCACCGATGTCGAGCGCGGCTTCGCCGATTACTTTTCGTCGCGCAAGATCCCGGTGCAGATCATCTACCGCGACCTGAACCGCGACATGACACTCATGCCCGGCTTCGTGGATGAAATCAGGGCCACACGCCCGGACCTGATCTACACCTGGGGCACCTCGGTCACGCTGGGCGTGATCGGCCCTTGCGACGCCGTGAATCGGCGCGCGCACATCACCGACATTCCAGTCGTGTTCACGTTGGTCGCAGCGCCGGTGTTGGCCAAGATCGTTCCGCCAGGCGGCGCGGCGCGGCGCAACGTGACCGGCGTCGTGCACGTCGCGCCGGTGGAGGCGCAGATCAAGGCGATGGCGGCGTACCGCCCGTTTCAGACCCTCGGTGTGCTCTACACGCCGACCGAACAGAACTCGGTGGCCGTGCACGCCGAGATTCGCAAGCTTGGCCGCAGCAACGGCTTCGGCGTTGTTTCGCGAACCTTCCGCCTGGATGAGAACGGCAAAGTCCACGCCGAAGGCGCTGCCGACCTGGTGCGCGAGTTGAAGGAGGCCAAGGCGCAATGGCTCTATCTGCCGCCCGACAGCTTTCTCGGCACGCTGGCACAAGACGTGATCATTCCCGCGGCGATGGCGGCGGGCTTGCCGACCTTCGCATCGACCGAACAGTTGATGCAGGCAGGGGCGCTTTCGGGGCTGGTCAGCCGCTACTACAACGTCGGCCAGTTCACCGCGCACAAGGCCGAGCAGATTCTCGTGGGCGGGCGCGCCGCCGCGGCAATCCCGATCGAAACGCTGAAGCGCTTCTCCTATCAGATCCGCATCAGCGCCGCCGAAAAGCTGAAACTGCCGCCGCCGCTGCCGATGTTCAGCTACGCCGAGATCATCACCGACGCGCCCCGCGTCGAATAGGCGCAGCGGCGCTCGGCACACAGCGCTTTCCTGCTGCGGCCGGCGCCGCCGCGCGTTGCGCAGCTACCATGCGCAGCGCAGCCGGCACCGGCCGCGCGAACCGCACCCCTGCCATGGACCGCATCACCGGCATCCAGCTTTTCATCCGCATCGTCGAAAGCGCCAGCTTCAGCAAGGCCGCTGAAGAGCTGCACATGACGCAGCCGACGGCGACGAAACATGTCGCCGCGCTCGAAAAGCACCTCGGCGCACGGCTCCTGAACCGCAACACACGGTCGATCAGCGCCACCGAGATCGGTGCGCTCTACTATCAGAAGTGCAAGACGATCCAGCGCGAAATCGAAGAAGCCGACAACCTGGCAATGTTGCTGCAGTCGCGCCTGAGCGGCACGCTGCGCGTCAGCACTTCGGTCGCATTCGGCCGGCGCGTCCTGACGCCGCTGGTGCTGCACTTCATGCGCGAACACGCCGACATCAGCATCGACCTGAGTTTCGACGACCGCTACGTGAACCTGGTCGAGCAGGGCGTGGACATCGCGCTGCGCATGGGGCGCCTCGCGGATTCGGCGCTGGGCTCGCGCTACCTCGGCGTCAACCCCTGGCTGATTGCCGCGTCGCCCGGCTACCTGGCGCGCTGCGGCGAACCATTGACGCCGCAAGATCTGGCGCGCCACGCCTGCCTGGTCTACAGCAGCGTGCAGGGCGACGACCGCTGGCAGTTCAACGCCGCCGCGGGCGACGCGCTCACGGTGCAGGTGCGAGGCCCCCTGCGCAGCAACGACCTTTCGGCGGTTCTCGCCGCGGCGCGCGCCAGCCATGGCGTGGCCGCGTTGCCCTGGTATGTGGCGCGCGAAGGCATCGCGGACGGCTCGATCCGGCAGGTGCTGCACGGCTTCGCCTTGCCGGCGCAGGAGCTGCATGCGGTGTATCCGTCGCCGAAGCTCTTGCCTTCCAAAGTGGCGACTTTCATCGCCTATCTTCAAGCGCAACTGGCCGACGCCGGCGGGCTCGGATGGTGGCAGCGCGATATCAACCCGGGAGCCTTGGCCGAAGAAGGCGCGGCAGCGAAACGCGCGAAAGACGCGGCCAACGGGCCCGTGCCGACCAGCCCCTAGCCGTCGCCGCCCGGCCCGGCACGCGCCCGAACCTCACGCCAGCAACTGTGCCGCAAGCCGGTTGTGCAGTGCCATCAGGCGCGGCAGTTCCAGCGTCGTCAGCTGACCCTCGCGCAGCAGCAGCTTGCCGTTCACGACCACGTTCGTCGCGCGCGGCACATGGCAGAACAGCAGCGCGGCGAGCGGGTCGTCGGCGGCGCCTGCCATGCCGATTTCATCGAGCCTGACGCTCACGATGTCGGCCGCCATGCCCGGTGCCAATGCGCCGATGTCGTCGCGGCCGAGGATGCGCGCGCCGCCGAGTGTCGCGATCTCGAGCGCCTCACGCGCCGTCATCGCCGACGGCCCCTTCACCGGGCCATGGGCGACACGCTGCAGCAGCAACGCCAGGCGCACTTCAGCGAGCATGTGGCCGGAATCATTCGACGCCGAGCCGTCGACCGCGATCGACACCGGCACGCCGGCGTCGCGCATCGCGCGGATCGGCGCGATGCCCGAGGCCAGGCGCATGTTCGAACCCGGGCAATGCGCAACGCCGGTGCCGGTGCGCGCGAACAGCGCGATGCCCGCGGCGTCGAGCTTCACGCAATGCGCATGCCAGACGTCCGGGCCGACCCAGCCGAGCTGCTCGGCGTATTCGGCCGGGGTGCAACCGAACTTCTCGCGCGTGTAGGCGATGTCGAAATCATTTTCGGCCAGGTGCGTGTGCAGGTGTACCCGGTGTTCACGGGCCAGGGCCGCGGCGTCGCGCATCAGTTCGCGGCTGACGGAGAACGGCGAACAAGGCGCGATCACGATGCGCTGCATCGCAAAGCGCGACGCGTCGTGCCAGCGCTCGATCAGGCGCTGCGAATCGCGCAGGATCGTCGCTTCGCTTTCGACCACGCTGTCCGGCGGCAGGCCGCCGGCCGACTCGCCCACGCTCATCGAACCGCGCGCTGCGTGAAAGCGCATGCCGACCTGCTGTGCCGCCTCGATGCTGTGATCGAGCCGGACCCCGTTCGGAAACAGGTAAAGGTGGTCGCTGCTCGTGGTGCAGCCCGACAGCAGCAGCTCGGCCATCGCCGTCTGTGTCGAGACGCGCACCATCTCGGGCGTGAGCCGGGCCCAGATCGGGTAAAGCGTTCGCAGCCAGTCGAACAGCTCGCAGTTTTGCGCCGGCCGCACCACCCGCGTCAGCGTCTGGAACATGTGATGGTGCGTATTCACCAGGCCCGGGAACACGACCTGGTCGCGGGCGTCGATGATCACATCGGCGCAGGCAGGAAGCTCGGTGCTCGGGCCGACCGCTTCGATGACGTGGTCGCGCACGAACACGCCACCGTCGGCGATCTCGCGCCGCTGCTCGTCCATCGTCGCCAGCAGCCGCGCGTTGCGGATCAGCAGCGTTGCCATGGCGCCCTCACGTGCCACCCAGGCCGAAGGCTGGCCTGGCCCTGGACCTCAAGTTGCGGCAGGCACGGTGGGCTTGCGCTCGCTCCAGAGCAGCCCTGCCGTGGCCCAGTCGTGGCGCGGGATGTCGAACATCATGACGTCGACGCTGTCGGCCGGAACGCCGAGCGCACGCACCGTCGCTTCGGTCAACTCCTTGGCAAGCGCGCGCTTCTGGTCAACGCTGCGTCCTTCGAACATTTCGACTCGAATGCTGGGCATGGCTGCTCCTGGAGTGTCAAGAATTTCAGTGTGCCTGACCCGCCTTCGCCGCCTCGACCGCACCTGCCTGGTCGGCTTTGCCACCGTTGAAGTAGAAGTTCAACAGCACCGCGGTGATCGCCGTCAGCAGGATGCCTGATTCGAGCAACGGGTGCAGCCCACGCGCCATCTGTTGCGTCCAGCGCGGCGCGACGAGCGGAATCAGCCCGGCGCCGACCGAGATGGCGACGATGTAGAGGTTGTACTTGTTGCCTTTGAAATCGACATTGCCCAGGATCCGGATGCCGGTGGCAGCAACCATGCCGAACATCACCAGGCCGGCGCCGCCGAGCACGAATAGCGGAATCGATTCGACCAGGGCCGACATCTTCGGCAGCAGGCCGAGCACGATCATGATGATGCCGGCCGCGACACAGACGAAACGGCTGCGCACGCCGGTCACGCCGACGAGCCCGACGTTCTGCGAAAAGCTGGTGTACGGGAAGGTGTTGAAGATGCCGCCGAGCAGCGTGCCCAGGCCGTCGGTGCGCAGCCCCGCGGCGAGGTCGGTCTGCGTCAACGGCTTGCCGGTGATGTCGGACAGCGCGAGGAACATTCCGGTCGATTCGATCATGACGACGATCATCACCAGCGTCATCGTCAGGATCATCAGGCCGTCGAAGGTCGGCATGCCGAATGCGAACGGCGTCACGACGTCGAACCAGTTCGCCTTTGCAACCTTGTCGAAGCTCATCTTGCCGATTGCCACCGCGACCACGCAGCCGAAGATGATGCCCAGCAAGACCGCGATGTTCGCGACAAAGCCTCGCGCGAACTTGACGAGCAGCAGAATCGCGACCAGCACCAGCGCCGCCACCGCCATGTTGTCGAGCGCCCCATAGTTGGGGTTGTCGAGCATCGGGATCGGCCCGGGAAGTCGTATCGCGGGCGCGGCGCTGCCGGCGGGTGCTGAGGCGGCCGCGGCCTGCGCGCTGGCCTTCGCCGCGTCGACCATCGCCACCAGCTTCGGCACGTCGACGCTCTGCGCGAACTGCGGCGCCGCACCCATCGCCCAACCCACGCCGACTCGCATCAGGCTGATGCCGATGATCGCGATGATGGTGCCGGTGACCACCGGCGGAAAGAAGCGCAGCAACCGGCTCATCAGCGGCGCGATCAGGATCGACAGGATGCCGGCGCCGATGATCGCGCCGAAGATCGCTCTTGCACCTTCCGTGCCGCCTTGCGCGTTCGCCATCGCCACCATCGGGCCGACCGCGGCGAACGTCACCCCCATCATCACCGGCAGCTTGATGCCGAACCATTTGCCCAGGCCGAACGACTGGATCAAGGTCACCAGGCCACAGCAAAACAGATCGGCCGAGATCAGCACCGCCACCTGCTCGGGCGTGAGTTTCAGGGCGCGCCCGACGATCAGCGGCACCGCGACGGCACCGGCGTACATCACGAGCACGTGTTGCAGGCCGAGCGCGGCAAGCCGCGGCGTTGGCAGTACTTCGTCCACCGGGTGGACTGCAGTTGAACTCATCGCTGTCTCCATTCAAGTGTGTGCGCGGGATCACGGATCGTCATTGCAGCGGCGCGCCGCCTTCATACCAGCGCTTGAGCAGCGCGCGCTCAGCGTCAAGCATCTGTGTGGCGTTGCCCAGAGGCATGGTTTTTTGCAGCACCACCTGCTGATACACAGCCTGGGCATTTTTCGCGATCGATTCAGGCGTGTGCAGTTGCACGTTCTTGTTGATCACGGTCGCGCTGTGGCACAGCACGCAACGCTCGGCGATGACGGTCTGCACCTGCGCGAACGCCACCTTGGCGGGCGCCGCCGCAGCCGGCTCGAACTTCGGCGCGACCATCCAGACCACAGCGCCGATCAACGCCACCGCCGCGGCGACCAACTCCCAGCGGTTCGGGCCCTTGTGGCGCAAGACGAAGAACAAGCGAATCAGCGCGCCGGCGAGCATCAACAGCACGAGCACGAGCCAGTTGTGCGGATGCTGGTAGAGCATGCCGTAGTGATTCGTCAGCATCGCCACCAGCACCGGCAGCGTGAAGTAGGTGTTGTGCACGCTGCGCTGTTTGCCGCGGCGGCCGTGGTTCGGATCGACTGCCGCGCCGGCACGCATCGCCGCGACCACTTTGCGCTGCCCCGGAATGATGACCATGAACACGTTCGCGCTCATGATGGTTGCGATCATCGCGCCGGTGAGCAGGAACGCGGCGCGCCCGGAAAACAGGCTGCAGGCGACCCAGGTCGCAATGCAGGTGTAGATGAACACGAGCACGCCGACTTTGAGGTCGCCACCGACGTCGCCGTTCGCATCGCGGCCGAAGACGCGGCAGATCACGTCGTAGACGATCCAGCCCAGCGCGAGGTAGGCCAGTGCGCCGGCGATCGCCGCGCCGGGGGTCCAGTCGAAGATCTTCTTGTCGACCAGGAACGACGAGGCGTTGAAGAAATACAGCACCGTCAGCAGCGCGAAACCGGTGAGCCAGGTCGAGTAACTCTCCCAATACGACCAATGCAGCTTGTCCGGCAGATTCTTCGGCGCGACCAGGTACTTGTTGTGGTGGTAAAAGCCGCCGCCGTGCACCGCCCAGGCTTCGCCGCCGACGCCCTTGTCAAGCAGCCCGGGGTCGGCCGGCCGGTACAGGCTGTCGTCGAGCAGCACGAAGTGGAACGACGCGCCGATCCAGGCGATCGCGGTCACGATGTGCGCCCAGCGCAGCAGCAGATTCGCCCAGTCGTAAAGGTAGATGTCCATGCTCGGGGCGAAGTACCAGTCCGGCTCGAAGCCTCACGCTATTTCAGGTCCATGGTCTTGATCAGCGGCGACCAGTCATTCGCCTGTTTGCTCACGAGGTCGCCGAACTCGGCGGCGCTCATCTTCACGGCGGTGATGCCGAGTTCTTCGAAGCGCTTCACGATCGCAGGGTCAGCGACGATCCGCGCCAGCGCCTGCGCCAGAGCGTCGGTCACGTCCTTCGGCAGCCCGGCCGGGCCCGAGACACCGAAGTAGTTCTCGGCGATCAGGCTGGGAAAGCCGAGCTCAGTGGTCGTGGGCACATCGGGCAGCAGCGGTGAGCGGCTGCGCGTCGTCACCCCGAGCGCCCTGATCTGACCGGCCTTGACCATCGGCACAAAGGCGGTGATGACGTCGATGCCCAGCGGAATCGTGCCGGCGATCAGGTCCGTCGTCATCGGCGCGCCGCCACGGTAGGGGATGTGCGTCATCTCGATCTTCATCGCGGCCTTCGCCATCTCGCCCACGATGTGGCCGATCGAGCCCGGCCCGCCGCTGCCGAAGTTGTAGCCCGGCGCGGCTGCGGCCTTGGGCAGGTCTTTCAGCGTCGCCGGGCCGGTTTTCGGATTGGCCATGAACAGCACCGGCGCCACGCCGAGCATCGCCACATGCGTGAACTGCTTCACCGGGTCGTAGGGCTGCTTGGGCACGGTGAACGGGCCGATCGACAGCGGCGTCGAATTCGACAGCATCAGGGTGTAGCCATCGGCGGGCGAGCGCACCACGTCCAGGCCGCCAAGGGTGCCGCCGGCGCCGGGCTTGTTGTCGACGATGACGGGCTGGCCGAGCGACTTCGCCAGCGGCTCGGCGATGGTGCGGGCCACGATATCGCTCGCGCCACCGGCGGCGAACGTGACGACGATGCGGATCGGCTTCTCGGGATACGCGGCGTGCGCCGCAAACGAGGTGAGCGCGATGGCGCTGCCAAGCGCATGGATCATTCGGTGCAGGATCATGGCCAGTCCTCGAGGGTCAGAAGCGGTCAGGAACCGCGGTAGGTGCTGTAACTCCACGGGCTCACGAGCAGCGGCACATGGTAGTGCAAGGCGATATCGGCGATGCCGAAATCGAGCGGCACCTGGTCGAGAAAAGGTGGCTGGGGCAGTTCGACGCCGCGCCCGCGGAAGTAGTCGGCCACCGAAAACAAGAGCCGATAGCGGCCCGGCACCAGCGCCGCGCCTTCGAGCAGCGGCGAGTCGGCGCGGCCGTCGTGATTCAGCTGCAGCGAGCGCAAGGTCTCGTTGTGCGCTCCGGCCATCCGCAACAGCGTGACGTGCATGCCCGCAGCCGGGCAGCCGTTTACCGTGTCGAGCACGTGCGTCGTGAGTTTTCCCATGCGGTTCTCGATCGGATCAGGTGGGTCCAGGGTTGGAGCGGAAAGGCGGGCAGGCGGGAACAGCCCTTCACAAAGTGTATACACTGCCGCAGACGAAATAACCCCTGGAGAACCCGAAGATGCCGCGCAGCCGCGCCGACTTGAAGGTCATCGTGCCGCATGCCGCGCCCACCGCGCGCGCGCGCGGTGCCTGCCCACCGCGCGCGCGCCGGGCCTTCGCCGCGGCACCGGCGAGCGTGGGCACGACGCAGCGCATTGTCGATGCGATCACCGAGGCCATCGTCGAGCGGCGCCTGATGCCCGGCACGAAGCTTGCCGAACAAGGCATTGCCGACATCTTCAAGGTCTCGCGCACCCTCGTGCGTCAGGCGTTGAATCAATTGAGCCGCGACCATCTGGTGACGCTTGAACCCGCACGCGGTGCATTCGTCGCGCAGCCCGGCATCGACGAGGCGCGCCAGGTGTTCGAAGTCCGGCGCATGCTCGAAACCGCCCTCGTGCGGCGCCTGTGCGCCAGCATCAGCCAGAGCCAGGCCGCCGAACTGCGGCGCCACCTGAAGGCCGAACTCGAGGCGGTGCATCGCACCGACGTCCCCGGCCGCACCCGGCTCCTGGCCGACTTCCACGCCGTGCTGGCACGCATGGCGCGCAATGAAGTGCTCGCCCACATGCTTGCCGACCTGTTGTCGCGCAGCTCATTGATTGCGTTGATGTACCAGTCTTCGCACTCGGCCGAACATTCGCAGGAAGAGCATGTGGCGCTGGTCGACGCCATCGAGCGCCGCGATGCGCGTGCTGCGGTGCGCCTGATGGAACAACACCTGCACCATGTGGAGAACAATCTGCGCCTGGATCCGCGTGGGCCCGATCTGCAATCGGTGCTGCGCACCACCTGATGCAATTCCTTCGAGGTTGCAATGAACAAGCCACCCGCCACTGCCGACTATCCACGCGACCTGAAAGGCTACGGCCGCAACCCGCCGCATGCCGGCTGGCCGGGGCGCGCGAAGATCGCGGTGCAGTTCGTCCTCAACTTCGAAGAGGG
>JAEMQF010000370.1 GCA_022758925.1 Burkholderiales bacterium | reverse complement strand
TGGTGGCGATGCCATAGAACACGCTGGCGAACTGTGCCGATTTCGGCTGCGTCGTGTAGTTGCCGTCCTGCCACTGCGGGTCGTTGCGGATCGAGTCGACGATGAGCCGGCGCATCATCCAGTTGCGGCTCGCCATCTCGGGGGGCTGTGAGGCCATCGGCGCCAGCGCGTCCATGAAGCCGGGATAGCTCACGCCCCAGATCCAGGTGTGCATGCCGCCCATCGAGTTGCCCGTCACCAGGCGCAGGTGTTTGAGCCCCAGGCCCTCGGTCACGAGCCGGTACTGCGCCAGCACCATGTCGTCGTAGTTGTAGCGCGGAAACTTCGCGCGCAGGCCGTCCGACGGCTTGGCCGACTGGCCGTGGCCGATGGCATCGGGCAGGACGATGTAGTACTTGCTCGCGTCGAGCGGCTGCCCCGGGCCGAACAACTGGCCGGCGTAGGCCGGGCCGAGCATGCTGGCGCCGGACCCGGTGGTGCCGTGCAGCACCAGCACCGGCTCGCCGCCGGGCTCGCCCACGGTGCGATAGTGCAGGCGCAGCTCGGGCACCACCTCACCGGTGTGGAAGCGGAAGTCGCGCGCCACCCAACTGCCCTGCTTCGGCGCCGGAAAGTCGGCGGCAACGGCGATTGCGGTGGGCAGTGCCGTGGTCAAGGCCAGCGCGGCCGCGCCGGCGGCACGCACGAGGACTTTCAAGAATGACATGCACTTCTCCGGCAAGCGTGTTGTCAGCGAAGGCTAGCAGATGCGGCCCGGCGGGGTATCCGGGATATCGCGCATCGGCCCGCGCCCGGCTGATGCAGCGGCTGGCATCGGTGCCCAAAACCCAACACGCCGGTTGACTTCGGCGCGGGCCGGTGGAACACTGCGCTCCCCGCGGCCGGAGTCGTTCCCGGCTTCCCAGCAACCTGCCACAAGGAGACGCGCCATGACTGCATCGAACACCCGCCTCCTGTCGGCCGTTGCCTGACGCGGGCTCGCACCACCAGCTCTTTCGCTGCCAGGTTCGACCCTCCGCCGCTGCCAGCGGCCGACGTTGCCCCGAACTGTTCGCTTCGCCGCCCTCCCCGGCGCGAGGCTCCGTTTGGCCCGTCGCTGCGCTGCGGCGCGGGTCTCAACCTGGAAATGCCCCCATGCCAGAGATCGATTTCGAGCGCCTGCGCTCGATTGGAATGACCCCGGCCATGCTGCAACACCTGCTGCAGTCCATCGCCGACGAGAACGGCCCATCGCAGTTGATGCGGCTGGCCGAAGTCCACCGCGAGAGCGTGACCCTGCACGACGGCCATGCCGAGTACAGCGCGCGCGTGCTGCCGCGCGTGCTGCGCGGCCTGGCCGAAGAGGAGACGGGCGTGGCCGTCGGCGACTGGGTGCTCGCCCAGGCCGATGCCCACGGCGCCTGGTGGGTGCAGCGGCAACTGCCGCCTCTGACCCACCTCGCGCGGCGCGATGCGGATGGCCGGCGCCACCCGGTGGTCAGCAATGTCGACACCGCCTTGCTCGTGATGGGCCTGGACGACGACTTCAACTTGCGCCGCCTGGAACGCTACCTGGCGCTCGTGAGCGCGAGCGCGCTGTTCCCGGTGCTCGTGCTGACGAAGGCCGACGTCGCGACGCCGCTGGCGATCGAAACCGCGTTCGACAGCGTGCGCGAGCGGATCTCCACCGATCTGCCGCTGCTGATCGTCGACGCGCGCTCGCCCGATGCCGCGGCGCTGCTCGCGCCCTACCTGGGCGCAGGCCAGACGCTCGTCGTGCTCGGCTCGTCCGGGGCCGGCAAGTCGACGCTGACCAACACGCTTGCCGGGCAGGCCTTGCAGGACACCGGCGCCGTGCGCGAGCACGACAGTCGCGGCAAGCACACGACCACCGTGCGCTCGCTGCACCGCCTGCCCGGCGGCGCCTGCGTCATCGACACGCCGGGCCTGCGTGCACTGCGGCCCGATGCCGACGAGGCGGCGCTGAGCGCGAGCTTCGGCGATATCAAAAGCCTGGCCCGGCAGTGCCGCTTCCGCGACTGCCGCCATGGCGACGAACCCGGCTGCGCTGTGCGCGAAGGCGTCGCGCCGGACCGTCTGCGCAACTTCCACAAGCTGCTGCGCGAAGCCCGGCGCGACACGATGAGCGTGCTCGAGCGCCAGCAGCAGCTCGCGCAGTGGAAGGCGCGCGGCAGGGAGGGCCATGCGCGATTGAAGGCGAAGCGCGGGATGGCCTGAGGCGGCAATGCGGCGGCGTGCGGGCGCAGCCTTTGTCGAAGACGATGCGCCGGAAGGTGACCGTGCTGCGTTGACAGCGCCGGCCAATCGCAAGGCGACAACCCCGTCGCCGCGCCGGGCGCGAAAAGGTCCGCCGCCCTGCGGCCAGTCAGGGTGCGAAGCTACGCCACGCGTCGAGAAAGCGCCCCTCGGCGGCGGGCGCGGCGGTGGCGAGTTCGGGCATCAGGGCGCAAAACGCGGCCATGTCGGCTTCACGGCCGTAGCGCTGGGTGACCAGCGGGCACAGCGTGGCCATGCAGGCGTCGGCCTGCGCCCTTGTGAGCTGGCCGATGCGCCGCGCCGCGATCGCCAGCCCCAGGTAGGCCAGGTGCGCCAGCTTCAGCGGCCGGCCCATCGGGTCGGCGGAGTTTTGCTGGGCACTCATGCGGAAGTAGCCCAGGTGGTCGTTGATGTAGCCCAGCGGCGCGCGCAGGCTGGCGCTGAGGAAGGCGCCCAGATCCTGCAGGCCGATGTAGCCGATCGAATCCATGCGCGAGTCGCGGATCGTGTCGGCGAGATCGGCGATGAAGACCGCGTTCGAAAACTCCCCCAGCCAATTTGAGCTTTGGCCGACGGTGGTCGCGAACAACAGGTTCGGCCCCAACGCGAGCAGCGTATTGCCGTGTTTGTCGACAGCCTCGGGCACCGGCAGGTCGCGCACCGGCAGGCCCGCTTCGGTGGCGGTCCAGCGCCGGCTGACCGAGCACGCGATGCGCCCGCTCGAGTGAGCCTGCAGGTGGCGCTCGTAGAACGACGGGTAGATGATGTCGTCGTCGAGCAGGAAGTGAATCAGCTCGGTCTCGCGGTTCCAGACCTTCAACAGATTGCTGAAATTGTCCTGCGCGCCGGTGCGCGGGCCCGGCACGACGGACACGTTCAAGTCGGCCAACACGGTTTTCAGCGGCTCGTTGCTCAGGGCCGCGACGAAGGCCTGGTCGGGGCTGTCGTCCGAAAAGATGATGCGCGCCGGTTTTACGGTCTGATTGCGCAGCGAGGTCAGCAGCTCGACCAGGTATTTCGGCTTGAAGGCGGGGACGAGCGTCGTGATGCGCATGCCGGGCCGGTGCGAAAGGTTCATCAGTTCCACCTCGCACGCATGAAACTGGCGTAGTCGCGGATGTAGTCGGCCTCGTCGTACCTGGTCGATGCCAGCACCGCGCACACCGAACCGGACGAGAAGTTGTCGAGCTCGCGCCAGATCATCGGGCACACGTACAAGCCGTTGTACGAGCGGCTCAGGTGCACGCGCTTCTTGTCCTTGCCGTCGTCGAGCAGCACATCGAAGCTGCCCGACATGGCGATGATGAACTGGTGCAGCTGCCGGTGCGCGTGGCCGCCGCGCTCGGATCCGCCGGGCACGTCGTAGAGGTAGTACACGCGCTCGATGGCGAACGGAATGTGGTGGTTCGACTCGATGAACGTCAGGTTGCCGCGCGGGTCGTGGATCTTGGGCAGGTCGAGCATGCGGCAGGTGTCGATCGACGTGCGATCAGCTTGCGCGTCGGTGCGGGCCAGGGCTGAGCTGTGACGGACCATGATGCTCAATGCCTGAGATTGATGAGGTCGGTGATCGGGCCGAGGATGCGGAAGTACTCGCCATCGACTTCGACCCGGTCCTGGGTGTTGAACCAGCCCTCGGCGTCGAAGCCCGACGGCGCGTTCAGGTAGCCCACCATGCGGTAGTCGGAGCGTATCCACAGGATGCCGTCGCGCACCTGGGTCTCGAAGCCCGCGCCGCCGATGCGCACCCACAACGAGCCGTCGGCGCGCGATTGCGAGCGCAGCACGCCAACCTCCGACAGCCCATAGGTCTGTTGCAGATCGACCTGCGGAAAACTCGCGCGGATGCGATCGAGCGTGGCGCGCGGCATGGTTTCGGTGCCGTAGGTGATGCGCGTCAGCGAAGACAGGTCGTACTTGCGCGCCAGGTCGCTGGCGGCCAGCAGCGTGAGGAACGACGGCGTGGTGGGCAGCAGGTTCACGCTCCAGGTTTGAATCGCCTCGCAGACCGTGGCGATCGCGCGGTTCTCGGTGGTGACCACGGTGCCCAGGCTGGCGCTGATCGCCAGGATCGTGTTGATGCCGCCGAAGTGGTCGAGCATCAGGAAAGGAATCGCGATCACGGGGCTGCGCGCGATGCGGAACTTGTCCATCACGCGCCAGAAGTCGTGCAGCATGGCCTTGGGCTTGCCGGTCGAACCCGACGAGAACAGCACCAGGCCGGCGCGGCCGCCGGCACGAAATTCTTCGAGCAGCGCATTGGCTGCGGCGACGCGCCGGCGCGCGATGGTCCAGCTCAGGCCA
>JAEMQF010000052.1 GCA_022758925.1 Burkholderiales bacterium | reverse complement strand
GTGAAGCCCCACGCGCTGCTGAGCGTGACGGGCGCGACCAACGCGAGCTACACCTACGACGCCAACGGCAACCTCACCGAGGCCAGCGCGGGCAGCTACCGCACGGTGGCCTACACCAGCTTCAACCTGCCCGACGGCCAAACCGGCGCGCAAGGGCCGGCGGGTTCACACCAGTACACCTGGCTGTACGACGAGAACCATGCCCGCGTGAGGGAGACGCGCGTGGTGGCCGGCGTGACGCGCACCACCTGGTCGCTGCACCCAGACAGCCAGGGCGGGCTGGGGTTTGAGTGCGAGTCGGCCGGCAGCAGCCGCAACTGCGACTCGCCCAGCACCCAGCGGCGCCACTACCTGAGCGTGGGTGGCATGAGCATCGGGGTGTTGGTGTCCACCGGCCCCGTGCCCACGCTGCTTGCAGGGCAGATGACGCCACCCACCGTCACCACCACGCTCGCGCTGGTGAAGATGGAGTACTGGCACAAGGACTACCTGGGCTCGCTGGTGGCCACCACCGACCACAACGGCAGCGTGACGGCGCGCTACAGCTACGACCCGTTTGGCAAGCGGCGCCAGGCCGCAGGGCAGTACGACGCGTTTGGCACGCTCGTCATTGACTGGACGAGCAACACCAACAGCGGCACGGATCGGGGCTACACGGGGCATGAGCACCTGGACGACATCGGGCTGATCCACATGAACGGGCGGATATTTGATCCGCGCCTGGGGCTGTTCATGCAGGGCGATCCGTTCATCCAGGACCCCACCAATCTGCAGAACTACAACCGCTATGGGTACTGCTTCAACAACCCGATGACCTGCACGGATCCGAGTGGGTTCTCGTTTTGGACGAAGCTGCGCAATGCAGTCACTGGGCTCCCGATCATTTCGAAGATTGCCCACTCCAAGATTGGGTACCAGATTGGCTCGATTGTCATTGGGGTGGTATCGGTTGTTTATTGCGGGGAGGCAGGGGCAGGGGCAGTTGCGGCTTGCAACGGAGCTGGCCAGGCGGCATGGGCGGGGTTCTCGGGGCGCTCGTTTGGGGAATCGGTAAAGACTGGGGTCATTGCTGGGGCGACGTCGTATGCGTTTACGCAGGTCGGGGATTGGACCACCTCGATAGAGGCCAATGAGCTCAGTGGCACAGCAACGCCTTACATGTCCGACGTTGACAAGTTTGCCAACGTGGCGGGCCATGCAGCGGTTGGGTGTGCATCTACTTCGGCCAGCGGGGGGAGTTGTCGCTACGGGGCAATTTCGGCGGGGGTGTCTGCGGCGTATACGAATGTCACGGATGGCGGTGCGTTCAAGGGTACTGTGGTCATGGGAACCATCGAACATGTGATGCTAGGCGGGTTCGCATCGGTCGCCAGCGGAGGAAAGTTTGCAGATGGCGCGCAGCAGGGGGCGTTTGGGTACCTCTTTAATTGCAGCCTCCACCAGGGCGCGTGCACAGCTGAGGAAATAAAGACAAAGGCGCAGTCCTGTAGGACTACGCAATGCATCAATGAAGTGATGGCTGACGCCTCTGAAGCCAAGTTACCAAACGGACCAAATATGGGTCCTGCCGTAAACGAGTTTATAGACCTTACAACTAGGATTGCGCGACTAACAAATCCAGTCGGATTCCTGATGGATCAGGCCTATGCCGTTGCCGGATCGGTGTATGACTTTGCAAGTGGAGCGAGCGTTGAAGGGGCCGCAAAATTTGGAGGATGGGTTGGAAGCATGGGAGTCGAGAGAATGCTGGAGACCACTGGAAAATTTGTTTCAGGACGTGCTGGCGTAATTACTGGATGGCTATTCGAAGCAGCAGAAAAAAGCCTGCCTCATCCAAGCGAAGGTCACTGAAGTTCACTGCTATGAAAGAGAACGTCCTTCACGCGCTGGCGTATGCACTGCTCCCCGGTCTGCTCGTCGTCGGCAGCTGGCGTGTGTTTCACGACAACAGCGGAATGCACGCAGTGCTGGCGACTGGGTGCTCATTGGTCGCCGGGCTAATTCTCGCGAGGTTCATGTTTAATCGAGCAAAACGCAGGATGGCAAGATTCTTCCTAGTTCGGGTAGATCCCGAAGACGCCATCGCTGAATTTTCTGATTGGCTCGCCATACTGTTAAGCGCTACCTTGGTGATTACGCTCGCGTTGGTTCGGTCATAGGGGTCAAGAGGTCATAGGGGTCACAAGAGGTCATAGGGGTCAGGTCTTAAAGGGTCATAGGGGTCAGGTCTTAAATATAAACCCCCATCGACAGCTGACACGGGTAGAGTGAGACCATGTCGCGCCCGCTGCGAATCGAGTTCCCTGGAGCGGTCTACCACGTCACATCGCGTGGTGACCGGCGCGAGAGCATCTTCGACGACGATGCCGATAGAGGCACTCTTCTGGCGGTGGTGGAGCAGGGTCTGGAACGGTTCGACGCGCAAATGCTGGCCTACTGCCTGATGGGCAACCACTATCATTTCGTGCTCCACACGCGCTGCGCGAATCTGTCGCTGCTCATGCGCCACATCAACGGCGTGTACACCCAGAGCTTCAACCGGCGGCACGGCAAGGTCGGCCACCTGTTCCAAGGGCGCTTCAAGGCGATCTTGGTGGATCGCGATGCCTATTTGCTTGAAGTGTGCCGCTACGTCGAACTCAACCCCGTACGCGCGGGCATCGTGGATGCGCCTGGGTCGTGGCCGTGGTCGAGCTATCGCGCCCATGTGGGCGAGGCTGACGCGCCGCAATGGCTGGACGGCGAGGGCCTGCATGGGTATCTGCTGGGGCACCCGGCGCAAACCGCAGCCCACCTGCGGCGAGCCCGCCGGATGTACGCGCAACTGGTGGCCGCGGGGCGCGAACTGCGACTGTGGGATCAAGGCCTGAACAAGCAGATCTACCTTGGTGACGACGACTTCGTCGAGCGCATGCACAGCCTCATCAAGGGCGCCGACGCGGCCAGCAAGGACGTGCCCAAGGCGCAGCGCAGCGTGCCGCGCAACTTGGCCTATTGGCTGGACGCTTGCGGTACCCGCGAAGAAGCCTTGCGCTGTGCGCATGTGCGAAGTGGCATCAGCATGACCGCCTTGTCTACCGAGCTTGGGCTGTCGGTTGCTCGGGTCAGCCAGCTCATTGCCCGCGCCGAGGCGCAAAGCGCGGGGCATGGTGCGCGCAGCTCTTAAACTTTGCACCATGGCCGCGCCCACCGGAATCGAGTGGCTACCCACGCACCCGAGCCGCTTCGGCTGGACCAGGCAGGTGCTCGACAGCACGCTTATCCAATCCACCCCGCAGGGCCGCAAGTGAGGAGATTGAAGGCGATCATCCCCCCGCGAATGCAGGTTCGCCAGGTTCGCCAACCTCAACATTTGTAAGGATGACAGCCACGACGATCCGGGCTGAGCCAAAATCGCTATTGGTGGCGGCAATTCCAGGAATTGCTTTGACGGTCGTCTGCGTCGGGCCTCCCTCGCTTTTCTGGAAATCAATGCAAACCAAAATCGTGATCGATCGTGCCAAGATGCATGGTCGGCACACCACGTGGCCGCCCGAGGGCTCCTTGAATTGGCCGCAGGCCAAATTCAGTTGCTGCTTCAGGGCCAGTCGCGTCAACCTGTCGAAGGGTATGTGAATGCCTCGTCCTTCGCGTTGGCAAAGCAGAACCCGCGTGGCGGCCATTGCCGCGCTGTTATCGGCGCTGGCGCTGGCCACCTATGCCTGGCAGGCGCGCCGGCAGCTTGAGTGGTCAATAGCCCAATCCGGCCAGTTGAAGGAGCGGCTGCGCCTCGCCGAGGCTGCCGATGCGCCGAGGGCCACACCCACGCCCGCTGACTATGTTGCAGCGTTAGCGACGGCCCCTGCAGTCGAGACAGTCCTGCGCCGACTGCAGCGCGCGTGCGCTGCGCAACGGGTCGTGCTCGTGTCGGTGAACGCGAATTCGCGCGATGCAAGCCCGCAGAGCCTGGGCCGGACTGAGGTTTTGTTCGTGTTGCGCGGGGCCTACCCGCAGCTCAAATCGGTGCTTGCCGAGGGCGTGGACCAGCCCGGCGCCGTGCTGCAGCGGCTGATGCTTCGCCGGCAGGCGTCGTCAAGCGACGTTGAAGCGCAGGTGGCTCTGGTGCTGCTGACTCAGCCAACGACAGTGCGTCGCAACTGAAGGTCGGGGCAGCCAGTGGTAAACCTTCGCCCATCGCTTCGCTGGTTGTTGCTGTTCAGCGCGGTAGCGTCTGCTTTAGCCATTTGGTGGCCTGAGAGCGAAGTCCGAGAAGTTCAGCGCACGGCAGGTGAGAACAATGGATTTGCGACGAACCGATTGCCAGCGCCCGCGGCGTTGTCGGACACAAGCACGCTCTTGTTGCCGATTGAGTTGCCCAGACTGGCACTCACGCGGGCCAAGTTTGATCCGTTCGTGGGAGTCGTCTCGCCGCCGCCGCCAGCGCCCAAGATTGCACCGGCGGCAATTCCGGCAGTGTCCGCTCCCGGTCCTGCCTCAAGTCCGGTCGCTCAGCCCCCGACCATCAACTACCGCTTTCTCGGGCAGATGATCGATCCCCTAGGCAAAACCCTCGTCTATCTGGTCCGAAATGACGTGGCGATACAAGTGGGCGTCGGCAGTCGCCTCGAAGGAGGATTCACAGTAGAGAGCATCGATTCGAATGGCGTAGGCTTGCACTATGCTCCGCTGGACGCGCGCGTTGTGATCCCCATTCCGCCCGTTCCGCAATCGGCAAGTCGATGACTTGCGCCTCAAATCAGTTCACGTTCGCCCGTGGTGCGTTCCTCTGCATCGCGGTACTGAGTGCGGCACTGATGATCGGCTGCGCTGAACAACAGATTCGGCGCGATTCGCAGCAATCAATCGATTCTGGCGATTATGAACAGGCGATACGCATGCTCGACGACGGCCTGCGCCTCTACCCTGAAAGCACCGCGCTTCGCGGTGGCCTGTTGCGGGCCCGCGCTGAAGCCGTGACGCGTCGAATCTCGGCTGCCTCGTCGTTTCGCGTGGAAGGCAATCTTGACGAAGCGCAAACAGAGCTCATGCGGGCAAAAGCGCTCGACCCTCAGAACGCTCGCATCGACGCACTTCTCGCTGAACTGGTGACGCTGCGGCGCCAGGAACAGGCGCTTGCCGACGCCCAGCGGCAAGTCGACGCCAAGAGTCCCCAGGCTGCGTTGCGGGGCATTGAACAAGCGCTCAAAGACAATCCGCGCCATGCGGGCTTGCTGGCGCTGCAGCGCAAGATTGAAATCGATCAATCGCAGCTTCAGACCCATTCGGCGCGATCCGTG
>JAEMQF010000389.1 GCA_022758925.1 Burkholderiales bacterium | reverse complement strand
GCAGGGGCGGATCGGCGAGGCGGGGCTTGCGGATGCGGTGTTGCGTTCTCCGCGCTCGGAGGCCACGAAGAGTTTGCTGGCGGCGGTGCCGAGGATTTTGTCCCTGGCCCGGTGAAGACGGCGCTGCGTTGGCAAGCGGAGGACGCGCCGCGCCAGCAAATCCGTCTGTGCCAAATCATGTCGCGCGCATGTCGACAGTTCTGGATGGACATGCCGAAGCACATTTGCCGGCGCCGTATTGCTGCAGCGGTGGCGTTGGGGAGACAAGCCTCGTTGACAGGTCGGAACCCGTTTCTATGCGGGTATCAAAGTCCCCTCGGTCACGTCACCGAAATGATCGGTCACGTTCCCGAAATCGTCGGTCACGATGCTGAATCGGCCGGTTACGCGCTTCCGAAATACCCAGGTGGCACCACCATGGTTCGCGCCGCGCCCATCCCGCGCGTGGCAACCGCGTCCGTCAATGCCTTTGCGCGCAGGTCATCGAAGTGCGAGCCGTGCACACGGCCGCGCTTCACCGCAAGCTTTGCGGTGGATGACGCGCCTTTACAGGTGTACGCCGCGCGCGCGTGGATGGTGTGAATATCTGTGGCCCAAAGCCGCGGCGTTTCCTGCGCAGCACCTTCAGGCGCTGAATGACGTGCAGCAGCCTGGGTGTGCACTCGATCGGCAGCGCCACGCCGGTGCTCTTTTCGGCCCTGGACGGAACGAACAAGCTGCTGTCCCCCTTGACCTGTTCGCACTTCACCGCCAGCAAGTTGCCGCTGCGTAGGCTCGTGAGTTAAGCCACGCCGATCAGCGCGCACGACATCGGGCCAGATCGGGTGCGAAGACGATGCGCGCGGTAGTTCATGGCCAACTTGATGCGCTGCAATTCGCTGCCAGTGATGCAGCGCGTGCGCGCTGTGAACGTCGTTGTCAGAAAGATTTGGGTCCTCGGAGTGTGTCAGTGTTCGCGCGCTACCCGGTGGCGAGCAATTCAGCAAGCCTCACAGTTGCGATCGCGGCTCGGTCGCCCTGGTCCTTCACAAAGGAGATGTAACGGGGGTGCTTGCCCCCCCCTCATCGCGGGTTTGTCCCAAAGCAAGAATGAATCTACTCTGCGATCCTTGTTCAGAGATCGCGAAACAACAAGATCCCCGCCGTTTGTTGTGTAGCGCTGCAAGAGTTTCGGCTGGCCGATTTTCGGCGCCACAAGCGGCGCATCAAGAGGGGACAGGATCATGCCGAAAGGCGTGCCCACGACGCGGGGCGCAGACGGGAAGCGTCTTGTTCACTGGCTTGGCCACATTCTTGGCCTGACTGCCGCGCTGTTCAGTCTGGGGGCAAGCGCGCAACTGTCCGTCTCCGAGAGTGGCAGCCCCATCTACAGCCACCCCATCGCCGTGCCCCCTGGCATTGGCAACCTGGTGCCCAACATCGGGTTGCTGTATGCCGCAGGAGGCGTCAACGGCCCGGTTGGGCATGGCTGGTCGATTCAGGGCATGTCGGCGATAACGCGCTGCGCGGGCATCCGGGCCATCGACGGCAGCCCACGCGCGGTGGACTTCAGCGGCAACGACAAGCTATGCCTCGATGGCCAGCGCCTGATCCAGACTGATGCCAACGGCGCACCCAGCGCCTTCCCCCAACTCAACGACAGCCTTGGCGGCTCGGGGCTGGTGCGCGAGTACCGCACCGAAAAAGACAGCGGCGCGCGCATCCGCGCCTATGACTCTGCGGCAGGCGTCGCAGCCAACGGTCCGGCGTACTTCAAAGTCTGGACCAAGGGCGGGCAGATCTATGAGTACGGCGACAACACCAACGCCACGGCCAAGGCGGCCATCACCGTGCAAGGCGACGGCGTGGTGTCGGTGTGGGCGGTGAGCCGCATCAGCGACACGCTGGGCAACTACATCGACTTCCAGTACGAGCAAAGAGAAGTGCCATGGGGCAGCGGACCCACGGCAAACAGTCCGACTCCGGGCAAGGAATGGAACCTGCTGGAGATCCGCTACACCGGCACGAGCACTGCGCAGCCGAGGAACCGGGTGCAGTTCGTCTACAGCGACCGGCCGGTGGCCCCGGCGAACACGGTGCAGGACCGTGCCGAGACGTATCACCAGGGCAAGAAGAACGTGAGCGTGCGCCGGCTCGACGCGGTGAAGACCTACACCAACTGGGCGGGCGACGAAGCGCCGTACGGCATGCCCGAAACCACACCGTATCCGGCCGTTCCAGCGGCCGGGGCGATCAAGGTCAAGGCCGTGAAGCTGGCCTACGAGCAAGGGCCGGTGACGAATCGAAGCCGGGTGAAGACCATTACCGAGTGCGTCGGCGCGGCCGAGGCGCAGTGCCTGCCGCCGGTGAAGTTCAATTATGCGGGCGGCGGAGACGAGGCGTTCGAGCCGGTCACAGCGTTCAATCTGGGAACACTGCCGTTATTGAGTGCTGCCGGAGATATTGGCGTACTCACAGGTGACTTTAACGGCGACGGCCGAACCGACTTGATCAGATGGACTGATGATCCAAACGTAAACCTGCTGTATTTTGCGCGCGAAGACGGGTCATTTGAACCGCAGATCAACTTCAATGTCAGGTACGACTACCTGGTTAAGAGCGACGGCTGCTTCTTCACGTACGCGATCGATCTGAACGGGGATGGCCTGACTGACCTGTTGCGCTATAGCAATGCGTTGCGTATCGACGGAACTGCATGCCCTTCTTATGGGCAGAGTCTCGCCTTCATTTCGGCTGGCGACGGTACCTTCGTTCGTAAGGTGCTTCCCTCAACGCTCGTCCTGAAGCGTCTGGTCAGCGTCGTCAGCTATCCGTGCAACGGCATTGTAGGGTGGAAGATCGGTTGCGATGAACCCCTCATCAAGTGGACCAATGGGGCGAATTTCTTCCTCATCGACGTGAACGGCGACGGTCTGCTCGACATCATCACCACGACGCTGCCGGCAATGACGGCCGCTCTACTCGAACCGGGCGATCCTTGTCTGTCGGTCGCTTGCACGCGCGTGTACCTCGGCGATGGCACTGGGAACTTTTCTGAAGTGGCTTCGAACCTTCTGCACTATTCGCTCTATACGGATCCAGCCAAGTGGGGGTACGTCCGTTCCCTACAGGCAGTAGTCGATGTCAACGGCGACGGGTTGTTGGACCTGCGGGGTGTCGGCAATCCATTTGTGGCCGGGGGTCTAACCGATTGGACATCGAACGGTGATGACAACTTCACCGCAACGCCGAACTCAGCCTACGGGTGCAAGCACCCCATCGACGTCAATGGCGACGGCAAAGCGGACTGCCTCTTTGCCGCAAACAACGGGCCATCGTCCAACAGCTTGCTTACCGCCAATGGAATCAGCGCGTACCGTGCTGCTCAGTTCAACCTGGTGGCGCCTGGCAACGAACTGGTCACTCAGCTGTCTGCGCCAACCGCGGGCATCGGCGTGGAAGTCATCGATATCAACGGCGACGGCCGCAGCGACCTTCTTCGTTGGGCGGACCAGGTCGAAAACAACACCGTTTACCTTTCGCGCGGCGATGGTAGTTTCACTGCGTCGACCACATTCAACCTCAATTCAGCCGAGACCCAGCTGCGCAGGAGTGATGGCAGCACCGATTTCGTTCTTGGTGATTTCACCGGCAGCGGATCGATCCAAATGCTTCGCATGAAGTCCTCGCCCACTGCCGGCCCGGCCACGGCGAATCAGTTGTACAGGAAGGTCGACAGAACGGTCCCGGATCAGCTGGTTTCGGTGACGGGAAGTACGGGCCTCAAGACCGACCTGACGTGGGTTTCGCTTGCTAGCCCCGACAGCGGTAGCGTGGTGCGCTACACCAGCGACCGAAGCGTGCCTGGAGCGACGAACACGAATGCGGCCGTCTACCCGATGGTGGACGTGACTGCACCGATCTATGTGGTGACCAAGAGCGAGACCGACATTGGTGTGGACATTGGCTCGGGTCCGTCCAAGGTGGCCACTGAATACAGCTACACGGGCCTGAAGGCGAACCTGAACGGTCGGGGGCTCCTCGGGTTTCGCGAGGTTCGCCGCCAAAGCCCTGGTCCCAACGGAGCGGCGCTGAGCATCGTCACCCAATACCTACAGGACTTCCCGTACACCGGCAGCGTCAAGCACAGCGAGACCCGTCTGGGCACGCTCGACGACACAGCAGCGCAGGTGCTCAGCAGCAGCGGTTTCTGGTACTGCGACAAGACTGCGGAGGCTGGAGCGGAAGTACCCTCGTTGACATTCACCCCGGGCACACCGTGCCCGAGCACAGCAAAAGTCGTTCGGCCCTACCTGCG
>JAEMQF010000385.1 GCA_022758925.1 Burkholderiales bacterium | reverse complement strand
GGCAACCCCTTGCATGGCGGCCTCGTTGCCTTCGTCGCCCAGGCGCAGGTACAAAGCGCGGAGTTCGCCTTCGGTGCTCGGCGTGGCGACCGGCTGGTCGTCAATCGCGGCCACGAACTTGAGGTGGGCGACCTCGGCCAGATAGAGCACGTTCAGCTTGTCGCTGCCTGCTGCCTTGGCAAAGTCGAGATTCGCCAGCGGGCCGGGCTTTTTCAGGCGGATGGTGCGGCCAAGTGCATCGGTGACGGTGAAGTCCTTCGCGGATGCGGCAGGCTTGGCTGCGGGTTGATCGGACGGGTTGATGGTTACCTTTGCGCCGCCGACTTCGGCGACCTTCTGCTCTGTTCCAGACATTGCAACTCCTTGAGGTGATGAAAAAGGCCGGAATCAATCCGGCCTGTGGGTGATACCCGCGCTTACGCCTGCTTGATGCGGCGTGTGGCCACGAACGAAATCTTTTGGTGTACCGACTTGTCGCCAGACCAGTCGCCCGCGTCGTCGTACTTGAGCAAGACGCGCTCAAAGCGGTACTGCGACACCTGCCCGTTCGGCTCCACGATGGTCTGTTGCAGCGTGGCGGGCGGTTCATCGATCCCGGCGTAGTAGTTGGCTTCCAACTTGGCGAAGTACACGTCGAGTTCAGGGCCGCGCCGCTCGGATTCAAACGAACCCGACCAGCCTTCGTAGAAGCGCAGGTGATCAACGATGCCGTCGATACCTTTCAGCTTCTGATCGGTGGTGTCCTGTTTGGAAGTGAACTTGGTGACTTTGCCGAGACTCAGACTGCTGCCGTCGGGCAGGATGATTGCCAGCGTAACGTCGCGCCCAAGCGAATAACCGTTTTGACTCATGAGAGACTCCTAGAAACGAGAAACCCCGCCGGAGCGGGGTCGGAGATTGATGGGAATTACTGCGGCGTGATGCTGGCAACGCTGACCTTGACCGACTGGCCGCCTTCCACGTTGATGATCAGCTTGGTGATCACCGACAGGTAGGTGACACGGCAATCGATCTGCATGTAGCCCAGGGCAACACGGCTGGACGGGTTGTTGTTCTTGTCCAACTGAATCGAGAACGGCTGCTTCTGCGGGTCGTTCACGTCGCCGATCATTCCTTGCTGCCACAGGTTGGACATGAAGGCATTGACCGTGCCGAAGGCATCGTTTCGCGTCTTAGGGCTTTGCAGCTTGCCGACGTACAAGCCCATGCCACCGTTCAGGGTGTAGGCGATGTAGTTGGTCATGCGGGTGTAGTTGTCCCCGTTGATGACCGCATTGGACGAGCAGTTCTGACCGATGCGCACGCCGAAGCTGTTGCCCGCTGGAATCGGGTTGGCGATCACGTCGATGCCTGCCTGGGCCAGCGCCTGCAACTCGGCCTGCGAGTAGGTCAGGTTCTGAGAGCTCTTCTGCGTGCCGACGATGCCGTACAGCGGCTTGTTGAGGCTGGACTGCTCAGGCGACAGACCGGACAAACGACCCGCCACGAAGCCTTGCGGCGAAATCAGGCGGGTCTGGTTGTTCACCGTGTCTTGGAAGTACACCCAATCGCCGAATAGCAGTTTCATCGTGTAGGTGTCGATGCCTGCGGTTGCCTTGGTCGCCGTCGCATTGGTGATCGTGTCACCCGCCGGGCCGGTGGCGATCATGTAGGTGCCTTCGGACAGCCCGTAGGCCACCTGCGTGCTCCACGTTGTGCTGTCGTCACAGTCGGCAAGCATCGCCACGCTGGTCAAGGTGCCACGCAGTGCATACATGCCCTTGCGAGGGGTGGTATCCACGCCCAACAGAGTCGCGCCGGTGATAGTGGTCACGCCATCGGTGCCGCCAGTCAGCGTGTAGGTTGATGCGGTCGGTGCCGCAGTACCAACGCCAGCGGTCGCCACGACCAGCTGGGACTGACCGCGCAGGCCAGACACGCCGTTGTTGATCGCACTGGCAATCGCCACCCACACAGCGTTGCCGGTCAAGCCGGACGCCAGATTGTCGAACACCTCGGGAACGAGGCCGGGAAGCGCCACGACAGCCTTCCAGCTATTGGCTGCGCTACCAGCCGCAAGCGTGACTTGCAGCGAGTTGCCGAGCGACCCGGTGTACTTGGCCGTGAAGGTGATGCAGTTGGTCTGCACCGTCGCCGTCGCGGCAGTATCGGTACCGTCGGTCACGCGCACGCAGCGCATGTTGTTCGCGCCGTTGAGCACTGCGGCCCACACAGCCGTGCCCATGTCGTACTTGCGTGCCTGGATGTTGCCGAACTTCTGCACGTAGTCGGACAAGCTGCCGACGATGGTGGGCGCGTTGACCGGCCCCCACTGTGCAGTGCCGACGATGCCGAGGATGTTGGTCGGCAGGCCGTTGAGGAAATTTTCAGACGGCGGAACGATCTGGACGTAAACGTCCGGGACGTAGAGCGCCGTGGTGTTGATTGCACCTTGCTGACTGACTGGCATGTTATGCCCTCCGAAATGGAAAGCCCCCGCAGGCGTTGGCCTTGCGGGGGCTTGGGGTTATTGGAAATCCGGGTTACTTCTTTGCGGCGTCCTTGACGGGTGCCGGTTCGTCGGGAACCTTGACCACGTAGTGCGCTTGCTCGGAGTCCAAAACCCTCTTGATTTCGTCCTCGTTGGTGATTTCGTCGCCGACGGCGTTGTTGCCGAACGGCTGGATGACTTTCAGTTTCACGGTGTACCTCTTACGATGTGATGGTGGTGGATACGGACGTGGCCGTCAGCGCGACGGTGACCTTCGAACCCAAGGCGGCGCTGTTGGGATCTGTTGCATCCACAACCCTGCGCACGCTGAGGTCGATTTCCTTGATCGCGTAGTCGGTCTCGGTCTGCGTCGTCGGGTAATTGACCGCATAGAACAGGTCGCGCCGGTAGATGCCCTGCTTCTGCTGGTCATCGTCCTGCGTCGAGTTCAGATAGGTCATCACGCCTTGCGAGCCGTCGGCCAGCGTCAAGCGGGTCACGGTTGCCAATGCGCTGTCGATGGCCTTTGCGACCGGATCGCGGCGGTCGAAGCAACTGGCCCACACGGTGATCTGGAAATTTCGGGTTTGTCGCCGAACTTCGCAGATGCTCACGCCCTGCGTGCCATCGTTACTCTGCTCTTGCCAATCGCCGTCTCCGGCCATGACCGATGTCACCCTGTCACCCGGTCGGGGGAACACCGAAATATGCACCTTGCCAGCCCGCACATCAGCCTCAAGCTGCTGCGGGTTCGGCCAGCCTTGATAAACGAGGATCGGGCAGTTTCCTACCGATGCCTGCGTGGTGCCGTTGGGATAGGCTGCCTGTGCGATTGCCGCGACCAGCGCCTGTCCGACTTCTGTGATGTCTGCCATTACGGATGCACCTCCTGGGCATTGATGCGCCACCCGAGATCAGTGAGTTCAGCGCCCTCGATGGCGTACCGTTTGCCGAGGTCATCGGTCACGATGTCGCCAGAACGCACGACCACCGGGACAGATGGCGGCAGCAGGATGCGCCAGCCGGAGTTCTTCACGTCAGCAGGCAGGCCGGTGGCGGCCTGACTCTTGCCGCCGAACAGAATGGCGCACGGCCAGCCGACGAAAACACCGCCATTGCTGGCGGGGTTGATGCCAATCACGTCGCTGGACTCGGCAGGTGCATCGCACATGCCGTTGTATCCAACCGCGCCGACCGTTCCCGCTGCCCCTAGCGTGGCGGCACGCGATAAGCGCACCTTGCGGTTGCAATCGACGCAGATGATCGGCAGCAGCGATTGCTGCGCGGCGATGTACTTGATGTCCAGCGGGTTGGCTGGATTCACCAGATAGTCACCGGGTTTCGTCACGCGAGCGTCGAAATCGCCATACCAGAAGGCATCACCCGGCATGTTGGGCGACTTGTAGCTGTTGTCGCCTGAGTTGAACGCGGCCTTGATCGTCGTGACCTGGTTGGGCATCGGGTCGGCAGCCGTCACCGGCCTGAACACGCCGTAATCCAAACCAAGCCGCAAAGCCACCTTTCCGCGCCCGGCATAAATCTTGGCGTTGATCTGAGCGGCGTTCATACAACCACCGTCAGGCCGCCGCCGGTGCCAAGGTTCGGCCCAGGCGGAATGCCAAGGAAGCCGCACATCTGCCGCCGGAAGTCGAAATACAACGCCCGGCGGTCGCGGTGCTCGTTCTTGTTGTGCTTCCAGACGGCGGCCTGATCGGTGTCGAGGTTCTGCGTGGTCTGATCAACCATGTCGGTTTCCAGCGTGGCAAGCCGCGCCAGATAGACCGTGCGCAGCACGCTTTCCTCTTGTGTGGTCAGGTTGTTCAGCTTGTACTCAAGCGTGCCGTAGGCGGTCGAGAACCGATAGCCGGACGCCGGGAGAGCCTGCTGTCCGAAGTTGCCGTACCCGGCAAACCGGCGCACATCGACCTTTTCAGCGTCCGTCAGCATGGCTTACTCCAGAGGCGCTTGACGTTCGACCAGCACCTTGATTTCGGCGGGGTCGGTCACTTCCTGCCCGACCTGCCAGTAGTGGTGCTCGCCGGTTTCGTCGTTGATGAAGCCGTAGGGAGCGGCCAGCTTGACCGATTCGGGCAGAGGTGCCGCCGGGGGCTGCTTGCCCTCGTTCGGGTTGGGTTTTGCTGTTGCCATGTTGCCCTCGTTTTGTGTGGGTTGTGCCCGGCCACCGAAGTAGCCGGGCATGGGTCACATCGCTACTGTTTACGCTGCATGTTCAATCACCACCGCACGCTTGTAGTAAGTCTGCGAAGCGGTCGGGATGATGTTCTGCGTTGCGGTCGCGTCGGTTGGAGCGGTGAAGCCACCAATCCAGAACCACGACTGAGCGATGATTTGTTGCAAGCGGTCAATCGGAGCGCGAACAACCTGCACCACGTCATCAATGGTCTGGACGATGCTGTTGACACCAGAAGCGTCAATCGCGCGCTGCTCCATACCGGCGAAGTCGCCTTCCACCAGAGCGCCGGGGGCGCACAGGATGGGACGGCGCACGCCAGCGGTGACGCCAGTGTTGGCGGGCTGGTACGGCGCTTCGGTGGTCGGGATGAAGTTGCAGCCGAGAAGCTGGAACACCTTGCCCACGCGCATTTCCTGCGAACCGTACTGACCTTGGTACATCAGCTTGAAGTCGTTGTCCGCCCACAACTGACGCATCGACATGTTGTCGAGGTACAGGTTGAACGCCACCGAATCCATGCCGGTGTTGTTGCGCAGCATCGCCACGGCATCTTCCACCGCGCCGAGGGTCAGCTTGTCGGCAGAGGTCAGCGCGGCTTGCGTCGCGGTGGCCTGGGTTGCGGAACCGCCGATGTACTTGCCGTTCGGACGGATGATCGGCGCAGCGTAGGTGCTGGCGACCACGTTACCGGCGGTGCCGTCGGCCACGGTCACGTTGGTCGAGAAGGTCAGCGTGCCAGAAATGCCGCTGATGCCGCCGCCGGTGATGATCGTGGTGGAGACGTTGGAGCCGTCCACCGCGACGCCGATGCAGTTGTACACGTTGCCGCCGACCAGCACGGGCAGCGGGTTGCCAGCGGATACCGGCAGCATCTGGCCGTTGGACAGTGCGTAGGCGAAGCCACGCACGTCATCGACTGCCAGCGTAGTGGCCGGTGCGCCCAGGGTGGTACGCACGCGGGAATTGCCACCGAGATAGGCACCAAACAGCGCATTGCGGGCGATCCGGTCGAGCGACTGGCGGGCCTGCACGCCGTTGACCTGCGCGTTCTTGAGGAACTGGTTGGCAATGCCGACCTGCGAGGTCACGGTGTTCAGGTCAATCGAGTCACCGTACTGGTTGATGCTCAGGGTGTACTGCTCGACCGTGAAGGACGAAGGCGTGATGCCGTTGTCCATGTTGGTGTTGGTGCTCGGAGTCAGCGGGGTCGTGACAGGAGCTTTGAGGCCGTTGCGGGTCTTCGTGACGGTTTCACCGACGTTGATTGCAACGGGTTCGCGGTCAGCCACGGCACGGTAGCCAATGGCGGATTGCAAGGCATCGTGGAACTCGCGCTCCAAGAAGCCTTGCTGGATGATCGGCTGTAGCGCCGTCGGCATGTTTTGAATGGACATTTGTCACTCCAAAAAAAATGAGGTTTCGGTCATTCCCCTTGGTGGCCTGCACCCGATGGGACGAACCTTGGCCGCGAACGGCCAAGGCGTGGATTTACTTGTTGCCTTTGAGGGCAGCCGCTTTCGCAGCTGCGTATTCTTCGGCGGTCATCTCCGTCGCCTTCTTGGGCGTCGGAGGGTTGGGGTCTGGCGCTTTCCCCGTATGGGTAGTTGTCGCCGGTTGCCCGAACAGATACGGCTTGTCCTTTTTCAGCCCCTCCATGAGGGCGTCAGCACCTTCGAGGGTGCCGTCGTCCTTGAGAGCGACCTTGGAAAGGTCAGCCAGCTTCAACCCGTCGAGGTCAATCATCCCGGCCTTGAGCGCAGCGGCTTTCAGTTCGGCGCGAATGATGCGAGCGTCCGCGTCGGCCTTGGCCTTCGTGGTCATTTCCTCGGCATCTTTCAGCGCCTTCTGTGCGGCCTCTTCCTGCTCCTTGGCTTTCGTGCGGTAGTGCGCGTTTTCACGGCGCAACTCCTTCACGTACTCCGCAGAGAAGGTCTCCGGCTCCTTGGGCGTCGGCGCGGCAGGCGCAGGCGTCGGAGCCGGTGCGGGGTTCGGATTCGGGTTGGGGTTATCGTTCGGGGTGGTCATCAGGACACTCCAATAAAAAAGCCGCCATCTGGCGGCCAGTTGCGAAGTCCCGCATCAAGCGGGGGGATGGAAACGGGTTACTGCGAGTCGTACATCATCAAGCTCAGGAGCAGGTTCGCGGGAACGGAACCGGCAATCGTGAGCGAGACCCTGATGCGCGAGCCGACGGGCTTGCAGGCCATGATGTTGCAGTTCGTGGCCGTGTTGTTCGTCGCGGGCGTGTTGGCATAGACGCTGAACAGCAGCGGCTGGATGCCGACGAACTGCGGGTCAATCGCCATCATCGTCAGGGTGTCAGCGTTGGCTGCGGCGCTGCGCTTTTCCGCCACGAGCATGCGCACCCATTCAGGCACGTCGATGTCGAAATACACGGTGTCGCCGACGGCCAAGCCAGCCTGCGCCAGCACGTTGTAGTGGCGGTCGTAGCGGTAAGCGCCGTTGCCGTTCTGCCGCTTCATCGAATCAACGATCAGCGCACCAGCAACGGTGTCAAGGTTGTAGGTTGCCATGTTGGGCCTCAGTCATTGGAATCAGGGTTGGGCTTTTGTAGCTTGGGCGTATCGGCCACCGGCGGGGGCGGGTCTGCGTCGATCTTGCGCAGTTCGTCCTGCGGGTCTTCGATGTCGTAGCCATCGGCCAGTGACTTGACCGCCGTTTCACGCGACAGCAGGCCACCAGTGCGCAGCGTCGTGAGGGTTTCCGCCTGGGTCTGCTTGTCGGCGTAGGTCGGCGCGTACCACGCGGGCCAGCGCAGTGACAGCTTCGCCTTGGCGTTCAGGGCTTCGATTTCCTCGCCGCCCACCTTGAGCGGGTACTTGGCCGAGGCCAGCACGATCTTGCGCAGCAGGGACAGGAGCGCCCCCTCGCCGTAGCTGATGCGCAGCTTGTCGGCCAGCCAGATCAAGGCTTGGTTCATCAACTCCATCGCCCGGCCAGACTGCGCCGCGCTCACCTTGTCGGCGTTCGCCCGGTTGCCGTGGATGGATTCGAGCGCCAGTTCGCGCAACATGCGCACGTACTCGATCACTGCCTGGGCAGCCGTGCCGTTGATTTCCAGCATCTTGGCGTCGCCTTCGGCGCTGACCACGATGGCATTGCCGCCACCCTTGACGATGCTGCCCTGTTCATCGACCGCCGGTTCCTTGATCAACAGCGTGGGGTCGGAGCTGTACTTGAGGCCACGGCCAGCCTGCGAAAGCTGGTAGTCGATCTCGATGGCGGTGTCGATGGCTTCTTTGAAGGTGCAGGCACCATCCACGCCATTGCCGCCGGGCAGGTTTTTCACCCATTCGGCGGGCACGAAGCCGAGGCCGTGGGTCTTGGTCTTGCCGGTGTCCACCACCGCCACGGCATTGTCGTCTCGCACCTTCCACGGCAGGTACCACGTTTCGGCCTGGTCGTCCCACATCCGCTTGAACCAGAAATCCGCGTTCAGGTCATCGTCGTCAATCGTGTAGCCCAGCGCGGCGAGCGTCTTGCCCTTCACTTTGTACTGCTCGGTGATGGATGCCAACGTGTCGGGCGCATCCTCACGCCACACAGGGGTCAGAAACTGCGTGCCCTTGGACTCGAAAAACACGCGGCCTTTGATGACGCGCATGAAGATCGCAACCGAGCCGACAGAACCGCGCTGTGCGGCATCGATCATCACCTCGTTGAGCTTGCTTTCCTTGATCAGGTCGGCCAGCGTGTCGCGGGTTGCCTCGTCCTCGCAATCCACCGAGGGGAAGTGCCCCTCGCTGAACAGCAACGACACCGAGTCATCCACCACGGTCTTGCACAGGGCGTACTTGACCGAGGGACGGCGGTCGCGCAGCGGGATGTACTCGCCCGCGTCGGTCTTCTCGGTGTGGAAGTCGTGAGGCAGATGGTCGTACAGGGTGCCCTCCAGCACCCGCGTCAGCGTGTCGATGACGAATTGACGCTCCGGGTAGTCCCGGTCGCGGTCAATTTTTGAAGTGATCGTTTTGAACATCGGTTCGGTTCCAAGCTGGCCGTGCCTGCCGCCGCAAAAAACTCGCACAAGGCGAGGAAAGGAGATCGGCTCGTCTCACCACATCACGGCCTGCCGGTTTTATTACCCCCAAGCCCCGGCGATGGGTCGCGCTCACCGCGTCATGTGCGGCACACGTACTGCACGCGCCGGTTCTGGCGGTGCAATGAGTTCAGAAAATGCCCTCGAAAGGGCGTCAATCTGGTCGTCGGTCGTCCCGTTCGGGAACATCCGCATTTCGTTGATCAAGGCGTCATTCCAAGGCCCACGAAGCATGAGCACGTTGCCGACGTTGATTTGTGCGGCCAGCGGTTCGGCCCGCGTCACCTTGTCGCCCGATTCCGGGGAGGTGGTGACGGGGTAGCCCGCCAGCTTGCGCGTGAGGTAAAGCACCTGGGTTTTCCCGGCTTGGCCGGGATCTTGCGGCAGGCTGATGCGTACCGACTTCCCGTCGCGGGATGCCGTGTTCGTCAGCGCCGTGTCGCGCTCGTCCGGGCCACAGCGCAGCCGCACCATGTCGCCGATGATGAACCGACCGTCGGGCAGCTTGCCGAGCTTGCCGCCCGCCGTGTAGTCGCCATCGACCGAAGCGGCCAAGTCCCAACCGCGCACCCACTTGATGGGTTCGGCGGGCAGCGCGTCGATCACGTTGATCGCGTCGGGCTTGATCACCCCACCCTCCGGCGGTGCCGGGCGTTGCAGGTACTGACCAGCGAACACGTAGGGCGCGGCCTTCTCCATCCGGCGCAAGTCCTCGATGGTGTGCTTCTCAGGCCACAGCGCAGTGCCGTCGGCTTGGATCGCGGGCAGACAGACGTGCTCCCATGTCTCGCCGTTGCCGCCATCGAGCAGCCAGCCAGCCAGATCGTGTTCATGCAGGCGCTGCATGATCAGGATGATCGGCGTGTCCTTGCTGTTCTTGCGGCTTTCGAGCGTGTTCTGAAACCAGTCGATGACACCCTGCCGGATGACATCGCTCTTGGCCTCGTCGGGCTTGTGCGGGTCGTCAATGATGATCGCGCCGCCGAAGCCCTCGCGGTGCTTGCCTGCGCCGAAGCCGGTGATCGTGCCACCAGCACCAGCGGCGTACATCACGCCGCCTTCCGTGGTCGTCCAGTGGCTTTTCGCGTCCGATGCCAAGCGGCAGGTCGGGAAAACCTGCTGGTAAGCCTCGTGCTGCAACAGTGACCGCACGTTGGCGCTGTTGTTCACGGCCAGCGGCGCAGCGTAGCTCGCGTGAATGAACTCCGCGTCGGGCACATGGCCGAGCGACCAGGCAATGAAATTGACCACCGCGATCTCGGTTTTCGAGTATCGGGGCGGCACGTT
The DNA here is from genome assembly GCA_022758925.1 of Burkholderiales bacterium. GTDB lineage: Bacteria > Pseudomonadota > Gammaproteobacteria > Burkholderiales > Burkholderiaceae_C > JAEMQF01. The sequence continues at coordinate 4,946 of JAEMQF010000385.1, read as the reverse complement.
GATGATCAGGCGCTTGCACTCCCCGCGAAATACCCGCATGAGGGCGTCGCAAATTGCCTTGTGGTGCGGCCCGCGCAGCCACTTGTACCGGCGGCGCTGGAAAAACATCCAGCGCGAGAAGAAGTACAGATCGGCCTGCGCCATTTTTGCAGCCGCGAATTGCTCGTCCGGGCTGAACTGGCGCATGGTCAAACCTCTTCGGCGATTTTCTTGGCGATCTCCCGGAATTCGTCAGGGGTCATGCTCACGCTTTGGATGGGGCCGCCGCCGTTGCCCGTCAGTTCGACGCGCTGCGTGTCCTTCCACCCGGCTTGTGATTTCAGCCAGAAGATGATCGAAGTGGTGTCGCCGCCGATGGCCTTCTTGTAGAGGGTCTGCGCCACCTTGACGTTGGCTTCCAGTTTGCCGGTGTCGAGTTCGACGGCGAAGTTCTTCCGCATCGTCGGCTCGCTGATTGGCTTGCCCTTGGTGTCCTTGATGAACAGGCAAATGTCAGAGTGACGCAGGCCGAACGCGGCCAACTGCATCACCAAATCACGCTGTTCCTCGGTCGGCTTGAAGGTCGAGCGGCCAGCGCCCGGACGTTTGCCGCCAGATTTACCCTTTGCTCCTGGCATTTGTGATCTCCATGCGCTCTTTCTCCATCAGGGAGAAGGCGCGTCCGTCTCCGGCCAGCACGCGGCCATGCCCGGCAATGATGTCGTTCTCGCCATCGACCAGGACGGGGTTTGAATGGACAGATCGCGCATGTGAGCAGGAGCCGGAAAGAAGAAACCCGCGCCAGCACGAGGCCGGACACGGGTTTCAAAGCCACCCGAAGGTGACGGAGACAAGGGGTCAGAAAGCAAAAAGCCCGCACTTGGCGGGCTTTGGTCTGCATCGGGGACGTACTTCGTTCCCGACAATATCAAAAATATACCACAACTGTCTCAGACGCGGCAAACTTTTTGTAAGGTTCAGAAGTCGCCCACCAGATTCTGCCGCTCGAACATGGGCGCAAGCCGCTCCACGCCTCGGTTCAGGAGTAGCCGCCCGGTGTTGCGGATGATCTGCATGTCGCGGCCAACCGTCGCCGGTGACAGGCCGTACTCTGCGGCGATCTTGCGCACCGACAGGTCGTCGCGCTGGCGCTGCGTGCCGAACACGCCCCAGGCCATCGTCAGCGTCGCCATGTCGCCCTGCGTGGACAGCAACGGCTGGCTGTAGTCGCGCACCCCGCGCACGCCCTCGGCCTTGCAGACCTGATACCCGAACCGGGCATGAACCGCGTCGGCCTCTGGCTTGGGTAGGTGATGAATGACAGTCCCGCGAATCATCGCGCACTGCCCCCGGATTTCGAGCGCGCTCAGGCCGCCGAAGTTGATGGTGCCTTTCTGGCGCTCCTGCACGATGCCCAGTTCTTCGAGCATCCGGTCAATCATGGCCTGCATCTGGCTTTTCTGCGTGGCGGGCAGTGTCTCCATGAGGAAAGCGACGTGCAGCGCCTGCTCGACGGAACGAAAGATGGGGGTGGTTGCGATTTCCGTCATATTGTGTTTCCTGCGTGGAGGTGGCGTTTTGCTTCAACGTAGGCGGCATGCGCTGCCTCGCGGCGTGCCACCACCTCGAATGGGTCGCCGTATTCCCATCGTTCCATCAGCCGAACCTCACTTCCACTTCGACGCGGGGATGGCCGTAGCGCTTGCTGGCGCGAACGTCCACTACCTGCGAATCGTCCTTCCACGTCACGCCGTTCGCGCCGTCCTTGATCGCCTTGACGATGTTGTCGAGGTCGGGGCGCTTGGTCGGGGTGATCTCGCCCAGGGCCGCCGCCCGCTGCTTCTTCTGGCTCCAACTGGTCGGGATCCCCATGAACGCCCGGACGATCAGCGCGACAGCGCCTTCCGCCGGGGTCTTGTCGCCCATTGCCTGCTGCGCGGCCAGCTTGACGAGGTTTTCGTAACGGGCGGTCTTGTTCGGGGTGTAGTGGGCGACGTGCCCAGCACGGATGAAAGACCGCGCCCTCCCTTTTGCGACCGGTTCTCCGGGGATGGTGAAGGTGATGGTGTCTGGCATTTTTACGTCCCAAAAAATCAAATCAGGCCCATTCGCCGAACAGGTGCGGATAGCTCAAAGCAAGGTCTGCGAGGCGCTGCTCGGCGGCGCTGAGCGGGGTGCCGAGAAGTTCAGCCGAAGACAGTCCAAAACTGCCTGTCGGGTAGGCGCAGCCGGAAACCGGGCGATGGCCGCGAACATCGCTTCCTGATGCGGGCGGGACGGTCTGGCAGATGCCACAAGCCGGGCACAGCACTGGACGCACTGCATCCGGTACCCGCCGTGGTGCTTGGTGTTGGCCGCTTTCGTGCAATCCGGGCATGTCATGCCCCCGCCTTCTTGGCGCGGTAGCTGTCCCAATCGAACGTCAGTCGGACGCTGCCGCCCTGCGTCAGGCGGTCATAGGTCGCATCGCCCAACACCTCGATCAACTCTTCGCGGTTGAGGTTCGTCGTCAGCAGGCTTGGCAATTGCGCCTCGTAACGGGCGTCCAGCAGCCGGAAAAAGGCGTCCTGGGCGCTCTTGGCGTTACTGCTCCTGCCGATTTCATCGATCATCAGCAAATCGACGGAAGCCATGCCGTGCAGCCACGATTCGCGCTCGTCAAACCCCTTCGACCAGTAGGCGTCGAGGTACTGGCTGGCCTTGATGCGCAGCACGGAATACCCATCGGCCAGCAAACGGCGGCAGATCGCGGTGGCGAGGTGGTTCTTGCCTGTACCTGGACGACCGCACAGCAGCAGACACGCGCCAGCGTCGCGGTACTTCTCGAACTCGCGGGCATAACCCTCGCAACGACGCAGCACGCGCTGCTGCTCGTCGGTGCTGGCATCGTAGTTGTCGAAGGTGCAATCCACGAACCGCTTGGGGATGTTGCTGGCAGCAAGCAACCGTGCGGCGTTCGCCTGCTTTCGGCAGATCGGGCAACCGTCCGGGTACCAGCGTTCCTGTCCGTGCTCGTCCTCCATGTTCAGTGGGTACTGGCCGTGGGTTTCGCATTCGCCGTACTGCGCTGTGAATGGCTTGGCTGCGGCCTTGGCCGGTTTTGCCCGCACCGCTTCGATGGCGCTTTGCGCGAGGTCTGCCACGTCAGGCGGGTTCTTCAACATCGTGTCGGTCATGGTTGGCTCCTTGTCTCGGTTTGTCCTTGGCCTCTGCTGCCATGCGCTGCGCGTCAGCGCGTTGCCCCTTCACGATCCCGATCACGTAGGGGAATCCTTTGCCCTTCTCCTTGGCTATCCGTGCCGCACTCACGAATTCCTGAATCTCTGCGCCGTCGTCCAGTAGCGCCAGCAGGTCGGGGTGGGATGGATTGACCGTGGAAAGCCCCTCTGCCCTGAGTGCGACACACACCGCGCCTGCGCGTGTTGGAGAACCACCGCCCTGTGTGTCTTTACATACTTGGGTAGTGGGTATTGGTGACTGGGTATTGGTGTCTGGTGTCTGGTTAGCCGTTGCAGGTGCGTTTCCGGTGCGTTCCTGTTCTGCACCTGTTCGCGTTGCAGGTGCGTTTCCGGTGCGTTTCAGAATCTCTCGCAGTTGCGTGACTGGCGTGTCCCATTTCGGGGTGATGCCAAGCTCTCGAAGCTCAGCAAACAGGCGAGAACGTTCCTCTCGGTGGCGACGCATGCGCTCTTTCTCATGGGCGGCCTTCTGCTCGCGCTCGGCGTCTCCTTCTCGGTACTTGGCGATTTCCTCGTCGCAGCGGCGGTTATGCCAGCCGTCGTCCTGCAAGGTGAAGAACTCTTCCAGCACCGTGCCGACCGCCTCGCGTTCTTCCTTCGATCGCGCACCGACGAGGCGCTGCACGGCCTTGAGATCGGCGGGCAGCGGCTTCTCGATGGCGTAGTACTTCCGAATCAGGCGGCTGTAGGCCGCGTCCTCAATGAAGCTCAGGTGGGCGGTGGCTTCGGCGTAGTCGCCGATGTGGTGCTCGTAGTAGTTCATGCGATCAACCCCTGTTGTGCCTGCTGCCCGATCAACGCTGTGCTGCACGCATGGTTCAGCCACACCACCTCGGCGCGGGCGAAAGGAGTGAAGCGCAGGACTGGACGTGTCGGAGTACTCAAAACAGCACCCCCTGCCCGACGATTGGAAGGCCGAGCAATTCCTGCGGTTTGCGTGTGGCCGGGTCGGTGGTTTCGCCATGCACCACGAGCCGGTTCTTGTCGAGCAATGACCGGACACGCCCACAGATGCAGTGCAATGGCATGCCGGTCAGCGTGGAAAGCTGCTGGCGCGTGTAGCGCCCGCTGGGCGTGCGGTCAAAAACCGCCATGACTTCGCGCTCCTTGGGCTGGAGGTAATCCTTCACCGAGAGCGAGTGAAAGGCTGCGCGAGAGGTTTCAGCGACGGCGGTTCTCACTTGAGCACCCCCATACCACGCAGGTGCTCAAGCTGACGCATGGCTTTCTGCATCGTGTCGGCTGCGCCGTTGATGGCCTCCACCAGCTTGACCTCTTCGTCCTTCGGCGCTTTGCGATCAGGCCGGGCGTGCAAGGTCTCGTCACACGCGAACATCAGCGGGTCGTAGCACTCGCAGAACTTCATCGCTGCGATGATCTGGCCGAAGGTCAGGCGCTCGTCTTTTTCCGGGTTCAGGCAAGCCTTCAACCGGGCGTAGGCCGACTCGGGTTTCAGGTGGGGAAAGAGGTATGCAGCCAGTTCCTTCGCGGATTTCTGGCTGTTGCTGACCATCAGGTTCAGCGCCTCGTATTCGTCCTCGTAGAAAAGCTTGGTTTGCATCGTGTCTCCGTCCTTCCCCCTAATCGTTAGGGGCGCTTAGGGGTGCCTTTTTTGGGCAAAAAAAAGATGATTTCCATCAGGCGGAAGCACGCTGAAAGTAGTCGGCGAGCTTCTGGACGGTGCGAATGCGCGGGTTCTCGATGACGCCCTGGGCGATCTTCATCAGG
>JAEMQF010000126.1 GCA_022758925.1 Burkholderiales bacterium | reverse complement strand
TTGATGGGGCAGGCCATCGGGCCGACGCACCGCTACCCCGACGGCCTGATGCTGTTCCTGGGAACCATGTTCGCCCCCACCGACGACCGCGGCGAGCCCGGCCAGGGCTTCACGCATGCGCTGGGCGACATCGTCAGCGTCGCCACGCCGCGCCTGGGCACCCTGGTGAACCGTGTCAACCATGCCGACAAGACCGAGCCATGGAGCTTCGGCATCGGCGCGATGATCGAATACCTCGGCCGCAGAGGCTGAGAGGCAATCCCATGCGCCCGCGCCGGGGATTGCCTCTCAGCCTCTCACGCCAGCATCGACTCCGACGCCTTTGTCGAGGGCTTCGACAACTCGTTGAACACCAGCGCCGCGAGCACGGCGCTGCCGCCGATCAAGGTCGCCAGGCCCGGCCTCTCGGCGCCGAAGCCCCACGCGAGCAAGATGCCGAACACGACCTCGAGCAGCGCCAGCAACGCCATCTCGGGCGCGGCCAGGTGGCGCGCGACACGCATCACGAGCACGCAGGGAATTCCCAGTTGCACTACGCCCAGCAAAGCGAGCAGGGCCAGGTCGTGCGCAGACAGTTGCAGCGGCCAGGCAAACGGCAGACACGCGAGTGCTGACAAGACACCACCCACCAGCACCGCCACGCTGAGGTCGACATGCTGCCCGGCGTGCTGCAACACGACCCAGTTCACCGCCGCCGCCACCGGAATTCCGGCGGCGACGAGCACGCCCGCGACGTGCCGGCCTGCCATGCCCGAGACGTCGAACGCATACATCGTCACGATGCCGCCCGCGGCGACGATGATCGCGAGCCAGGTGCGCCCAGCCACGGGTTTGCGCAGCACGCCCCACGCCAGCAGCGCGGTGAATACCGGTGCCAGGCTTTGCATGATGAGCACGTTTGCGACCCGCGTCAGCGACAGCGCGACCATGAAACAGGTGAACATAACCGCCCACATTACGCCGCTGATCCAGACCGCGCTGCCGCCTTGCGAGAGCACGGCGAAGGGCCGGATCGAGTCCGAGCCCCTGCCGCGCCAGGCGAACCACAGCAGCACCGTCAGCGAGGCAAACACACTGCGCCAGAAGGTGATCTCCAGGCCTTCGCGGGACTCGAGATGCCGGCTCACCACGCCGCCGATGCTCCACATCAAGGCGGCCAGGACCATCAGCGCGATCGCGTTTCGGTGTTTCATTGGCGTGGCGGTACAGCTAGCGATACTTCGCCACGAACCTTCGGTCGATCCAGTCCTTCCAGTACCAGGCCAGGGCGCTCTGCGCAGACCATGAGCCCCAGGCGACGATCGCCGAGCGGCGCCCGCATGCCAGCAGGTTCAGCGAGCGCAACTTCGGCAGGTGCTCCTGCAGCGCCGCTGCGCCCAGGTAGCGGCGCAGATTCAAGGCCAGCGGCGGCCCGGCGCGCACCGCGAACACCCCGCTCTTCGGGCGTTGCAGCGCCACGCTCGACGCGACGTCGCCGGCGGCGAAAACCTCCGGGTGGGACGTGCTCTGCAAGGTCAGCGCGGTGGCGATGAAACCGTGCTGGTCCAGGGCCAACCCGCTGCCGGCGAGCCAGGCCGGGGCGCTGCTGCCGATTGCGAGCACCGGTGCATCGCATTGGAGCCGGGTGCCTCCCCCCAGATGCACGTGCTGCGCGGTGATCTGCGCGCAACTGTCTTCGATCACGGTGATGCCCTGGCGCCGCAGCGCGGCCCGCGCAAGCGCCTGAACCGGCACCGGGTATTCCGCCAAAGGCTCTGGCCCGCCGGTGACGAGGTTGATCCTGGCTCGATCGGCGAGCCGATACTGGATCGCCAGCGCCAGCTCGACGCCGGCAGCGCCGGCGCCGATCACGGCCACACTCAGGCCGTGCAGCTCGGCCGACGCCAGCAGCAATTCCCACATGCGCGCGAAGTGTTCAATCGGCCGCACGAACAGGCCGTGCTCGCGCGCACCGGGGATCGCGTCGCGGTCCATCACCGGGCCGGTGTCGACGCTCAGCACGTCGTAAGACATGACCTGGGCGTTGGCCAGCGTGACCTGGCGCGCAGCCGCATCCAGGCGCACCGCGGAGCTCTCGATGAACTCCGCCCGAGCGCGTTGCGCCAACGGCGCGAGCGGTATCACGCATTCATCGACCGCGTAGTGCCCTGCCACCAGACCCGGCACCATGCCGGAATACATCTGGCGCGGAAATGGGCTCACCAGCGTCACGCGCACGCCCGCAAGCGGATCCTGGGCGAACGCGCGCAACACGTGCACATGCGCGTGCCCGCCCCCCAGCAGCAAGAGGTGTTTCATGTTCGGCTCAGAGTGACAACACCAGGTCGGACACGAAACCCAGGCTTCGACTGTGAGTATTGTCGGCGTCAGCGCCGACTGCAACGCCGATCACGGGTGGCGGCATACTGATCTCGGCGCCGAACAATTGCAGGAAGTCGGCATCGATGGCGCGCCGCTCCTGGACCCACTGGTGCTGGTGCTCGGCCCCGCTTTGCAGCACCATGTAGCGCAGGCGTTTCGTGAAGGCGTTCGGCAGCAGCGTGCCGCGAGGCAAGGCGACGTCCCACACATAGCACAACGTTGCCGCCGGCAATGGTTCGGCCGTTTGCGCGCGCGCGAGTCGCAAGACCTGGCGCTCTGCGAACGGAATGTTCTGCAGCGGCTCGTCGAACAGCACGCACACCTTCAAGGCCACGTCGTCGCCCGCCTTCGTGTGCAGGTCTGCGCCCTCGACGAGTTTGTCGACACGCCAGCGCCAGCTCAACTTCAGCGCCGGCGTCACGCTGTTCAGCGCATGCACCAGATTGCCGTACGACTCGTCGGCTTCAACCCGCAAGGCGCGCTGGCCATCGATATCGACCACGGAAAACCTGGTGAACGGTTTGGTCTGGCGCGCCAGGCCGGCAACCTGCCACGGCGCAGCAGGCTCTTGCGAGTCGGCCGAAAACGGCGCCAGCAGCGGCGCCTCGGCCCGGGCCATGCCCAGGCCGGTGACACAAGCCAGCGCGACAAACAGCAACGAGAAGGAAGGCAAATCCCGCATTCGACGAATCAACGCCCCACGGCGTTCAACGACCAATCGTAATCGAGGTGGTTCACCGGGAGCGACTTCGCCTTCAGCCGCGCTTGAACCGCGGCATCGTCGCTCAGCTGCGACGCGTAGGCTGCGAACAGGTCTTCAAGCTTGGTGAAGCCTCGATGCCCCTTTTCGAAGTCTTCACGAAACCACTTGAAGATCATGCTGACTTCGAGCGTGCCGTCCTGCACCCGATTGCGCGTGCGGTCGGCCATGAAGCGCTGCATGCCGTCGTCGAGCTGGGCGTCGAGCTTGGGCGCCGTGAAGGCCTCGTTGCGCAACGCCGGGCAGCCGATGGACGCGCAGTTCACCGCGGCGTGGACGCGCGGATCGGCGTAGTTCGGGCGCAACTGCTCGTGTTCGATCCAATCCAGATAGCGCTCTTCGCCAAGCAGCCTGAAGAACTTCTTCTTCCACGGCGAAACGAGAAAACTGCCCAGGTCCTTGATCGACTTCAGATCCGGGTACCTGGTAAGGATCAACTCGACCGTGAAGGCGTTGTAGGCATTGATCAGAAACGCCATCTGTTGCGGCTTGGGCCAGGCATCGAATTCGCCCCTGCCCACTGCCGACAGGCTGTCGAGCACTTTTTTCAACTCGGCCCGGTCGGCCTTGAAGCCGGCGTAGTCGACGCGACTTTGTTTGTTGTCAGGCAGCCAGCGCACGTGTTTCTTCAGCAGGCTGTCCCAGGCGGCGTATTGCGCATCGGGCTGCGCGGCGGCGCCAAGGCTGAGCATCATGGCGACGGTGAAGATGAGGCGTTTGAAGATGTTCATGGGCATGTCCACATGGTCTGCGCGGCTTCGGATTCGGGCCGAGGGTCAGGCCGAGGGTCAGGTCGAGAGTCAGGCCGAGGGTCAGACCGAGGTTCAGCCCAGCCGCCAGGCGTGAAACCGGCGCAGCCATTCGAGCAGTTTGTGCGGCTGATGGTTGCGCTTCCACTCGCCGGCGGCGTATTTGTTCGCTTCGGCCAGCGTCGGATAGGTGTGGATCGTTCCCAGAATCTTGTTCAGCCCGAGTCCATGCCTCATCGCCAGCACGTATTCGGCAAGCAGGTCGCCGGCGTGCACGCCGACGATCGTGACGCCGAGGATCTTGTCCTTGCCCGGCACCGTCAACACCTTGACGAAGCCCTGCGTGGCGCTGTCGGCGATCGCGCGGTCGAGTTCGTCCATGGCATAACGCGTCACCTCGTAGGCAATGCCCTTTTCCTTCGCTTCCTGCTCGTTCAGCCCGACGCGCGCGACTTCGGGGTCGATGAAGGTCGCCCAAGGGATCACCGAATAGTCGGCCTTGAACTTCTTGAACGACCCGAACAGCGCGTTCACGGCCGCATACCAGGCCTGGTGCGCGGCGGTGTGCGTGAACTGGTAGGGGCCCGCCACGTCACCGGCAGCGAAGATGTTCGGGTAAATGGTTTCCAGGTATTCGTTCGTGTCGAGCGTGCGTGTGCAGGGAATTCCCAGTTCCTCCAGGCCGTAGCCCTTGAGCCGCGCGACGCGGCCGACCGCGCACAACAACAGGTCGAATTCGATGCGGCGCGTCTGCCCGGCGGCTTCGACGACGATGAATTTCGCGTCGCCGTCTTTCTCGCAGCGCAGCGCTTTGTGGCCGGTGAGGACTTGAACGCCGTCGTGTTCGAGCGCTTCGCGCGCGAGCGCCGAGACCTCTTCGTCTTCGCGGATCATGATGCGCGGCAGCATCTCGATCTGCGTCACGTTCGAGCCGAATCGTGCGAAACACTGCGCCAGCTCGCAGCCGATCGGGCCCCCGCCCAGCACGACCAGACGCGCGGGCAGCTCGCGCAGGCCCCACAGCGTATCGCTCGTCAGGCAGCCGACCTGCTCCAGCCCCGGCAGCGGCGGAACGAACGGCATCGCGCCGGTGGCGATGACGATGTTCTTCGTCGTCAGCGTCTGCATCTTGCCGCCGCCGAGGTCGATCTGCACGGTCCAGGGGTTGATCAGTTTCGCGTAGCCCTGGACCACGTCGACCCCGAGGCCGGTGTAGCGCTCGACCGAATCATGCGGCTCGACTTCGCGCACCACGCGCGCCACGCGCTCCATCACATCGGCAAAGCTGAACGACGAGTCCGCGCGCGCGATGCCGTAGCGAGCGCTGTGTTTCATCTGGTGCACGAGCGTCGCCGATTTGATCAGCGCCTTGCTCGGCACGCAGCCGTAGTTCAGGCAGTCGCCGCCCATCTTGTGGCTCTCGATCAACGTCACACCCGCCTTCACGGCGGCGGCGATGTAGCTCGTCACGAGCCCGGCAGCGCCGGCGCCGATCACGACCAGGTTGCGATCGAAG
>JAEMQF010000164.1 GCA_022758925.1 Burkholderiales bacterium | reverse complement strand
GCTGTTCGACAACTTCCTTCTGGTTCGCGACGGCACGCTGCGCGAGGCCGAACTGCGCGCGCAGCTCGCCGGCGGCGCCGAATCCCGGGCCGAGCCGAGCTCGACGCCCGCCCCGGGGGACGGCGCACAGCGCCCAAGGACCAACCTCTATCCGGCGCGCAACCCGGATCAGACGATCGCCGATCTGCGCGCGCAGCTCGCCGCAAACCAAAAAGGCGTGGAAGAGCTGCACTCGATGGTGAACCAGTTCGGCCGCGCCACGGTCGATGCCTACATGGCGCATGTGCAGAACAACGCCGAAGAGTCGGTGCGGCGCGTCATCGGCGCATTGAAAGACGGTGCGTTCACGCTCGAACTCGACAACGGCGCGAAGATCGTGGTCAAGGTCAGCGTGCATGCCGCGCAGCGCGAAGCGACGATCGACTTCACCGGCACCAGTGCGCAACTGCCGAACAACTTCAACGCCCCGAAATCGGTGACGATGGCCGCCGTGCTCTACGTCTTTCGCACGCTGGTCGACGACGACATTCCGCTGAACGCGGGCTGCCTGAAACCGCTGCACGTGATCGTCCCCGAGGGCTGCATGCTGAATCCGAATCCGCCGGCTGCGGTGGGGGCGGGCACCGTCGAGACCGGCACCTGCATCACGAATGCGCTGATCGGCGCGCTGCGCCTGATGGCTGCGGGCCAGTACACGATGAACAATTTCACCTTCGGCAATGACGAGTACCAGTACTACGAAACGATCTCGGGTGGCTCCGGCGCAGGCCCCGGCTTCGACGGCACGAGCGTGGTCCAGACGCACATGACGAATTCGCGCCTGACCGACCCCGAAGTGCTGGAGTTCCGCTTCCCGGTGCTGCTCGAGAGTTATCGGATCCGCGGCGGCTCGGGCGGTGCCGGCCGGTGGCGCGGCGGCGATGGCGGCGTGCGCCGGGTGCGCTTTCTCGAGCCGATGACTGCCAGCATCCTGAGCAATGGCCGGCATCACGGCGCTTTCGGCATGGCCGGCGGGCAGGCCGGGCAGGTCGGCGTGAACCGCGTCGAGCGCGCCGACGGCTCGGTGCAGACGCTGGATCACATCGGCTCGGCGGAGATGGCTGTCGGCGACCTCTTCGTCATCGAAACCCCGGGCGGCGGTGGTTATGGCGTTGCACCATGACAGCGCCAAGCTCGCGTCGTTCGCAGCCGCGGGGCAACGCTCAGTCTGCTTCGGGCGGGCCGGCGCGGCCTGAGTTCTGCGACTTCCTGGTGGTGGGCGCAGGCATCGCCGGCGCCTCCGTGGCTTACGAGCTGGCCGCGCTCGGCCGCGTGATCGTGCTCGAGCGCGAAGACCAGCCCGGCTACCACACGACGGGCCGCTCGGCGGCATTGTTCAGCGAGACCTATGGCAATGCAACGATGCGCGCGCTGACGCGCGCCGGCCGCGGCTTCCTGCTCGAGCCGCCACCGGGATTCGCCTCGCAGCCGATTCTGACGCCGCGTGGCACGTTGCTGGTCGGCACGGCGCAGCAGCGCGGCGCCCTCGAGCGAAGTTTCGCCGAATGCCGCGCCGTTCCCGGGGTTGCGCTGTGGAGCGCGGCGATGGTGCGGGCGCGGGTGCCGGCGTTCACGTTCGAGCAGGTGGCGGGTGCGGTGTGGGAGCCGAACGCGATGGACATCGACGTGCACGCGCTGCACCAGGGCTTCCTGCGCGCCGCGCGCGGCCGCGGCAGCCGACTCTTGTGCAACGCCGGTGTCGAGGCGCTCGATCGCAGCTCCGGGCGTTGGCGGGTGCAAAGCCGCGCCGGCGAATTCAGCGCGGCCGTGGTCGTGAATGCGGCCGGTGCCTGGGCTGATGAGCTCGCGCAATTGGCCGGTGCGCGCAGCGTCGGCTTGCAGCCGCTGCGCCGCACCGTGATCACGTTCGACGCGCCGGCGGGGGCCGCGCTGCAGCAATGGCCGGCGGTGATCGACGTCGACGAACAGTACTACTTCAAACCCGAGGCCGGCCGCTTGCTCGGATCGCTCGCCGACGAAACACCGTCGCCGCCGTGCGACGCGCAGCCCGACGAATACGACATCGCGATGCTGGTCGAGCGCATCAGCAACGCGACGACGTTGCAGATCCGACGCATCCACTCCAAGTGGGCCGGCCTGCGCTCCTTCGTCGCGGATCGCACGCTGGTCGCCGGCTATGACGCGCAGGTGCCCGGCTTCTTCTGGCTCGCCGGCCAGGGCGGCTATGGTATCCAGACCGCCAGCGGCGCGTCGCGCGCTGCGGCGGCCTTGATAGCAGAGCGTGCCTTGCCGGGCGATTTGCAAGACCTCGGGCTGCGCGCGCAGGATTTGTCGCCGCAGCGCATCGCAGCGCCGATTCCTTGATGGGGCAGGCCGCGCGGCGCTCGCAAGGCAGGCAGAATACGCCGCAGCGCAGACGAGGCCGTCGCGTCGCCCAACCGATATGCCACTCCTGAACCCCGTCATTGCCGTGCTCGCGGCCTATCTGATCGGTTCGCTGTCGTTTGCGATCCTCGTCAGCCGGGTCTTCCGCCTGAAAGACCCGCGCACCTATGGTTCGGGGAATCCGGGCGCGACGAACGTGCTGCGCTCGGGGAACAAGGCGGCGGCGGGCATCACATTGGTGCTCGACGCGCTCAAGGGTTGGGTGCCGGTGCTGCTGGTGCAGGTGTTCGGTGAACCCTTCGGTTTGGGCCAGGGCACGGCCGCGGCCGCGGCGCTCGCGGCGTTTCTCGGCCACCTGTGGCCGGTGTTCTTCAAGTTCCAGGGTGGCAAGGGCGTGGCCACGGCGGCGGGCGCGATCTTCGGCCTGAACCCGTGGCTCGGCCTGGCGACCCTGGCAACCTGGCTCATCATCGCCGCGTTCTTCCGTTACTCGTCGCTCGCGGCCATCGTCTGCGCCGTGTTCGCGCCGTTCTACCAACTGCTGAACTGGGGCGGCGGTGCGCCGGCGATCGCGATCAGCATCATGGGCCTGCTGCTGATCTGGCGCCACGCCGCCAATATCCAGAAATTGCTGAAGGGCACCGAGAGCAAACTCGGCCCGAAGAAACCCGCCAGCCTGCCGGCTGCGCACGGCCATCATCCGGGCGCGCCGGGCCACGCCCATCCACCCACGCCGAAACACGGCCACAAACAAGGAAAGAAGCGATGACCCATGGCGTGAGGCGTTACCACGTCGGCGACCGCATGTCGGAGATGGCGATTCACAACGGCACCGTCTACCTCGCCGGTCAAGTCGCCGGCGATGCGGCGCAAGACGTTCGTGGCCAGACGACGCAGGTGCTGGCCGCGATCGACAAACTGCTGATCGAGGCTGGCACCGACCGCGCCCACATCCTGCGCTGCGAAATCTTCCTCGCCGACATCGCCGATTTCGACGCGATGAACTCGGTCTGGGACGACTGGGTCGAGCCCGGCGACGCGCCGCCGCGGGCGACGGTGCAGGCGCGCCTGGCGCGGCCGCAGTGGAAGGTGGAAATGGTTGTGACGGCGGCGTTGGTCTAGACGGCTGCGTGGACAGCGTCTTGTTTGTCAAGGCGGTGCTGATGGGCATCGTCGAAGGCCTGACCGAGTTCCTGCCGATCTCGAGCACCGGCCACCTCATCCTCGCCGGCTCGTTGCTCGGGTTTCACGACGACAAGAGCAAGGTGTTCGAGATCGCGATCCAGACCGGCGCCATCATCGCCGTGATGATCGTCTACTGGCAAAAGCTGCGCTCCACGCTGCTCGGCCTGGGCAACGATGAAACGGCACGGCGCTTTGCGCTGAACGTGGCAATCGCCTTCGTTCCCGCCGTGTTGCTGGGCCTGCTCTTCGGCAAGGCGATCAAGGCGCATTTGTTCACCCCCGTCGTCGTCGCCAGCACGTTCATCATCGGCGGCTTCATCATCCTGTGGGCCGAAGGGCGCACGAGCAAGGTGCGCGTCGAATCGGTGGATCAGATGTCGGCGTGGGACGCGTTGAAGGTCGGCCTGGCGCAATGCCTTGCGATGGTTCCCGGCACCAGCCGCTCCGGTGCCACGATCATCGGCGGCATGCTGCTGGGCCTGAGCCGGCGCTGCGCGACCGACTTCAGTTTTTATCTGGCGATTCCGACGCTGATCGGTGCCGGTGCGTACAGCCTGTACAAGGAACGCGTGATTCTGTCGGCCGCCGACATTCCGCTGTTCAGCGTGGGCCTGGTGTTCTCGTTTCTCTCGGCGTGGGTCTGCGTGCGCTGGCTGCTGCGCTACATCTCGAGCCACGACTTCAAGCCCTTTGCCTGGTACCGCATCGGCTTCGGCATCGTCGTCCTGATCACCGCGTACAGCGGGGTTGTGCACTGG
>JAEMQF010000171.1 GCA_022758925.1 Burkholderiales bacterium | reverse complement strand
CACCTGGGCGACCCGGATGCAGAGGGCCAGCTTCTTGTCGACGAAGTGCTCTTGTTCCTTGGGAACCGCAAGCCCGTTCGCCGGCTGCTGGTGAACGATTACAACCCCACGAAGGTCAAGCAAGCCCTCGCCGCGATGAAAAGCAACGACGACCCGCAGTTTCGCGGCTGGTACAAGTGGGCGCTGGCCCGGTCGCATTACGACTGGCTGTTCGGCCTCAACATCACGCGCGCCGCCACTTTGCGCGCTCGCGAGCTGGGCTACGACGGCGTGTTGACAGTGGGCAGCGTGCAGACGCCGACGCTCAAGATCGTCGTCGACCGCGACCGGGTGATCGAAGGATTCAAGCCGATCCCGTACTTCACGCTGACCGCTACGCTGCAACACGCGAACGGCGCGTTCCGGGCCAACTGGAAGGCCAAGGAGGGGCAAGCCGGCCTCGACGAAGCCGGCCGCCTTGTTGACCCCGCGATCGCCAAGAGCATCGCCGCCAAAGTGACCGGCCAGACGGCCACGATCACGCACTACGAGAAGGCCGACAAGAAGGAGGCACCGCCGCTTCCACTGTCATTGAACGAACTCACGATGTTCGCTTGCTCGAAGTACGGCTACACCGCCGAGCAAGTGCTCGACGCAGCCCAAGCCCTCTATGAAACCTACAAGTTAACGACCTACCCGCGAAGCGAGTGCCGTTACCTGTCCGAAGCACAACACGACGAGGCACCCACGATCCTCGCCGCGTTGGCGAAGAACCTACCGGCAATGGCCGGTGTGATCAGCAAGGCCGACCCGAAACGAAAGTCGCCCGCCTTTGACGACAAGAAGATGGAGGGCAACCCGCACCACGCTATCGTCCCGACCGAAAAGACGGCCGACACGACGGCCTTCTCTCCGATCGAGAAGAACGTCTACGACTTAATCGTTCGCAGCTACCTCGCACAGTTCTTCCCGGCCGCCGTCTTTAGCGCCACCAAGATCGAGGCCGTGGCCGAGGGTGAATGCTTCACGGCCAGCGGCAAGACTCCGGTATCTGCCGGCTGGCGCGAGGTGTACGCCCCGGCCGACGAGGACGACGGCAAGGGTGGCGACCAGGACGAGAAGGGCGGCAAGCAGACGCTTCCGGCCATGCAGAAGGGCGATCGCGCGCCCTGTCAAAAGTGCGAAGTGAACAGCAAGCAAACCACGCCGCCGCCGCGCTTCGACGAATCGAGCCTTTTGGACGCGATGATTAACCTTCACAAGTACGTTACCGACGCGAACGCGAAGGCGCGACTCAAGGACGGATCGGGCATCGGCACCAGCGCGACCCGCGCCGGCATCATCAAAGACTTGCGCGAGCGGGGATTCCTCGAACCCGTGAAGGGCAGCGAGACGAAATTCCAGTCGACGAAGGACGCGCGCGCCCTGATCGACGCACTGCCCGGCCCGGTGAAAGACCCGACGATGGCCGGCATCTTCAAGCTGGCCCTCGACGCAATCGCCAAGGGCGCGTTGCCCTACGAAACCTTCATCGAGCGCAACGTCGCTTTTATCACGAAGGTGTGCGACGACCTTCGCCAAGCCACGATGAACCTGCCGCTTGCGCCGAGCTTCCCTTGCCCGAAGTGCCAGGGCGGAAAGCTGACCATGAAAAAGGGCAGTAAAGGCCCGTTCTGGTCTTGCTCGAACTGGAACAGCCAACCCAAGTGCGAAGCGATCTTCAACGACGCGGGAGGCAAGCCACAGCTCGCCCCGCTGCCCGAGATCACTTGCCCCAAGTGCAAGACGGGCAAGCTGCGCCGCATCAAGGGCAGCAAAGGCTTCTTCTGGTCGTGCTCGAACTACAAGGCCGAGCCGAAATGCGACGCATCCTACGACGACCGCGCCGGCAAGCCCAACTTCAACCCGGCGCCGCGTAAGCCGGCCGCCAACAGGGGAAGGAAGTGACCACAGCCCTTCGCCTGTACTACCTCCGCACCAAGCCGTCCGACGTATACGGCCTGCTGGTGATCGCGCTGGCCGGAGCCGTGGGCGTGGCAGCATGGGGCGATTACCTGACCCCGCTGGCTTTCTCCGCGCTCCTGCCCCTGTTGTGGGCAGAAGCGCCGTCGCGGTTGATCGCCGGCCTTGCTGCTTTCGCCTACTACCTGGGCGCCGCGCGCGGCCTGCCCGCCGGCACGGTCATATTCTTCGGCCCGGAGTCGCCCAGCTACTTCGGCGTCGCCTTGTGGCTTGCCTCGAGCGCCCTGCTGGCCGCACCCTGGGCGGCCTTGTGGACGGACCAGCCGACCCCGCGCGGTTTCGCGTGGCGCCTACCGCTGGCGCTCGCGCTTGTAGCGCTTCCGCCGATCGGCCTGGTCGGCTGGGCCAACCCGCTTACGGCGGCCGGCGTGCTGTTCCCGGCCTGGGGATGGTTTGGCCTGCTGGCCTTGCTCGCGCTCATGTGGGCCATGTGCGCTGCCGAAGGCTTGTGGCGCGGCGTCGTGGCCGCCTTGTTTGTGGCCGCCCTGGGCTTGCAAGCGACCCACGGCGAGCCGCGCGCCTACTGGACGGCCATAAACACCAACTTCAGCGGCAGCCGCTTTAACCCGCTCGAAGGGCCGCAATACTTCATGCGCGCCTACGAGATCAACACCCAACTGATCGCGCACGCAACGGCCCTGCCGCCGCGCATTGTCGCCGTCTACCCCGAATCGCTTGTCGGCTACTGGAACAGCACGACCGCCGATCTTTGGCAGGGTGCGAGCGACACGCTCGCGCGCAAAGGCTCGACGGCGCTGCTGGGCGGTTTTCTCAACACAGACGCGAAACGCATCTACGACAACGCCATCATCGCCGTGGGTGCCGATGCCGGCGTCAAATATCGACAGCGCGTACCAGTGCCGATTTCCATGTGGCGCCCGTTCGCCACGGAGGGGGCGCGCGCCCACTGGTTCGACACCGGCATTTTCACCGTGCAGGGCCGGCCCGTCGCCGGCTTGATCTGCTACGAGCAGCTTCTTGTGTGGCCGGCGCTTGTATCGCTGGCCCACAAGCCGCAAGCCATCGTCGCGCCCGCGAATGCATGGTGGAGCAAGACCACTTCGATCCCCGGAATCCAGCGCACGGTGCTGCGCGCCTGGGCGCGTTTGTTCGACATTCCGGTCATCGCCGCTTTCAACCAATAACAAGAGCCACCAGACGATGGACTTACTTGCCCTGATTCACGAATGCGCGCCGAACGTCGGCCCCAACACCGTCGCCGCGATCATGCACGTCGAATCGAGCTTCCGGCCCACGGCGATCGGCTACAAGATTGTCGGCCCCGGCCGCACGGTTCTCACCTTGCAGCGACAGCCCAAGGACACGTCCGAAGCCGTGAGCTGGGCGCAATGGCTACTCGCCAACGGCTACAAGTTCGACGCCGGCATCGTGCAGATCAACAGCACGAACTTCGACAAGCTGGGCCTCACGGCCGAAAACGTGTTCGAGCCTTGCACGAACATCCGGGCCGGCGCCTATCTGCTGACAGAGGCCTATGGACGCGCATCGAAGCAGTACGGCCCAGGCACCAAGGCTTTGTATGCAGCGCTATCCGCATACAACTCCGGCAACTTCACCAGCGGCTTCCAGAACGGCTACGTCGCCAAAGTCGCGGCCAAAGCGGGTGCCCCAATTCCTAGCGCGATCATGCCGCCCCTGGGCGGCCAAAGCGTCGCCTCTCGGGGACCAGCGGCTCCGGCCGTCAAATTCGCCATTGCCGATTCCTTCGCCTACGAAGCACCACCGATCCCAGCGAACCCGTACACCGCCGATAGCGGCGTGCAGTCGTTCAAACGGAGCTGGGCCACCCCGAGCGCATGGGCGCCCGAGGCGCTGGCCTCAACAGCATCCGGCGCGAAAGCGCCTCAAACCCCGTAACCTTACCAGAAGGAAACAACCGATGAAGAAAACTCCCGTCACCCTCGCGCTTGCCACCGCAATCGCCCTTGGCCTTCCAGGCTGCGCGCTGTTCAAGGGCACCGACCAGACCGACGCGGCACCCGCTACCGCGTCCGACAAGACGGCTGGCGCCTCGCGCTTCCGGTTCAACTACGACGTGTCGAACCGGGCTGGCGTTGGCGTTCTGCGCGCCTTCGACGATCGCACGTCGACAATCATCCAGTTCGTCGACCTCGAGAGGCAGAACCCCGAGATTTACGATAGCACGGGCAAGCTACTGACCTACAACCGAATGGGCCAGTACGCGATCGTCAGTGGCCTGCATCCGTGGCTGGCCGTGACCGTGCT
>JAEMQF010000230.1 GCA_022758925.1 Burkholderiales bacterium | reverse complement strand
GCCGGGTCATCGCTCGCGCCGAGCATGGCCAGCGCCGACGTGCCGAGCAGCAGCTGGTTTTGCGTGACCGCGCCGACCGGCTCGTAAACCGGCCATGCGCACATCTTCTGGCGCAAGTGCACATAGTGCTGGATCACGTCGCTCTGCGCAGCTTTCAGTTCGAGGCTTGCGCGCATGCTGGCCTGGGCTTCGTCGTAGCAGCGCTCCTGTTCATGCAGGCGCGCCAGGTTGTTGAGGGCATGCAGGCGCAGATCCAGGGCCGCACCCTTGGCGTCGCGCACGAGTTGCCATTGCTCCAGGGCAGCGCCGGCGCGACCCAGGTGTTCGAGCTGGTGCCCCAGGTTCAGCCGTGCCTGCAGAAAATCGGCACTCAGCGCCAGCGCGCGCAGGTAGGCGCGCTCGGCATCGGCGTGGCGGCCGAGCGTGCCAAGGACCGTGCCCCAGTTGAAGCACGCCACATGCTGCAACGGCGAGACCGTGTTTGCGATCCAGGTTTCGTAGAGTGTTGCCGCGGCGGCGGGTTGACCGGATCGGCTCAAGCCCTCGGCGCAGCCCATCAACTCGGTGAGTGTCATGCCGCCCGAGCGCGCCAGCGTCATGCTGCGCTCGTTTTCGCTGGGCAAGCCCAGAGGCTGGTTCGCGGCAGCAGCGCGGTGCTTGGGAGTCGGCTTTTTCATGCGATCGAATCGACAGACTGGGTCGCGCCGATTGTGGGCAGCACGCGCCCCAGCGAGTCCGCTCAATAGCGGTGCAATGTGAAAGCATTTCGCATCGCAGACCCCGAACTGACGTTTTGAACTGGCAAGCAATAGCCTTTGATTTCCGCGCATTTCAACGTCGCTGCCTGCGGTGTACTCGTGGCGTGAAGCACGTACGAGCCCAGCCATGACGGCTCGGGTGATGTGTGTGTGGGACGTATCTTCCCTAAACTCATGAGTAGTCGATGTCGAAAATTCTGATCGGAGGCGCCGGAGGCGCCCCGTCCGAAGGGGTGATCAATTCCATCCTGCGCGGACGCAAGCAGGAAACCGTGATCGGCATGGGCTCGGAGCCCACGGATCTGGTCCTTTCGGCCGCCAGCAAGAAGTTCTACGTGCCTGACGCCAACAAGCCGGAGTACAAGGCGCGCCTGCTGCAGATCCTGAACACGGAAAAGCCGGACCTCGTCCACTTCCAGAACGACCTGGAGATCTTCCACGCGTCCCTGATCCGCGACGAGATCACGGCCACGGGCACGAAGATCTTCATGCCGGAGCACGAGGTGGTCGACACCTGCGTGCACAAATACAAAACCTATCTGGCGTTCAAGGCGGCCGGCGTGCCGGTGCCAGAGAACATGATGATTCACAACGAGGAGGACCTGCGCGCCGCCTTCGCCAAGCTAGGCGACGAGAACGGCAAGATCTGGCTGCGCGCCTCCTCCATCGGCGGCGGCGGCAAGGGCGCGATCCCGACAACCGACTTCTCCATGGCCAAGGCTTGGATCGAGCACCACAAGGGCTGGGGCGATTTCGTCGCGGCCGGCATGCTCACGCCCAACACCGTCACTTGGCTGTCGATCTGGTACGAGGGCGAGCTCGTCGTCGCACAGTCGCGGGAGCGGCGCGGCTGGATCCACGGCAACCGCAGCGTTTCCGGCGTCACGGGCGTTACCAAGGTCGGCGTCACCTGCGACAACGACGAGGTCACCCGCATCGCCATCGACGCCGTCAAGGCCGTCTCCGCCAAGCCGCGCGGCATCTTCGGCGTCGACATGACCTACGACAAGAAGGGCGTGCCCAATCCCACCGAGATCAACATCTCGCGCTTCTTCACGACCGTGCTGTTCTTTACGGAGGCCGGCCTGAATCTGCCCGAGATCTTCAAGGACATCGCGCTCTACGGTGAATTCCCGCAGCTCGAGAAGAAGGTCAATCCGCTGCGCAACGGCCTGCTATGGCTGCGCGGCATGGACGTGGCGCCGCGCCTGATGACCCAGGATGCAATCTCGCAGGAGATCCAGTTCCCATGAACATGATTGTCACGGGGACCTCCGGCTTCATCGGGGCCCGCCTGCTGCAGGCCGCGCGCGCGGCCTACGGTGCCGGCGTGACGGCATTCAGTTCGCACCCGGCCGAGGGCAGCCAGATCGTTTACCGCGACGCGCCCGTTTTCGGTCTGGGCCCGGCAGAGCTGGCCCTGGTGGCAGGGGCCGAGGTGCTGATCCACGCCGGTGCCTTCACGCCGAAAAGCGGGTTCGAGGCCAACCAGCTCGCGGGCTGCAACCGTAACATCACGTTCACGGAAAAACTTCTCGCCCTGCCCTGGAACAACCTGAAGAAGATCGTCTTTCTCAGCACCTTGGACGTGTACGCCAACGTCGACGGCCCTATCAGCGAGGCCACGCCCACGGTGCCGGCTTCGCTATACGGCCTGTCCAAGCTCTACGGCGAGCGCATGGTGAGCCTGCATGCGGCCGAGCGCGGCATCGCCAGCCAGGTGCTGCGGATCGGCCACGTGTACGGTCCCGGCGAAGAGAAATACGCCAAGATCCTTCCCAAGGCGATCCAGCACATCGTGGCCGGCAAGGACGTTGAACTGTGGGGCGAAGGCAAGGAGTTGCGCAGCTTTATCTATATCGACGACGTGGTGACCACCATTCTCAAGGCCGTCGAGTTGCAGGAGGAGCCGGGCCTCATCAACGTGGTCGGCGGCAATCCGATCGCGATTCGCGACCTCCTCGAGAAGCTGATCGCCATCGGCGGCCGCGACACCGGCATCGCGCGGCGCGAATTTTCGGGCGCCACGCGCGACGTCGTATTCGACAACGCCAAGCTCAAGCGCTACCTGCTGCCCGAGGAAAGCGATTTCGCAACCGGACTGCAGGCTGAGTTCCGCCATGTTGAACAGCTGAGCGCGGGTCCGCGGTGAACCTGATCTTCGACCTCGACGGCACGTTGATCGACTCGCGGCTGCGGCTCTACCACCTGTTCCAGCAGCTGGTGCCGGCGTCAAAGTTGAGCCACGAATCCTATTGGGCCTTCAAGCAGGACAAGGTTTCCAACGAAAACATCTTGGCCAGTGAGTTTGGCTTCGACGCGGCCGCCATCGAGCGTTTCGTAGCCGACTGGTTGGAACGCATCGAGGCGCCCGAATTCCTCGCCCTCGACAAGAACTTTCCCTGCATGCACGAGGCCCTGGACAGGCTGAGCAAACGGGCTAGGCTGCACGTCTGCACGGCCCGCCAGCACCTCCAGCCGGCCGTCGATCAACTCGACCGCCTGGGTCTGCTGCCCTATTTCGACAGCGTCATGGTGACGGAGCAAAGCCGAGGCAAGGAAGAGCTGATCGCGTCCGTGTCCAGCCTAGGGCCGCAGGACTGGATACTCGGCGACACGGGCAAAGACATCCAGGTCGGCCAGGCGCTCGGTATCAAGACCTGCGCCGTGCTCAGCGGATTTCTCAGCGAAAAGAGCCTACGGCCCTACGGCCCCGACCTGATCCTGCCGGCCGCCGCCGACTTCCGCCTGTTGGACGACCTCGGCTAGCCCGTCTTTCTCAACTGGGTACCGACGAGTCCGCTCAGTGACAGCGTCAACTCGCGCCCATCGGTGGTGGGCAGTTGAACCTCCACCATCTGTACCGTCTTGAACTTGTCGATCACCTCGCGCGGCGTGATGCCTGTGGCCAGCGCCTGAGCTTGGCCTTGAGCGTGACCTGCAGGCAGTACGCCAGGAAAGCCACAAAGTTATGAGCCTCGATGCGCGGCGCGGTGCTCGAGATGGGCACGGCCGAAGGCGTGATGACCGATCTGCTCGTCGCCTCGGGCCGCTACCGGTTGACCGTGGTTGAAGGCTCGAAGCGCTTTTGCGACGACCTGTGGCGGCGTCACTCCGGCATCAGCGTCGTGCACTCGCCGTTCGAGACGATTGAGCCGGAGCGCGGGTTTGACAACATCGTGCTCGGCGACGTGCTCGAGCATGTGGAGCAGCCCGTGGACCTGCTGCGCAAATGCAAGGCCTGAAATGGACATCCACCACGGGCATCGGCGCGTGTTCAACCGCGAATCGTTTCGCGGCGCCTTCCTCCAGGCCGGTTTGGCGATCGACATCTTCGGCGGTTACTGGCTCAAGCCGGTGTCGAACCAGCAGATCGAACAGAGCTGGTCGAGCGCGATGCCCGACGCGTTCATGAGCCTGCGCGAACGCTATCCCGACATTGCCGCGGAGAACTGCGTTCTCGCCTGCGCAGCGCTGCCCGCCGCCACGCAACGCTGACAAATGCAACCCCGAAATGACTCAATTCCGACGATGCAGACGGCGCGTTTGGCCCACAGTGATCACAAAGCCGGGCCCGCAATCATGACCATCGAAAGCTGCCAAGTCCTCGACCTGCCCAAGATCCACGACCCGCGTGGCAACCTGACGTTCGTCGAGGGCAACACACATGTGCCGTTCGCGATCGAGCGCGTCTACTACCTGTACGACGTTCCAGGCGGTTCGGAGCGTGGCGGCCACGCGCACCGGCAACTGCACCAGTTCATCATCGCGATGTCGGGCAGTTTCGACGTGCTGCTCGACGACGGCCAGGACAAGAAGCGCGTGCACCTGAGCCGCTCGTACAACGGCTTGTACGTGTGCCCGATGATCTGGCGCGAACTCGACAACTTTTCTTCCGGATCGGTATGCATGGTGCTCGCCTCGACCAAGTACGACGAGGCCGACTACTACCGCGACTATCCGACCTTCATGCGCGCGAGGTGGAGCTGATGGTCGAATTCCTCGAACTCGGGCGCGTCAACGCGCCCCACCGCACGGCGATTCACGAGGCGATCGAGCGCGTGCTCGATTCGGGTTGGTACATCCTGGGTCAGGAACTGCAGAGCTTCGAGCGCGAGTTCGCCGACTATTGCGGCACGTCGCACTGCATCGGCGTCGCCAACGGCATGGACGCGCTGCACCTGATCCTGCGCGCCTGCGGCATCGGCGCAGGCGATGAAGTGATCGTCCCGTCCAACACGTTCATCGCGACCTGGCTCGCCGTGAGCCAGGCCGGCGCGACGCCGGTTCCGGTAGAACCTGATCCGCGCACCCACAACCTGGACCCGAACCGGATCGAGGCCGCGATCACGCCACGCACGCGCGCCATCATGCCGGTGCATCTGTACGGTCAGCCGGCCGACATGGACCCGATGAATGCGATCGCGCGCCGCCATGGCCTGCGCGTGATCGAAGACGCAGCGCAG
>JAEMQF010000330.1 GCA_022758925.1 Burkholderiales bacterium | reverse complement strand
CGGAGTGAAACGCGCCGCGTTGGGCAGGTGCGTGAAGTCGATGCAGCCAGCGCGCAGCCACCTACCCGGCCACGACCCGCAAGGCCTTTTGCATCAGCGCCTGATTGCGCCCCTTGCGTGCCCGCTTTCCAAGGTAGGGCACGAGCGCAGTCGTTGTCAGAGACTCCTGTTTGGGCTTGCCGGTGCGGCCGTTGCCCAAGACTTGCAAGACGAGCGTGAACGCCGCGACGCTGACGAGCGCGTCGCCGGCATCCAGGTCGATCAAAGTCAGGCCTCGGCCACCGTTGGGCTGGTGCTTGATTTCATCCAGCCCGAAGACCAACAAGCGCCCTTCGAGCGAGAGACACGCCAAGCGCGTCGCCGCGCCGACAACACTCGGCGGCAGGAACTTTTCTTCGGGCTCGAGGCTCAGAAACGCTTTGCCGCCCTTTTGCCGCGATACCAGATCGCCCGCATGCGCGAGCAAGCCGAAACCACCGGTCCCCGCAAGCAGCAGGCTCTGCTGTGCCGAACCCGCAAAGTAGTGTGCCGGCAAGGTGCCGGACTCCAGGTCAATCAGCGATGTGATGGCCACCCCGTCGCCGCGCCCGCCCGGCAAGACGCTGACGCTCACCGAATAGACGCGTCCGTCGCTGCCGAACACGAGCAACGCGTCGACGCTGCGGCAGGCGAACGTGCCGTACATCGAGTCGCCGGCCTTGAACGCGAGCGCGCCGGCTTCAACCTCATGCCCCTTGAGCGCACGCACCCAACCCTTCATGCTCACGACCAGCGTCACCGGCTCGTCGATGACCTTGACCTCCGCGCTGGCGCGCTTGTCTTCCTGGAGCAACGTGCGGCGCTCGTCGCCATGGTGTTTGGCATCAGCCTCGATTTCCTTGACCACGGTTCGCTTCAGCGTGGCTGGAGTGCGCAAGATGTCTTCGAGCTTTTCCTGGTCGGTGCGAAGTTCTTTCAGTTCCTGTTCGATCCGAATCGCCTCGAGCCGCGCGAGTTGGCGCAGGCGGATTTCCAGAATGTCCTCGGCCTGTCGATCGCTGAGCTTGAAGCGCGCGATCAGCGCCGGCTTGGGTTCGTCGGCAGCGCGGATGATGCGCACCACTTCGTCGATGTTGAGCAATACGAGTTGCCGCCCCTCGAGAACGTGGACCCGCGCCAAGACCTTCTCAAGCCGAAATTGCGTGCGCCGCTGCACCGTCTGCACGCGAAACTGCAGCCACTCGCCGATCACCTGACGCAGGCTCTTCTGGGTGGGTCGGCCGTCGGCGCCGATCATCGTCAAGTTGATCGGCGCTGAACTCTCCAGACTCGTGTGCGCGAGCAGCACGCTGATCAGTTCCTGCTGCGGGATGCGGCTCGTCTTCGGCTCGAACAGCAGACGCACCGGCGCGTCGCGGCTCGACTCGTCGCGCACCGCGTCGAGCACGGCCAGCACTGTGGTCTTGAGTTGCAGCTGCTCGACCGAGAATGCCTTCTTGCCGAGTTTGACCTTGGGATTGGTCAGCTCCTCGATTTCTTCAAGCACCTTCTGCGCGCTCGTTCCCGGCGGCAGATGCGTGACGATCAACTGCCACTGGCCGCGCGCGAGTTCTTCGACCTTCCAGCAGGCTCGCACTTTCAGGCTGCCGCGCCCGGTGGCGTAGGCGGAACGAATGTCGGCGACGCTGCTGATGATCTGCCCGCCACCGGGGTAGTCGGGACCGGGAATCAGTTCAGCGAAATCGAGGTCCGTCATGCCCTCGTTCTTCAATAACGCCACCGCCGCTGCAGCGATCTCGCGCAGGTTGTGCGAAGGGATTTCCGTGGCCAGGCCAACCGCAATGCCGCTCGCGCCGTTCAGCAGCACGAATGGCAGGCGCGCCGGAAGCAACCTGGGCTCTTGCGTCGAGCCGTCATAGTTGGGGATGAAGTCAACCGTGCCCTCGTCGATTTCGTCGAGCAGCAGGCGCGCAATCGGTGCCAGGCGCGCTTCGGTGTAGCGCATCGCCGCCGCGTTGTCGCCGTCGCGCGAGCCGAAGTTGCCGTGGCCGTCGACGAGCGGGTAGCGCTGCGAGAAGTCCTGCGCCATGCGCACCATGGCGTCGTAGGCCGCCACGTCGCCATGCGGGTGAAACCGGCCCAGCACGTCACCGACGACGCGCGCACTTTTCACAGGGCGTGTCCCGCCCGCAGCGCCAAAGCTCAATCCCATGCGCTGCATCGCATACAAGATGCGTCGCTGGACGGGCTTCTGCCCATCGCACACGTCGGGCAACGCGCGGCCCTTGACGACGCTCAGCGCGTACTCGAGATAAGCCTGCTGCGCGTACTGCGCCAATGCCACCGCGTCATCGCCGGGCGGAGGCGGGTCGAACAAACCGGGTTGAAGGTTCATGGACTCATTTTCAACAAAGCCGCTCGGCGCTCAGGCCACTGCGTTGGTGCAGGCACATGGGCGGGCAGTTCGCATCACCAGCCGATCAACACGTTGCGTTCGTCAACCAGCAGCTTCACGCGCGCGCCGACCGGCAAACTCACCTTGGTGGGTACATGACCGAACGGCAGACCGGTGAGGATGGGAACCTGGGTCACCGAGCGCAGATGCTGCACCGCCGACTTGAAGCTGTAGCCGCGATCCAGCGCTGACTTCTTGTAGTTGCTGAACGCGCCAAGCACAACCGCCTTTTGCGCGCCCAGCACGCCGGCCTGGTGCAACTGCAGCAGACAGCGCTCGATGCGGTACGGGTGCTCGTTCACGTCTTCAAGGAACAGCACGCCGCCCTTGACGTTGGGCCAATGGCGCGTGCCGAGCATCGAGCACACCATGCTCAGATTGCCGCCCCACAGCGTGCCGGCAACTTCAAGGCCGTCGAAGCCGGCTTCGGTGCGAAAGCCCACGGCTTCGAGTTCGCCGCTCATCGCCTCGAGGAAACACGCCTGCGTCACGTCGTCAACGTCATCGCGGCCGAAATCGTCCACCGCCAACGGCCCGGCCCAGCTCACCGGACGGCGCATTTTGGCGTTTGCGAGCAGGCCCAAATGCAGTGTCGTGATGTCGCTGTGGCCGACCCAGCGCGTACCCCGCTCGACGCTGCGCTCGATCGCTTTCCAGTCGATGCTGTCGAGCAGTCGCGTCAGGCCATAACCGCCGCGCGTCGCCATCGCAATGCTCGGTGCCTGCCGTGCAACGCGGTGCAATGCGGCCAGGCGCGCGGCATCGTCGCCGCCGAAGCGCTGATGCTTGAGCAGTGCGGACGGGTCGATGCACACCTCGAAGCCGAGTGCCTTGAGTCGCTTTGCGGCACTGGCAACGCCTTGGCCGTTGAGCAGCACGCCGGCGGGCGTAAACAGCGTCAGCAAGGTTGCTGTCGTGTTCATCGTTCGTCGCTGGGTTGCTCGATCTCGATCACTTCGCCGATCGGTATCAGAGCTTCGCCGGGCTGCGCCGCATCGACGACGACGGCTCGGCGCTGGCGATACCGTTCGCGCTTTTCTTCGAAGAATGTGCTCAACATGCTGCTGCATTCGGCTTCCAGCACACCCCCCGCAAGGCTCGTGTGGTGGTTCAGTTGTTTCACCTCGAAAAGGTTCAGCACCGAACCGGCGGCCCCGGTCTTGGCGTCACGCGCACCGAACACGACGCGTTTGAAGCGCGCGTGCATCAGCGCCATCGCGCACATCGCGCACGGTTCAAGCGTCACGTACAGCTCGCACTCCGGCAAACGGTAGTTGCCCAGCAGAACTGCGGCGTGGCGCAGCGCCACGATTTCGGCGTGCGCCGTCGGGTCATGCTGCGTGATCGGCCGGTTGTAGCCGGTGGCCAGCACCTGCCTGCCTGCCGGCGTTTCGCGCATGATCACCGCGCCGACCGGAACCTCGCCGACGAGCCACGCGTTTTGCGCCTGGTCGAGCGCCAGGCGCATCCCGGCGACATCGTGTGGGGCTGGCGCCGTCGTCATGGCATCGATCATCGTGCCGCCTCGGCGCCACGCACTTCCCAGGCGCGGCGTCGCTGCTCGCGCCGCGCCGCGGCGGCGCTGCGCAATTCGTGCACCCATGAACCGAGGTCCACCGGGGCCAGGGCAGCGGCAATTTCCTGCTGCGGCGGCGCAAGCTCGTGAGCCGGCACCCGCCGGTACTCGCGGCCGAATCCGTCGCGTTGCATCCACCCGCAATCGACGAGCCAGCGGCGCAACTCCACGTGATCAATGCCAAGAAAGCAGCAAGTGCCCGCCAGCGCCCGTTTCAACGCAACGTTGACATCGATTTCGCGCATTGCCGCCGTCGAGGGCAAGCTGCACCACGCGAGCCCGAGCACAAGTGCGCGCTGCGCCTGGCCAAGCCGGCCCAAGCCAAGTTCGTCTTTCACCACCAACCTGGCCAGGGCATCGAGCATGGTGGAGATCGCGGCCACGACTCAGCGGGCGTGGGCAAAGGTGTCGAACAATGCGTCGAATGCGCTGTCGACGCCGCGTCGATGCTCGACCTTGATGTGCTTCAGCCAGGCCTTCAGCGCCCCAGGATCTGCCAGGCGTTTGAGTTCGTGCTCGAAGTGCTGCGCCGCGCGCCGCATCGCCGCGATGTCGCCGTCGAGCGCGCGGTTCACCGTCTGCGGCGTCAGGCCATCGCGGCCGGATGCACCGGGTTGATGAACGAAAGGTGCGACCACGGCAGCGATTTCATGCTCGAGTTCCGCACATTGTTCGGTCAGCACCTGGTTGTAGTGCCTGAGCCGGCTCGGGCTGAGCGAGCCCAGCACCGCCGCGTCAATCTGTTCGGCCTGGATTTGCAGCTCGAGCAGGCGCAGCAAATCCCTTTTCGCGTACGCCTGGTTCACCTGCTGCATCAAGGCCGTCTTTCGTGCACGTTCCTGCTGATCGGATTCGCGATCCGGGTGCAGCGCACTGGCCAGCTTGCGAAAGATCTCGCGCACTGACTGGGTTGCGGCCTGCGCGTGTTGCGCCAATTTCGCTTCTCTGGCCAACTCCTTCGCTGCCTTGTGCCGCGGCGCTACCGCGGGCTCTGGCCGGGCAATACGCTGCTGCGACAGCTTGCGCTTCAAGGCCGCGCACATCGCCTCGGCCGAGCCTGACACCTCGCTCTGATCGAGGTCAACTCCGAACAGCGTCTCCGCCATTTCCTTGAAGTGCTCCGTTTCCTCTTCCCTTAGTTGGGCGTGGCTCGTGTC
This sequence comes from Burkholderiales bacterium, assembly GCA_022758925.1. GTDB lineage: Bacteria > Pseudomonadota > Gammaproteobacteria > Burkholderiales > Burkholderiaceae_C > JAEMQF01. The sequence goes on along the minus strand of JAEMQF010000330.1, from coordinate 6,281 downwards.
GCTGTGCTTGTCGTGCAAGGTGACGATTTCGGCATTCGGCGGCGTCGCGTCATCGTCGAGCAAGAGCCGTGCACAGATGTCGCGCACCAGCATTGCGAGCTTGGCACGCTCGCGCTTCGTGATTCCAGTGCTGTCGCTTGCGGCGTCGAAGAGTTTCGCCAGGGCGAGTTGCGCCCGGTTGCAGCGCTGCTGCAACGGCTCCAACTCACCAGCCACACGCTGCTGAAACCTGGGCACGAATTCCTGCCATCCCGCCAACAACTTGCGTTGCTGATCGATGCGCTCGATCAGGCGGTTGAACAGCGTTTGCGCCTTGGAAAGCGCAGCACCGCCGGCCCTGCCCGGCAGGCGCACCACCGCTGTTTCGGCGTTTTCAAGGACTTGCTCTTGCATCGGGCTGCATTCTGCCTGCACAGCGCCGATGTTTGCGCGGTGCGTCACGCCGCGCGGTGACAATTGCAGCGCCCGTCACGTTTCGTGCCGTTCCATGGGATTCGATGCGAACCCAAACACGGAACTCGCAATGATGCGGCGACAGCGGGCACGCAGGCGCGGGCGGCGCCTGCGCCATTCCTCCCACTCGATCATCAACGAGCCTTATAAGCTGTTGACTATTCGAGTACTCTCCGCTGCTGCGCAGAGTTTTACCGTCACTTTTGCCGTCAACCTGTCGGGCACCAGCAATGGCGCGGGTTTGCGGGCAGTTCTGCGAAAACTCACCTTTCGAGATCTGTCCAGGTCTATCGACTCCTGGGCGCTGGTCGAACGCTTCATCGCGCCTCGTCGTAGCCCTCGGAGTGCACCCAAAAAGAAGGTGCATCAAACACGGTAACTGCTTGTCCCGCATGATTTTTCAGACAGATTTTTTTGCCGTCAGCGTGGGCAGGCGCCCTGAGGGCTCGACCTCGACCCCGACCCCTTGCCAGCGCTCGGGCCCTCGCCAAACGGTCAGGAAAGGCCGCGACCGCGGACCATCAACCCGCGACCGGCTGAAAGACGCGGATCCTCGGCGAGAGTTTGGCTCGGAGTTCCCGGTCCGCGACTCGGATGTCGAACTCGGACTGTAGGTTCAGCCAGAACCGGGGCTCCATGCCGAAGAACAACCCGAGCCGAAGCGCTGTATCCGCGGTGATCGGGCGCTGGCCATTCACCAGTTCGCTGATCCTGCTCGGCGAGACATCGATGTCCGCGGCGAGTTGGCGTGCGCTGATGCCCATAGGCGTCATGAAGTCCTCCAGCAGGATCTCGCCCGGATGAATCTCTTCAAGCAACTTGGCCATGTTCCGCATTCCTAGTGGTAGTCCACGATCTCGACGCGGTGCGCTCCATCGGTCTTCCAGACAAAGCAGATTCGCCACCGGTCGTTGATGCGAATGCTGTGCTGGCCCTTGCGGTCGGCCTTCAGCGCCTCCAGCTGGTTGCCCGGTGGGACGCGCAGGCTGGCCAGCTCGGTGGCGGCGTGGATCTGAAGCAACTTGCGTCTCGCGACGCGCTCGATGTTGCGGAAGCGGGATACCGGGCGGCTGTGAAACAAGGCATCGGTATCAGCGCACGCGAACGAGCGAACCATCGGCGATTTTGATCCGCCACAAAGATTCCGTCAAGCGGAACACCTGTCGGGGACCCTGGCTGCGCTTCGGCAATGCGGAGAGTGGAGCAGGCAGGGGTACCGTGAGCGTCGGTTTGCTGAGCTGAAGCTGACCTTCGTCGGGCCGGAGCGAAAGCCTGCACCCGACCCATTGGAGCCACTCGCGCCACTACTCCGAAGCAGCCGGCCAAGGCAGCGGGCGAATGGCCGGCGCAGGCGAGCATCGGCGGGATGCGCGAGTGCAATCCTGAGGATAATGCAACGCACGGTTGCCTGAGCCTTGCCTAGAATCCCGCCATGCGGGTGGTGTTCCGCTACTAGGGTTTCCGCTGCTTCTTCTACTCCAACGAGGGCAATCCTCGCGAGCCGGTTCACGTGCACGTGCGCGCCGGCGGCAGTGAGGCCAAACTCTGGCTCGATCCACAGGTTCGGGTCGCCGCCAGCTACGGGTTCGACGCCGGCACGCTGCGCGAGTTGGTGGAGGCGGCGCAGACCAACCGAGAGCTGATCGAAAGGGCTTGGCATGACTACTTCGGCTAAGGCGGTGCGTTTCGACGACGACAGCATGTGGGTCCACCTGGACGACGGCCGGGTCATGGCTGTCCCTCTGGCATGGTTCCCTCGGTTATTGGCTGCCACGCCCGAGCAGCGCGTCCAGTTCGAGCTCAGGTCACGCGGCATTCACTGGGAAGCGCTGGACGAAGATATCTCGATCGATGGACTGCTGGCGGGCCACGGTGATCTGACCCACGGCCGCCTCGTGGCTCCGGTTTGACCGCAGGGGCGGTCGCGCGAGCGCGGGGTACTCAGGAGCGGCGCGAATGACCGGTCTGATCGGGAGCGAGTGACTGCTTGATGGCCGGGTCTTGCCGGCCACCGTGCTCGTACGGTCGACCGCTGTCCAACGCATTGCCGGCGTTCAATACCCAGTGGCCGTGGACTCCGTACGGCTCGGGAATGCAGGTCGCCAAGCCTGGCCATCTCCGACGGCCGCCACGGCTGGATCGACGCTCGGAGAGCGTTCCCGTTGATGATGTAGTTCCAAAGATCAACGACGCGTAAGTTGTCTCATCCCCGACGGTAAATCTCCGCCGGGAACTCAGCGCAACATTTTTACCGTCAGATTTACCGTCAGATTGAACGGCATCCCGGCGATAGATCTCGATAGATCCCGACAGACATCCCGGTAGGCACTTGCCCAACGAGTCAACGCGCCAGGCCTGCTTTTCGATAGATCTCGATAGGCCCCGATAGCTCTCGAAAGTCACTCCCACTCGATCGTCGCCGGCGGCTTGCTCGACACGTCGTAGGCAACCCGGTTGATGCCGCGCACTTCGTTGATGATGCGGCTCGAAACCTTCTTCAGGAGCGGATAAGGCAGCTCGGCCCAGTCGGCGGTCATGAAGTCGGTGGTCTGCACCGCGCGCAGCGCCACCACGTGTTCGTAGGTGCGGCCGTCGCCCATCACGCCGACGCTCCTCACCGGCAGGAATACGGCAAAGGCCTGGCTCGTCAGTTCGTACCAGGTCTTGCCGCTGGCCGTGTCGCGGGTGTTGCGCAACTCTTCGATGAAGATCGCGTCGGCGCGGCGCAACAGATCCGCATATTCGGGCCTGACCTCGCCGAGGATTCGCACCCCCAGCCCCGGGCCCGGGAAGGGGTGGCGGTGCACCATGTCGTGCGGCAGTCCGAGCGCGACGCCGAGTTCGCGCACTTCATCTTTGAACAGTTCGCGCAGCGGCTCGAGCAGCTTGAGACCGAGCGACGCGGGCAACCCGCCGACGTTGTGGTGGCTCTTGATCGATGCCCCTTTCTTCGTTCTTGTGCCACCCGATTCGACCACGTCAGGGTAGATCGTGCCCTGCGCCAGCCACTTGGCGCCGCCGCCCTTCAGCTTGTTCGCCTCGGCCCTGAACACCTCGACGAACTCTTTGCCGATGATCTTGCGTTTCGCTTCGGGATCGGTGACGCCGGCCAACGCACCCAGAAACTGCGCGCTCGCGTCGACATGGACCACCTTCGCGTGCAGCCGACCCACGAACATGTCCATCACCTGGGCTGCCTCGTTCAAGCGCAGCAGGCCATGGTCGACGAAGACGCAGGTCAGTCGATCGCCGATCGCGCGCTGGATCAGCGCCGCGGCGACGCTCGAATCGACTCCGCCGGACAAGCCCAGAATCACCTCGTCGCCCCCGACCTGGGCCTGAATCCGCGCCACGCTCTCGTCGATGTAGTTGCCCATCACCCAATCCGGCCTGGCCTTGGCGATCTCGAGCACGAAGCGGTTCAGCAGCTCGCGCCCTTGCAGCGTGTGCGTGACTTCGGGGTGAAACTGAACGCCGTAGTAGCCGCGCTCTTCGTCGGCAATGCCGGCGATCGGGCAACTCGGCGTCGACGCCATCAGCTTGAAGCCGGGTGGCAGCGCCGTCACCTTGTCGCCGTGGCTCATCCACACCTTGAGCATGCCGAAGCGCTGCGGAGTCTGAAAGTCCTCGATGCCAGCGAGCAATTTGGTGTGGCCATGCGCGCGCACCTCGGCATAGCCGAATTCCCGATGCGAACTCGCTTCGACCTGCCCGCCTTGCTGCACCACCATCGTGAACATGCCGTAGCAGATGCCCAGCACGGGCACCCCGGCTGCCCACACCGCAGCGGGAGCGCGAAGTTCATGCTCTTCGTAGGTCGAGGCATGGCTGCCCGACAGAATGATTCCCTTCGGTGCGAACTCGCGGATGAAAGAGTCGCTGACGTCGTTCGGATGAATCTCGCAGTACACATGCGCCTCGCGCACGCGGCGCGCGATGAGCTGCGTCAGCTGCGAGCCGAAGTCGAGGATCAGGATCTTGTCGTGCATGCTGGGCTCAGGCCACGGCGGCAGCAGCCTGCAGGGCAGCGCGGCGGAAGTGTCGTATCGCAATCACGGTGCCACACAATTGCAGTGCAGCACAGAAGTAGAACGGCAGGCCGATGCGCCAGTCGCCCGCGGGCAGGTGCGACACCATGCCCAGCAGCGGCGCGCTGACGACAGGCGCGATCACCGCCATCAGGCTGTTCAGCGCAGCCACCGAGCCCATGGTCTGGCCCTGGCTGCGCGAGTCGGCGGCATTCGACACCAGGCTCTGAATCACCGCCGCGGCGCCACCGCCGATGATGTTGCCGACGACGATGATGACGAACATCATCCAGCCCTCGCTGGCCGCGCCGAACGAAAAATAGGTGAGCGAGGAAGCAGCGAGCCCGACGCTCGCCAGCAGGCGTCCGGAAAAACGCCGCAGCAGGTGCTTGAGCAGGAAGCCCTGCACCAGCACCGACATCAATCCCACGGTGAACAAGGCCCAGCCGTTGTGCGCCGGGCCCCAGCCGAACTTGAAGGTGGTGTAGAGCACAAAGCTGTTGTGCAGCGTGAACTGCGCCAGCGAAGCCAGACCGATCACCGCCACCAGCGCGCCCACGCCACGCAGCTGGCTCAGTTCGCGCAGCGAACTGAACGGGTTCACGCGCTTCCACTCGAAAGGCTTGCGCCGCTCGGGGGGCAATGACTCAGGCAGCACGAAGTAGCCGTAGAGCCAGTTCAACACGGCCATGCCACCGGCTGCAAAGAACGGCAGGTGCAGATCGATCGAACCCAGCAGTCCGCCCATCACCGGCCCCAACGTGAAGCCCAGGCCGAACATCGCGCCGATCAGGCCGAAACGCCGGGCACGGTCTTGCGGGGCCGTGATGTCAGCCACATAGGCGTTGGCCACGGCCGCGTTCGACTGCATCGCGCCGCTGAACAAACGCACCGCGATCAGCATCCACAGCGCCGTGGCCAGGCCAGTGACGATGAAGCTCGCGGCGAGGCCGGAGAAGCCCAACAACAACACCGGGCGCCGGCCGTACTTGTCGGACAGGGCGCCCAGGATCGGCGAGGCGAAGAAGTTGGCCACGCCGAAGGTCAACGCCACCGCGCCGAACCAAAAGGTCTGCTCGGTGGGTGATGCGGTGAAAGTGCCCACCAGCAGCGGCAACACCGGCACGATCAAGCCGATGGCGATCATGTCGATCAGCACGGTGATCAGGATGAAAGGCATGGCCGCCTCGCGGCGGCCATTTTGGGGTTCGGCCACAGTGCTCAACGTCATTCCATGCGGTAGTTCGGCGCTTCTTTCGTGATCTGCACATCGTGCACATGGCTTTCGCGCATGCCGGCCGATGAGATCTCGACGAACTCGGCACGCTCGTGCATTTCGGCGATGCTTGCGCACCCGCAGTAATGCATCGAGGCGCGCAGGCCCCCCGCCATCTGGAAGATCACCACCACCACCGAGCCCTTGTAAGGCACCTGGCCTTCGATGCCCTCGGGCACCAGCTTGGTCGTATTCGCGGAAGATTCCGATTCTTGAAAGTAGCGATCCGCAGAACCCGACTGCATGGCACCGATCGAGCCCATGCCGCGATAACTCTTGTAGGTGCGGCCCTGGTACAGGATGGTTTCGCCGGGCGCCTCTTCGGTGCCGGCGAACGCGCCACCCATCATCACGCTGTCAGCACCGGCTGCAATGGCCTTGGCCAGATCGCCGGAAAAACGAACCCCCCCATCGGCAATTAGCGGTACACCGCTGCCCGCGATCGCTTTCGCGACCGCTTCGATCGCGAAGATCTGGGGCACACCGACGCCGGTGACGATGCGTGTGGTGCAGATCGAGCCCGG
>JAEMQF010000313.1 GCA_022758925.1 Burkholderiales bacterium | reverse complement strand
CGTTTTCCATTGTTACGCCTGCCCCAGTTCCGCCAGACGCCTGAGCATTTCCGTTTCCAGTCGATGCAGCTTGCGTCGGGTCTGTTCCAGCGCCTGCTCCTCTTCCAGAAGTTCGCGGGTCAGCGCCTGCGTGATCCGTCCCACATCGGTGTCGCGCAGATAGCGCCGGGTGGAGATGCGCAATTCGTTGTCGACGAAATACAGCAGCCCGCCGGGAAACCCCAGATATTCCCTGCTGCCGTCGGCCAAGGCCAGGCGTGCGAGGCCAAAGGTCAGTGCGGTCATGAACCGATCGTGTTGCGCCAGGAGGCCGAAGCTGCCGCTCTTGTCCTCGCCGGTGAAGCTCGCTACGTTCTCGATGATTTCCGTGCGATCGGCGGCAAGCAGATGCAAGGTGAAGGTGTTCATGACACAACCTCCATGGCACCGCGCATGTAGCAGCGCGCCTCGGGCAAATCGTCATACTCCCCGCGCAGAAGGGCCTCGCAGTCGGTCAGCGTCTGCGCCAGCGGCACCGACACGCCACCGGCGGCATTCTGTGCCGTCATTGCGTGGAAAGGCTGGGTGAGATAGCGCTGCAGCCGACGGGCGCGCTGAACCACCTTCCGGTCCACCTCGGACAGCTCCTCGATGCCGAGCATGGTGATAATGTCCTCCAGCTCGCGGTAGCGCGCCAGGTGCTCGCGCACATCGTGGGCTACTTGATAGTGGCGGTCGCCGAGAAAGTGCCGATCCATGAGATTGCTGCCCGAAGCGAGCGGGTCCACCGCCGGATAGATGCCCTTGGCCGCCTGGGCGCGCGACAGGATCACGCGGGTGTCGAGATGAGCGAGGATGGCGCCCACGGCGGGGTCGGTCATGTCGTCGGCTGGCACGTAGACGGCCTGCACCGACGTGATGTTGCCGAGCCGGCTGGAGACGATGCGGTCCTCCAGTTCCGCCACTTCCGCCGGCAAGGTGGGCTGGTAGCCAACGGTAGCGGGCATGCGCCCGAGCAGACCCGACACTTCGGAACCGGCCTGCACGAAGCGGAACACGTTGTCCATCAGGAACAGCACCTCCCGGCCGAGGGTGTCGCGCAGATATTCCGCATAAGCGAGCGCGGCGAGCCCGACGCGAAAGCGCACCCCCGGCGACTCGTCCATCTGGCCGAACACAAGCACTGCATTGGCCAGCGCACCGTTGTCACCCATCTCGTGCCACAGCTCGTGGCCCTCGCGGATGCGTTCGCCAACTCCGGCGAATACCGACACCCCGCCGTGCAGGGAGGCCACCGCCTGCATGAACTCCATGATCAGCACAGTTTTGCCCACGCCGGCGCCGCCGAACAGCCCGGTCTTGCCGCCGCGAATGAAGGGACAGAGCAGATCGATGACCTTGATGCCGGTTTCCAGAATGCCGGAAGATGGCAGGGTGTCGACGAGTCGCGGCGGCGGCGCGAGCAGGTTGCGAAACGCGTCCGGCATCAGTGGCGGCCCGCCATCCAGGGGCTGGCCGAAAGCATCCAGCAGTCGCCCCAGGCACGCTGCGGACACCGGCACCCGCAGCGGCGCACCACTGTCGAACACCGGCGCGCCGCGCTTCAATCCCGCCGTGCGGTGCAGGGCAATCGCACGTACCTGGTGCGGGTCGAGATGGTGCAGAACTTCGAGCACAGCGACCGCGCCGTCGATTGCCACCGTGAGCGCCCGATGCAGCGGCGGCAAGGCCTCGCAAGCGACATCTACCACCGGGCCGTGGACTTCGACGACGTGGCCAACTGTCCGGTCCGGCGGTGCTGCGGCCCCTACGGGTGCAGTCATGCCGGAATGTGCTTTCTCGTTGGTCACGTTAGCCTGGGCGCCTTCTGCGTCGGGAACTCGCCGCCCGAAGTGCCCAGAAAGGCCACGATGGCCTTGGCGACGTTGTCGATGAGCTCCGAGTTCTTGCCGAACACTTTGGCGAATGGCACCATGCAGCCGGGACTGGCTTTCACGAACGCGACCACCGCATCGAAACCCGGCGTCGTCGTTTCGACTGGATTCACAAGTTTCCCCTTGGCCTTCCATGCCAGGACATTGGCACGCCCAAAAGTGGCCACAGCCATGCCAACTTGCGCAGCATGAGTCGGCTGCCTCGTCATCAGATCAACCTCGGGCAAGAAGTTGCCACCAATGTCTTCGGTGGTTCGGTACAGGAACGTGATCCTCAATGGCAGCTGGCTGCACGGAGCTGAGTATCCACATCGGCGGAACCGGCGCGGTACTGCGGCTGCAGGAAGACCCGAGGTTGTTGGGGTCGTAGACTTTGACCAGTGTGGGCTTTTCCGTGTCGTCGACATAGACGATGCCGCAGTAGTCGTGATCGTGGTCATTGCGCAGCAGCGTGTTCAGGCTATCGATGCGCAGGGCAAGCGCGTCACCGGTCAGCGGTTGCTCCGGCAGGGCTTCCCCCACCTGGTAGAAGAACCACCGCCCGCTCTTGATGCGCGTCCACAGGAGATCAAGCTGATGCCACTGAAGTATGCCGTGGAAGGTTCCGCTCAGACGGGCACGAAAGGCGTCCGCCTCGGCGCTGTGCATGCTGCTCATCGTATTTTGCATGTCGACAACCTCATGCGTAAGACTTGTCAGCGCACCGGCGCAACGCTTGTCGCAGCGCCCAATATCCGCCCAGCTGACACGGCCACGATTTCACCTTCGGCAAGAGGGCGCCAATGCTCGTCCGTCAGAGGAACACTGGCAATCAGTACGACCTCCTGGAGTGCGTCAGTGGCAGGGGCGGCGCGGGCATCGACAGGATCATTCTGTTCCCGACACCGCCGCGAGAGCACAAACAGACCGGGTGGTTCGATGGCGCCGGTGGCCGGTTGTATTCGCCGATGTCCATGCGCGAACAGCGTGGCGCCGTCCGCGTAGAGGAAGTTGGCGGGTCCGAGCGGTCGCAGATCGGCAGCAAACTGCGACACGACCGCAAAACGCGCCTCGAGGGGCGGCGGCGACGTGGATGAGACCCAGAGTCCACGAACACGCTCGAGCAACGCGCAGAAGGCGCGTTCGGAATCCGTCGTGCCGATCGGACAGTAGCGGTCGTACGCAAGATTGTCGCAGTCGTCGATAGCGGGCAGATCCCCGTTGTGTGCGAACACATGCGCTCGGCCCGCCAATTCGCGCAGGAAGGGCTGGGTGTTCGACAGTGTAATCGCACCGCGGGTGGCATGCCGGATATGTGCGATAGCCAGCGTCGTGCTCGGCCCTTGCGCTTCCAGGAATTTTGCAAGTCGGCTGTCGCCTGCCGGTGTCGGCTCCCGAAACAGCGCCACATCGTTGCCATCATGGAACGCGACGCCCCAACCATCGCGATTCCGACCCGCGCTGCCGCCATGAGCGGCCAGCGCCTTAAGCGAGACGGTCAGCCGGGTCGAGCGCCGACTGGACATCGCAAGGAGTTCGCACATCGCCTCAGCCTCCGCGCGCAGTCAATGACCGTTGTCGAGGCAGACGGTGTGCCGATCGTGGCGCAATCTTTCGGCTCAATTGCTTCCGCTGCCCAACCGGCGTCTGGACGCGTGCGGACCGCCGGATAGACCTAGGCGGAGGATGCCAGCCGAGCACGGTGCATTGCACTGGAGTCATGCCTTCGCCTTCCAGCGCAGCAACCTGGAGATGACCAGCGCCGTGGCAAGCGTCACGCCGACGGTCCAGCCAAGCACGGCAGGCAGGTTGTCCGAGTAGTACCAGGTGGCGATGCTCGCGGCGACGAAGCCGGTTTCGATGGCGCCAAACGACGTGGTCAACCAGAATCCGAGTCGATTGACCGCTTGCTGGTTGCGCGTCGTAATCTCGAAAGTCAGGGCTTCCAGCCGGTCTGCGACCGACTCGAAGAGATCGTTGATGCCGAACAGCGCCTCGCCCCGCGCCGTCGCCTCGGCGGTGTAGCCATGCGTCTTGGCCAGCGTGCCGTAATACTCCTCGAGACCATCGAAGATGTCGCGCCTGAGCTGGACCAGATCATCGACCGTGCCGTACACGCCCTTGGCGAAACGATCGAGGAAGGAGCGCAACACCGCCCGCTCGAGGCACAGAAGTTCAAGCGTCACCAGCAGCGGCAAGGTGGTCCGCGGCAACAGCGATTCTGCGGTGTCTTTCGACTGGGCATGCACGTCGATGGCGCCATTGCGCGCGAGCAGCGACAGGCCGTGTTCACGACGACAGAAGTCCCCGGCCAGCTCGCTGTTCACGAAACTGGTCTTGAAGCGCTCGTCCGACGCATCGCGATGCAACAATTTCACCAGGTCATGGGCATGCCGGGCGGCCAACTCTTCCAGGCTGCCATCGCGGAATCGAAGCACCATCAGCGGAAGGGCCATCTCCGGCGTGCTCGACTTGCCGTTCATATCCGGGGCGAGCGCATCCCAGATGACGCGGGCCAGGCTGTTTTCGGATTCCGGGTCAAGCCAGCCGATCCAGCGCGCGACATCCATCGGCTGCGATGGCGCTGCAAGCCAGACCTCCCACACGGCGGCCCCCGACTTGTGAACGACGAGGTGAATGTCCGCGAAGGCTGGTTCGCCGTCGCGACCGGGAAGCTTCAGACGGCCAACCACGGTTCGCTGCAGGCGCCTGGCTTGCAGGTAAGGCTCGCCGAGCAGGCGCTGCTGAAGTGACTCGAGCCGACTGCGATAAGACTGCGCTATTTCATCCGGAATCGGATAAAGCCCGGTTGGTGCCTTGTTACGCCCCGCGGCGGCATCGGGCGTAACGGCAAACAGCAGCACAAAGGCGGGCCATACCGTGGCCGCGTCGGGGCATTCGGGAAAGGATGCACTTGGCGACGCGGGCGTTGCGATCATGGCGAGTCGGGCCACCGGGATCAGAGACTGATCACAGTGGCGCCTTCCAACGCAAAGCGGATGAACGCGTCGCGTGCATACTCGAGCCTGAAGCCGAGGCTGGTGAGCAACTCCGCCTTGCCCATCATTTCGACGGTCTGGCGGCAGACGAGAATCGGTACTTGTTGCTGCGCCAACGCAGCCAACGCGTCGCGAAACGCCGACTGTGCCGGGTCCGCCAGGGCGGCAATGGCCGGGCCGAAAATGAACAGCTCCAGGCTGACCTCGCGTTCAGCGGCGACCAGCCGGACGCGCTCCGCCAGCTTCGGGCCGATGTCCGTGCTGCCTTCGTGCGTGTGGAAGATGTGGATGACGAGCTTTTTCATGGGAACTCCGGGGATCGTGGGTGAATGTGGCGCGGTGTGTGCGCCGCTGTACGCGCAATGCGGAAGGTCCGCGATGGAACATTGCGCATGGTCGTATTAAGGGTCGTCGTCGGTCGCCGGTGGCGGAACCGCGCTGCCGGGCGGGGAGGGCGAGCAAAGCCCACCGCACGGAATGGTGATGGGCACTTTTACCACCTGGAGGGTCGAGTGCTCGATCTCGAAGCGGTCGTGCAACTGACGCGAGGCGAGCGCGAAGAAAGCGTCGTCCGGGTAGCTCGACGGCATTACCAGGTGCGCGGTCAGCGCGACCTCCGAGGTGCCCATGGCCCACACATGAAGATCGTGGACACGGTCCACACCGGGCAGCGTTTCAAGATATGCCTTTACGGCAACCAGGTCGATGGCTTCGGGCACACCGTCGAAGAGCAGGTGCAGCGATTGCCGAAAGAGGCTCCAGGTGCCGACCACGACTACGACGGCGATCAGCAGACTGACGACCGGGTCGAGCCAGTTCCAGCCGAACCACAATGCCAGGCCACCCGCCACGACCACGCCAGCCGACACCAGGGCATCTGCAGCCATGTGCAGGAAGGCGCCGCGGATATTGAGGTCGCTCTCCCGCCCGCGCATGAACAACAGTGCGGTGGCGGTGTTGACCACGATTCCAACGCCTGCTACGGCCATGATGGTGAGGCCCTGGATGGGTTCGGGTGTGCTGAGCCGGCCGATTGCCTCCCATGCCAGCGCCCCCATGGCCACCAGCAACAGCAGCGCGTTGGCGAACGCCGCGAGGATCGTTCCGCGCTTCCAGCCATAGGTGTGCCGTGCGTCGGGCCGCAGCTTGCCCGCCAACGCCCCGCCCCATGCCAGCACCAATCCCACCACGTCGGACAGGTTGTGGCCCGCATCGGCGAGCAGCGCCAGCGAGTTTACCCTCCATCCGTAGAACGCCTCGACGGCGACGAAGGCGACGTTCAACGCGATGCCGATGGCGAAGGCGCGGTTGAAGGCAGCGGGGGTGTGATCGTGTCCGGCACTCATTGCTCAGCTCACGCCAAATGCGTCGAGTGAATATT
>JAEMQF010000030.1 GCA_022758925.1 Burkholderiales bacterium | reverse complement strand
GTCGCGCAGCACCAGCGCCGCCACCTCGTCCGTCATTTCAGCGAGCAATTTGTCGCGCTGCCTGGGCGTGAGCTCGCCCTCGGCGACCACGGCGTTGAGCAGGATCTTGATGTTGACCTCGTGGTCGGAACAGTCGACGCCGCCCGAGTTGTCGATGGCGTCGGTGTTGATCAGCCCGCCGCGCAACGCGTACTCGATGCGTCCACGCTGAGTGCAGCCGAGGTTGCCGCCCTCGGCCACGACCTTGCAGCGCAGCTCGGAGCCGTTGATCCGAATTGAGTCGTTGGCGCGGTCGCCGCACTCGGCGTGGCTCTCGGTGCTGGCCTTGACGTAGGTGCCGATGCCGCCGTTGTAGAACAGGTCGACGCTCGCGAGCAGAATCGCGTGCATCAGCTCGTTCGGCGTGAGCTGTTCGGTGTCAGCCGTGATGCCCAGCGCCGCACGCGCCTCGGGCGACAGGGGAATCGACTTCGCGCTGCGTGGCCAGACACCGCCACCGGCGGAGATCAACGCCTGGTCGTAGTCGGCCCACGACGAGCGCGGCAGCGCGAACAGGCGCTCGCGCTCGGCAAAGCTGGTCGCCGTGTCGGGGTTCGGGTCGATGAAGATGTGGCGGTGGTCGAACGCGGCCAGCAGCCTGATGTGGCGCGACAGCAGCATGCCGTTGCCGAACACGTCGCCGCTCATGTCGCCGACGCCGACGACCGTGAAGTCGCGCGCCTGCGTGTCGTGGCCCAGACTGCGGAAATGGTGCTTCACCGATTCCCAGGCGCCGCGCGCCGTGATCGCCATCTTCTTGTGGTCGTAGCCGGCCGACCCGCCCGAGGCGAACGCATCGCCGAGCCAGAAGCCGTACTCGGCGGCAATCGCGTTGGCGAAGTCGGAGAAGCTGGCGGTGCCCTTGTCGGCGGCGACAACGAGGTAGGGGTCGTCGGCATCATGGCGCACCACGTCCGGCGGCGCCACGACCTGGCCGCCGACCAGGTTGTCGGTGAGGTCGAGCAAGCCGCGCAGGTAGGCCTGGTAGCAGGCGACGCCCTCTTTCATCAACGCGTCGCGCTCGCCGGCAGCCGGCGCGCGCTTGAGCACGAAGCCGCCCTTCGAGCCCACCGGCACGATGACGGCGTTCTTCACCTGCTGCGCCTTCACCAGACCCAGCACTTCGGTGCGGTAGTCCTCCATGCGGTCGGACCAGCGCAGCCCGCCACGCGCCACCTTGCCGCCGCGCAGGTGCACGCCCTCGACGCGCGGCGAGGAGACGTAGATCTCGAACATCGGCCGCGGCTCGGGCAGGCCCGGCACCTTTGCCGAGTCGAACTTGAACGAGAGCACCGGCTTGCAGCTGCCGTCGCGCGTGCGCTGGAAGAAGTTGGTGCGCAGCATGGCCTCGATCAGCGCCAGGTATTGGCGCAGGATGCGGTCTTCGTCGAGGTTGGCCACATCGTCCAGCGCCGCCGTGATGCGCGCGGCGATGCGCTCCTGGGCGACGTCGCGGTCTTCGCAAGGAAACGCCGGGCCGCCCCAAGTTTCCTTGACCCCCTCGGGGGGCGGACGACGTATGGCGTCGGCCTGGGGGCGCTCACCAAGGCGAGGGTCGAAGCGGGCGTTGAAAAGCGCCACGATGTCGGCGGCGATCGTCGGGTGCGCGGCCAGCGCCTGCTCGATGTAGGCCTGGCTGAAGGTGACGGTGGCCTGCTTCATGTAGCGCGCCAACGCGCGCAGCACGCTCACGCCGCGCCAGTCGAGCCCGGCCAGCAGCACCAGGCGGTTGAAGTCGTCGTTCTCGTTCTCGCCACGCCAGGTGCGCAGGAAGGCCTCTTGAAAGCGTGGGCGCAGGCTGTCGATGTCGATTTCGGCTTGCCCCGGCACGCTCATGCCGAAGTCGTCGAGCCAGAGTTCGGCCGCCGGCGCAGCCGCGCCGGAAGCGGCCCCTGGCCCGGCCTTGCGCTTGACCTCGTAGGGGCGCTCTTCCAGCACCTGAACACCCATGTGCTCGAGCATCGGCAGGCTCTGCGACAGCGGCGCCAGCTCGCCGGCGCGAATCAGCTTGAAACGCAGTCGCCCGGGTGGCGCCTCGAGCGGCAGGTACAGGCTCAGCGCCAGCGCGTCGGGGCCGGCAAGCGACTCCATCAGTTCGATGTCGTGCACCGCGACGCGCGCGGCGTGGTCGTCGCGGTAGCCAGCGGCGAAGCCGCCGGCGTAGCGCTCGTGCAGGTCGTTGCCGCGTTCCTCGCCGCAGGTCTCGAGCAGCGCTTCGCGCAGTTCGTCCTCCCAGCGGCGTGCGACGCGCACCAGGCGCCGCTCGAGTTCGCGCACGTCGACCTGCGGCGCCGCAGCGCCGCGCGTGCGCACGACGATCAGCACGCGCGCCAGCGGGGAGTCGGAGAACTGGACCGAGAACTCGGACGCATCGCCCTGCAGCGCCTCGCCCAGCAACGCCTGCATGCGCGCGCGCAGGTCGGTGTTGTAGTTCTCGCGAGGCACGTAGACCAGGCAGGAGTGGAAGCGGCCGAATGGGTCGCGGCGCAGGAACAGCCGCGTGCGCTGGCGCTCACCCAGGCGCAGGATGCCGATCGCGGTGGCGTACAGCTCGTCAGCGTCGATCTGAAACAGCTCGTCGCGTGGGTACTGCTCGAGGATCGAGACCAGCACCTTGGCGGCATGGCTGTTGGGCAGGAAGCCGGCTTGCGCGATCACCGCCGCGAGCTTGCGCCGCAACAGCGGAATGTCGGACGGGTTCGCGTTGTACGCCACCGACGTGAACAGGCCGAGAAAGCGCCGCTCGCCGATCACACGGCCCTGGGCGTCGAAGCGCTGCACGCCGACGTAGTCGAGGTAGCCCGGGCGGTGCACGGTGGAGCGCGTGTTCGACTTGTTCAACACCAGCACGCGCGGTTCGCGCACGCGGGCGCGGGCCTGCGCCGGCAATGCGGCGAACGAGGTCGAGGCGGCGGCGGTCTCGGCACCTGCGCGCAGGATGCCCAGGCCGGAGCCGGGAACCACGCGCAGCGCGTCCTCGGTGCCGTCGACGACGAGGTCGTAGTCGCGCTCGCCCAGCAGCGTGAAGTTGTCGTCGGCCAGCCACTGCAGGAAGGCCAGGTCTTCGGCGAGTTCGGCGCTCGGCACCGGCGGCGGGTTGTGCGTCAACTGCGCCACCATGTCGGTGACGGCCCGGCGCATCGGCTTCCAGTCGGCCACCGCCGCGCGCACGTCGCCCAGCATGCGCAGCAGCCCGTCGTGCAGCTCGGCGAGCCGCGCGGCGTCACTGCGGCGGTCGACTTCGACGTGAATCAACGACTCGAAGCGCCCTTCAGGCTCGTCGCGGTGCCGTGCCAGCCCGACCAGCCGGTGTTCGGCGTCGCGCCGCAGCTTCATCACCGGGTGCACGATCAGGTGCAGCGTCAGCCCCTGGCGATTCACCTCCATCGTGATCGAGTCGACGAGGAACGGCATGTCGTCGTTGACGATCTCGATCACGGTGTGTGTCGACTGCCAGCCGTGCTCCTCCAGCCGCGGGTTGTAGACGCGCAGCTTGGGCGCGCCGCCGGCGAAGCTGCGCGCGAATTGCCAGTGCGAGAGCGCGGCGCCGTACAGGTCGGCCGGGGCGCGCTCGGCCAGGTCTTCGGGCGCCACCTGGCTGTAGTACTGGCGTGTGAACTCGGCCGCCTCGGCCGCCTGCCCGGGCGGCAGCTTGGCGTGCACGCGCTCGACGAGTTGTTCGATCAGAGCGCCCGATCCCGCAGCGTCGGGCTTGTCACGTGCGACCACGGCAGTCTCCTGAGGTGACGCGCGCCCCGCCGGCCCGGCTGCGGGTGGCGGTGCGCGGTGGCGTTAGGGTAGTGCAGTATCGGGCATCGGCGTGGGCCCGACCCAAAGCCCGACGGGCCCCTAGCTTCGCGGCGGCGTTGCCGAGACGGATCGGGAAGGGCTGCCTGGCGCGCGCTCGCGCTCAAAGAGCAGCAGCGCAAGGCCGAAGACGACGCCGAGCAGCAGCGCGCCGAGCACCGCAAGCGCGGCCCGCCAGCTGCCAATTCGGTTCACGTTGCCCTGAGCAAACAAGGCCAACGCGGCCGTGCCGAGCCAGGCCTCGATGCCTGGATGGCCGGCACCGGGCAGCAACCCAGCCAGCAGTCCCACCGCGGCGGTGCCGAGCGCAGTAGGCCCGATGATCATTGGCGCGAAGCTCGCCAGGGCCGCGATCAGCGCCAGTCCCAGGTAGAGCCACGCGCGCAGCGTGAAGCTGGCCGCTGCAGGCGGTGCGCGCAGTGCGCGAAGCACTGGCTCGCGAGTCGCTGCGCCGCGGCTCAAAGCGTCGTCAGCGTCGTCTGCGCGCGACGCTCCGGGCGCCACTTCGTCAGTGCGCCCATGCGACGCGGCGAAACACTCACGCACGAAGCGGCCGATGCGCTGCGTCGCATGCGCCGCTTCAGGCAGGAAGTCGAACAGCGGAAAGACATGGGGCATGTCGTGCCAGACCTCGAGCGTTGCGCTGCTGCACTTCGACGCGAAGCGCACTGAATCGTCGAGCAACAGTTCGGTGCTGCCCACCAGCACCAGGATCGGCGGCAGGCCTTCCAGATCTGCGTGCAGCGGCGAGACGTGAGGATGCGAGCGCAGTGTCGGATCGGGCAGGTACAGCGGCAGCATCGCGTGAAACAGGCTCGGCGCGAACATCGCGTCGTGGCCCTCGTTGCGGCGCAGCGAGTCGCCGCTGAGCAGAGCATCGGTCACCGGCGACATGACGACGGCGCCGGCGGGCAGCGGCAGGCCCTCGTCGCGCGCGCGCAGCAACAGGCCGAGCGCCAGGTTGCCGCCTGCCGAATCGCCGACGATAACGATGTCGGCGGCAGCGAACCCGTTGTCGAGCAGGAAGCGATAGGCCGCGATGCAGTCGTCAAGGGCCGCCGGGCAGGGAAACTCGGGCGCAAGGCGATAACTCGGCATCAACGCGCGCGAGCGCGCCTGGGCGCCGATGCGCGCCACCAGGCCCGCATGAATGCCCGGCGTCTCGACGATGAAGGCGCCGCCGTGCAGGTAGAGGATCACGCGATCCTTGCGTGCGCCCTTGGCATCGATCCAGGTCGCGTTGACATCACCGATCACGACCTCGCTGGTTCGCGCGGCGTGGGGTGCTCTTGGATAAGCCCGGTCCGCGCGCGCCGCCCATTTGCGAACCTCCAGGTAGTCGGGATCGGCGGCGAGGCGGTCTCGTACCATCCGCAGCGTTGGGTTCAGGGCATGTCGCGTCAGGAATCCTGGAAATTGCATGGTGCGATTCTGCGGCTGGAAATGGCAACAGGGGGCTCGACTTGGGTCGAACCCCCTTCAGTGCGCTTGAGGAAATGCCGGGATGGACCGGTTCTCATGCGTTGCGGCGGGCGGCCTTGCGCCGCGCAGCCTCTTAAGCTGCGGCGCGCTTGCCCAACGTGGCGACTCGCTTCGCACCCGTCTTCAGTGCTGCCTTGGTCTGGCGCGCCGCCGGTGCAGCGCGGCGCTTGGTGCCTGGAGCGGTCTTGCGGGCAGCGCTGTGCGGCGGGCGCACGCCGGCGGCATCGGCCAACGCGTTCGCGCCTTGAGCGATCTTGCTCGACACGATGAGCGCGACTCTGGCACCCGGCAGCGTCAGGCGCGACGCGGCTTGCAGGCCGCTGGCGACGATCTGATTGTCGACCCCGGCTGCGAACTCGGCCAGCCTGGACACTTGAGCGGCGGCCGCTGTGGAGCTGAACTCGATCGCCTGCTCGGTGCGCTGTGCGACCTGGTCGACGCCCTTGACGATGATTTCGCTGACGTTGCCGCGAACTTCGTTGATGCGCTGCGTGGCGCGAGGCGCGAGCTTCGCGGTGCGCGGGTAGACGCTGTTCTTCAGGGCGCCATTGACCAGACCCAACAGGCGCTTGCCGCCTTGTTGATAGGCGGCAACCGCACGCGTTGCGGCGTTGCGATAGTTGCCGAGGGTTTCGAGGGTGACGCTGCTCAGGGTTTGGGGAGTCATGGGGTGCCGATCCTTTGCTATTGAAGGGAATGATGATGATTCATCGGAGGCGGCAAGTATCGGCACCGAACTGTAGGGAGCGATACCCAGAATGAGCCCGTTCTCTAGGGAGGGCACTCCAGGATCGCGCACTGTGGCAGCAGGCAATCCGCCAGCACCGGAGGTGCTTCTCAGCGCCGCAACCCCCACGCGAGCCCGGAACACGGTGGCTTCAAGCAATGCGCGGCGTGCGCCGGATTCAGCGCTAAGCTGCGCACCATGAACCTGATCGATCTTCAAGGCCGGCGCGTGCTCATCACGCAGTGCGCCGACTTCATGGGCCCGGCGCTGCTGCGGGTGTTCACCGAACTCGGCGCGGTGGTGATCGGCGACCGGCGCGCGCTCGGCGACGACGCCGGCATGGCGCAGCGCGTGGTCGAAGAAGCCGGCGCGATCGACGTGCTGATCGCGCAACCGGCGCTGCCCGCCCCGACCTCGGCAGTCGCCGACGTGGGCGACGACGAATGGCGCCGCACCTTCGCCCACCTCGTCGATCCGCTGCCGCGCCTGCTGCGCGCGGTGTTGCCGCAGATGCGGGCGCGCGGGCGCGGCAGGATCGTCGTCATGGGCAGCGCTGCGGGCTTGCGCGGCATGAAGCGCAGTTCCACCTACAGCGCGGCGCGCGGCGCCCAGTTGGCATGGGTGCGCGCGGCGGGCCTGGAAATCGCACGCGACAACATTCAGCTCAATGCCATCGCGCAGAATTTCGTCGACAACCCGACTTACTTCGGCGCCGAGGTGCAGGCCAACCCCGCATTCCAGGAGCGGCTCAGGCGCGAGGTGCCGCTCGGGCGGCTGGTCAGCGGCGACGAAGACGCGCTGTTCGCCGCATACCTGGCGAGTGATGCCGCTGCGTGTTTTGTCGGGCAGGTGTTTCCGGTGTGTGGCGGCTGGGTTGCGTAGCTCGCCCCGCGGCCGCAGCGATGGTGGTGCTCGTGCCGGCGATGGGCGTTCAATTCGAACCAGGTCTATCCAGCGCCATGCAACACTTGCACGCGGCGTCAGCTGCTGCGCCGGCTCGGCGGCAGACAGGAGCTTTGCGTTAGAGGCCCTCAGACAACAGGAGAACCTTCGATGCCGTCGAACCCACCCATGCCCGCAAGCCAACGCGTGGTCCAGGTCTGCCTCTTTCTCGTGGCAGCGATTGCGATGCTCGGCGGCACGCTCCAGATGGTCCTGGGCCAACCCGACACATCGCCCCGGCTCGACAACGTGCACCGCTTCATGGCCGGTGTCTACTTCTCCACCGGGCTCATCAATCTCTGGGCGGCAATCACCATTCGCCGCCAGGGCACGCTGGTGTATCTGTTGGCCCTTGGGGTACTTCTTGCCGGCATCGGAAGGCTGGTGTCGATCATCCAGGTTGGACTGCCAGAACCGGCTGCGCTATGGTTGGGCTACCTCATTCCCGAACTGCTGCTGCCGGTTGTCATCGCATTGGCTCACACAGCCACGACGCGCAATGCGTCGCGAGCTGAAGCCACCTAACCTTGCGTGCAACCGGGCTGGTGCGAATAGGCAAGCAGGCCGGTTGGCTCCGGGTTAGGTGACGCTCGAGGTCCTCATGCCGCAGCAAGAACCCGTCGTTGCCTCAACTGTTGCGCTGATCGCGGTCAAGGTCGTCCACACCATCGCCTGGGCGTTCTTCGCTGCCTGCATTCTCGCCATTCCAGTTGTTTCGTGGCAGGGCAACCACGCTGCGGCGGCTTGGCTGACGGTGATCGTTCTGTTCGAGGTCGCGGTATTGGTCGTGAACCGGTGGCGCTGCCCGCTGACGGACCTGGCGGCTCGATACACGGACGACCGACGCCACAACTTCGACATCTACCTCCCCGAATGGCTGGCCAAACACAACAAGCTCATCTTTGGCGCAATCTTCTGCATCAGCATTGTTTTCGCCTTTGGGCAGTGGGCCTGGCCCTTCAGATAGCATGTCCCACCGACGTGAAATCAAAAAGAGTTTCGGGAGTGGGTGACCGGTACCATGTCGATTGGCCCGAACCAAGGCGCGCCTGCATGCCTCGCCCAAGACAAGGGGCGCCCGCAACAGATGTATGCGGACTGCTTGAGCCGCCTCGACGGCAAAACCGGCCAGCAGAAGGCGCGGCGAACGATCAGATTCGGAGACGCTCAATGATCGGCTCGCTTCGGACCATACCCTCGGTTCGCATTGTTGGCGCTGCGGTCCTGCTGGCGATTGCCTGGGTACAAGCCGCCGCGGCCCAAGATTTCGCGTCCGAGCGCCGGCGCATGGTCGACGAGATCACCGCGCTGGTTCGCGAGACGCGCGCCGAAATCGGCAAAGGTGGCTTCGACGAGCGTGTCATGGCCGTCATGGCCCGGGTGCCGCGTCACGAGTTCGTTCCCGCCGACCAACTTGGCTCCGCCTACCGCAACCGCCCGCTGCCGATCGGCCACGGGCAAACCATCTCGCAGCCTTACATCGTCGCGCTGATGACCGATCTGGCCCGGGTCGAGCCCGGTCACAAGGTGCTCGAGGTCGGTACCGGCTCGGGCTATCAGGCGGCGGTGATGGCGCATCTGGCCAAGGCGGTGTATACGATCGAGATCGTCGAGCCGCTCGGGCTGCAGGCGACGCAGCGCCTGCGCAAGCTCGGCTACGCCACCGTCGAGGTGCGTGTCGGTGACGGCTACTACGGCTGGGTGGAACAAGCGCCGTTTGACGCGATTCTCGTCACCGCGGCGGCGAGCCATGTTCCGCCGCCGCTGATCCTTCAGCTCAAGCCCGGCGGCAGGATGGTGATCCCGGTGGGCGCAGCGTTCATGGTGCAGCAATTGATGCTGGTCGAGAAGAACCTCGACGGCACGGTGTCGACGCGGCAGATCCTGCCGGTGGCGTTCGTCCCGCTGACCGGCAAGCGCTAGTGGAAAGCACTGTCCCAACGGTCGCGCTCGAGTCCTGCCGCGATCGCGCTGTGATCGCGGCGGTCGCCCGGTTGACAAGCGCATGAGACCTTGATGGCCGCGACACGCGCGCGCTCTGGTGGCGAGGCCGCCCCGCCGCTGATCGCCATCGCACTGATCTCGGCCGCAGCGCTGGCCTACGAGATCCTGCTGATGCGCTTGTTCTCGATCATCCTGTGGCACCACTTCGCCTACATGATCATCAGCCTGGCGCTGCTCGGCTACGGTGCCAGCGGCGCTTTGTTGAGCGTGGCGCGCAGCGCCGTGCAGCGGCGCTTTGCGCCGCTGTTCTGCGCCGCCGCTGCAGCCTTCGGGACGAGCGCGATCGGCTGCTTCGTGCTGGCGCAGCGCGTGCCGTTCAATCCGCTTGAAATCCTCTGGGACCCGCAGCAGCTGGTCTACCTGCTGGCGGTCTACCTGCTGCTCGCGTTGCCCTTCCTGTGCGCCGGCGCCTGCGTGTGCATGGCTTATTCCAGATGGCAGGGCATGCCCTCGCGCATCTACAGCTTCGACATCCTGGGTGCGGGGGCGGGAAGCCTGGGCGTCATGGGCCTGCTGTTCGTGCTCGCACCCGAACAAGCATTGAAGCTGATCGGCGCGATGGGGTTCGCCGCCGCGGCGGTCGCGTGGCTCGAATGCGGCGGGCCTCGGCGTTGGCCGGCTTTGGCGCTGATCGCGCTGGCGGCTCTGCCCCTGTTGTTGCCGCAGGCCTTTGTGGCTCCCGCCATGTCGCCGTACAAAGAGCTGTCGCAGACCTTGCGCATTCCGCAGGCCCGAATCATCGAGCAATCCTTCAGCCCGCTGGGCATGGTCAGCGTCGTCGAGAGTCCGCTCACGCCGCTGCGCCATGCGCCGGGTTTGAGCCTCAACGCCCTGGTCGAGCCGCCGCCGCAGTTGGGCGTGTTCATCGACGGCGAGGGTCTGAGCGCGCTGACCCGTTTCGACGGCCGGCGCGAAAGCCTGGCGCACCTCGATCAGATCACCTCTGCGCTGCCGTATCACCTGTTGCGCCGGCCGCGTGTGCTGGTGCTGGGTGCCGGAGCCGGAGCCGACGTGCTGCAGGCCCACTATCACGCTGCGAGGCAAATCGACGCGGTGGAGCTGAACCCGCAGGTGATCGATCTGGTGCGCGAGCGCTTCGCGGACTATGCGGGCGGCATCTATTCGGGCGGCGTCGATGCGGCGCATTCCGGCGGCACACAAGGGCCTCAGGTGCTTGTGCATGCGGCCGAAGCGCGCGGCTTCGTCGCGGCGAGTGCGCAGCATTACGACCTCATCAACGTGGCGCTGCTCGATTCGTTCAGCGCAGCTTCGGCCGGCCTGTACGCGCTGTCGGAGAACTATCTCTACACGGTCGAAGCGCTGCAGGACGATCTGCGGCATCTGGAGCCCGGCGGCCTGCTCGCGATCACGCGCTGGGTCGCGCTGCCGCCGCGCGATGCGCTCAAGCTGTTCGGCGCCGCGGTGGTGGCGCTGGAACGATCGGGTGTGGCCGACCCGGCGTCGCGGCTCGCACTCGTGCGCAGCTGGCAGACGAGCACGCTGCTGGTCAAGAACGGCGCGTTCAGCGCCGAAGACATCGCAGCGATCAAGACGTTCTGCACCGAGCGTTCCTTCGACGTGGCGTTCTATCCCGGAATGATGCCGGGCGAAGCGAACCGCTACAACGTGGTCGCGCCTCCCGACCTGTTCGACTCTGCAACGGCGCTGCTCGGTCCGGGCCGCGACGAATTCGTGCAGAACTACAAATTCCACATCGAGCCGGCCACCGACGACCGGCCGCATTTCTTCCACTTCTTCAAGTGGCGTTCGTTGCCCGAGCTGCTGTCGCTGAAGGAGCAAGGCGGCCTGCCGCTGCTCGAATGGGGCTATCCGGTGCTGGTGGCGACGCTTGCGCAGGCGGTGCTCGCGAGCCTGCTGTTGATCGCAGCGCCTGCGGCCTGGGTCACCTGGGTCGGCGCCCGGCAGCGCAACCGCGAGCCGCCCGCCGCATCGCGCGGCCGCGTGCTCGTCTACTTTGCGGCGATCGGGTTTGCCTTCATGTTCATCGAGATCGCGTTCATCCAGAAGTTCGTTCTGTTCCTGAGCCACCCGCTGTACGCGGTGTCGGTGGTGCTGTTCTCGTTCCTGCTGTTCGCCGGAATCGGCAGCGCCGCGTCGAAGCGTTTGCACGCCGCCAGCGCGCGGGTGCTGCGCCACCCGCAGGCGGCGCTGGTGGGCGCGATTGCGTTGTCAGCGGCGCTATGCCTCAGCCTGCTGCCCTGGCTGTTCCAGCATTCGATGGCGCTGCCCGACGCGGTGCGGATCGTGATCTCGGCCGCGCTCATTGCGCCGCTGGCGTTCTTCATGGGCATGCCGTTCCCGTTGGGGTTGGCGCGGGTCGAGGCCAGCGACGCCCGGCTGATCCCTTGGGCCTGGGCGATCAACGGCTGCGCCTCCGTCACTGGGGCGGTGCTCGCCACGCTGCTTGCGATCCACGTCGGATTCAGCGCAGTGGTCGTCGCTGCGCTGGTGCTGTACGGGGTAGCGGCGGCGGCTTCTGCCGCCCACGCTCCTAGCCCTTGTAGCTGATGATCAGATCGCCAACGCCATCGACATGGCCCTCGAGCTTGTCGCCCGGCTTGATCGGCCCCACGCCGGCCGGCGTGCCGGTAAAGATCAGGTCGCCGGGCTGTAGCGTGATCAGGTGCGAGAGGTAGGAAATCTGCTCCGGAACATTCCAGATCTGCATCGCCAGGTCGCCGCTTTGCTTGACCTGGCCGTTCACCTTGAGCGTGATCGCGCCCTTGGCCGGGTGGCCGATCTCGCTTGCCGGGCGCAGCGCGGTGACGGGCGCCGATTCGTCGAAACTCTTGCCCATCTCCCATGGCCGGCCCTGCTTCTTCGCTTCGCCTTGAATGTCGCGGCGC
This sequence comes from Burkholderiales bacterium, assembly GCA_022758925.1. Lineage (GTDB taxonomy): Bacteria > Pseudomonadota > Gammaproteobacteria > Burkholderiales > Burkholderiaceae_C > JAEMQF01. The sequence goes on along the minus strand of JAEMQF010000030.1, from coordinate 4,496 downwards.
GTCATGTCCAGGCCGACACCGTAGCCCCAGACATGGCCCAGCGCCTTGTCCACAGCGATGTTCTTGCCGCCCTTGCCGATTGCGATGACGAGTTCGATTTCATGGTGCAGCTCTTTCGTCCCCACCGGATACGACAGCGAGGCCTTGTTCTGCACGATAGCGTTCGCCGGCTTCATGAAGAAGAACGGCGCCTCGCGGTCCGGGTCATGGCCCATCTCGCGCGCGTGGTCGGCGTAGTTGCGCCCGACGCAGTAGATGCGCCCGACGGGAAATCGTTTGTCGCTGCCGGCGACGGGCAGCGAGGGTTGGGGTCCGATGTCGATGACGTAGTTGCTCATGCTGTCCTTCGTGGGTGATGGCGCGGGTGATGGCGCGGGCAATGGCGCGGGTAATGGCGTCGGTGACCGCGTGGTTAATGGCGTCGGCAACTGCTCCGGCGGATCAGTCGAGCTTGATGCCGATGGCCTTGGTGATACCCATGTACTTGGCGACCTGGCCGCGCAGCATTTCCCGAAACTCCTCGGGCGACTTGCTGGCGATGGGCTCGGCGCCGTTCGCGTCCATCGCCGCCTTGAATTCCGGCGTGGCGACGATCGACGAGATTTCCTTGTGCAGCCGCTCGACCACGGCCTTGGGCATGTTGGCCGGGCCCATGATGCCCAGCCACAGCGCCGCTTCGAAGCCCGGGTAGCCTTGTTCGGCGGCGCTCGGAACATCGGGCAAGGCCGGCGAGCGCGCGGCACTGCCTACCGCGAGCGGGCGCACTTTGCCCGCCCTTGTGTTTTGCAGCAGCGCCGGCATCGAGCCGAACACGGCCTGGACTTCGCCACCGACGATCGCCAGATCGGCCGGTGCGTTGCCCTTGTACGGAATGTGAACCAGGTCGATCTTCGCTGCGTCCTTGAGCATCTCCATTGCCAGGTGCGTCGCCGTGCCGTTGCCCGCCGAGGCGTAGTTCAATTTGCCGGGCTGGGACTTGGCGAGCGCGACGAACTCAGCCAGATTATTCGCCTTCACCTGGGGATTGACGACGAGCAGGTAGGGCGTGATCGCGACGAGTGAAATGTGCGTGAAGTCTGCCACCGGGTCGTAGGGCAGTTTCGCGTACGCGCCGGGCGCAATCGCGTGCGTGCTCGTCGTGCCCAGCGTCAGCGTGTAGCCGTCGGGAGCGGACTTGGCGGCGGCGTCGGCGCCGAGCGTACCGCCGGCTCCAGCCCTGTTCTCCACATTCACGGTCTGGCCGAGCCGTTCGCTCAGGCGCTGCGCGACGATGCGACCGACGATGTCGGTCGAGCCGCCGGGCGCGAAGCCGACGATGAGCCTGAGCGGCTTGTCGGGGTAGGAGGCCTGCGCAAACGTGGCGCCTGGCACCAGGATCAAGCCGACGCTGCAGGCAATGACTGCAACAAGCGCGACGCGAATTCTCATGGTCAGCCTTTCTGGGTACCCCAATGCCGCTGCCTCGCGGCGAGCGCCCCCGGCGCGGATCAAGGAAAGTGGCGAAGCCGCAATTCCTTGACAGAGCGAGGCGCGATTCTAGATTGCACGTACGATGCCCACTCCATGCTCATCGAAGAACTGCGACAACGGCTGCGGCGGCTCGGTGCCAACGCCGAGCACGAGCAGCATGTGCTGCGCCGCTGGTCGCAGGCCTTGCCGCAAGACAGTGGCAAGCGCCGCATTCAGGATTTCCTGCCCAAGGCGTTGCGGGTTGCGCTGCCTGGCTTGCTCGACGAACTGGCGGCATTGGCGCAGCTGCGCAGCGTGCATCCCGCAGCCGACGGTTCGGCGCGCCTGTTGCTTCAACTCGCCGACGGCCAGACCGTGGAAAGCGTGCTGCTGCCGCGCGACGGCGTGTGCGTCTCGACCCAGGTCGGCTGCGCCGTGGGCTGCGTGTTCTGCATGACGGGGCGCAGTGGTCTGCTGCGTCAACTCGGCAGCGCCGAGATCGTGGCGCAGGTGGTGCTCGCGCGCCAGCGCGCAAGTGTGCGCAAGGTCGTGTTCATGGGGATGGGCGAGCCCGCACACAACCTGGACAACGTCTGCGAAGCGATCGACCTGCTCGGCACTCACGCCGAGATCGGCCACAAGAACCTGGTGTTCTCGACGGTCGGCGATGTGCGTGCGTTCGAGCGTCTGGCGCAGGGCCGTGTCAAACCCGCACTCGCGCTGTCGCTGCACTCCACGCGCGCCGAACTGCGGGCGCAACTGTTGCCGCGCGCGCCGCGCATCGCGCCGGCTGAACTGGTGCAGCGCGGCGAAGACTATGCGCGTGCCACGGGTTACCCGATCCAGTACCAGTGGACTTTGATCGAGGGCGTGAACGACGGCGACGCTGAGCTCGACGGCATCGTCGAGCTGCTGCGCGGCAGGTACGCGATCCTGAACATGATCCCGTACAACGCCGTCGAGGGCTTGGAGTTTCGGCGGCCACCCGGCGAACGCGCCGGGCAAATCGCGCATTCATTGAACCGGCGCGGCGTTCTGACGCGCTTGCGGCAATCGGCGGGGCAGGATGTGGATGCGGGGTGTGGCCAGTTGCGCGCGCGTGCGCTCGAAGGCGGCGCGCGCCGCATCCACGTGCGGCCGGAACTGCAAGCGGCACAGCCGGCTGAAACTCGAGGCAGCGTATGAAACCCAGCGTTGAATTTCAGGGCACGCACATCGACCCCGAGGTCTTCTTCGAGCGCTACCAGCGTGCGGCCGCGGCGTTGCGCGAAGCCGGCGTGGGTGAGGGCGACGTGGTCGCGCTGATGCTGTACAACGGCCCGCTCGCGCTCGAATTGATGCTCGCCGCACGCTGGATCGGGGCGCTGTGGTGCCCGATCAATTGGCACTTCAAGACCGACGAGGTGGCGCATATCCTGTCTGACAGTGGCGCCAAGGTCTTTGTCTGCGACGCCGCCTTGCTCGACGCACTGCATGGCCTGGAGCTGCGGGGGATTCGAACCTTCGTCAGCGTGGGCGATGCGCCGCCAGGCTGGGAGGCGTTTCGCGATGCAACGCCGCCGATCGACACGGCTGCCTGCGCTGTGCGCGGCGCGATGTTCTACACCTCGGGCACGACCGGCAGGCCCAAGGGCATACGCCGCGCGGCGGCGAGCGCCGAGCAGGCAACGCGTGGCCTGGAAGTGCTGCACCAGGTGCTCGGTTTCGAGCCCGGCATGCGCGCATTGGTGAGCGCGCCGATGTACCACAGCGCGCCGAACTCGTACTCGATCGGTGCCGCGCAGCTGAACGCGCAGCTCTTCATCGAAGAACGCTTCGACGCCGAACGCACGTTGCAACTGATCGAGCGCCATCGCCTCACCCACGCCTACCTGGTGCCGACGATGTATGTGCGCCTGCTCGCCCTGCCCGAGTCGGTGCGGCGCCGTCATGACCTGAGCTCGATGCGCTTCGTCGCCTCCACCGGCTCGCCTTGTGCGCCCGAAGTCAAGCGCGCAATGATCGCGTGGTGGGGCCCGGTGATCCATGAAGCGTACGGCGCGAGCGAACTCGGCTACATGACGCTGCTGGACAGTCATGACGCGCTGCGCAAGCCTGGGTCAGCCGGCAAACCGCTGCCCGGCGTGACGATTGCGATCCTCGACGATGCCGGAAATGCACTGCCGCAAGGGCAGGCCGGCCTGATCTACGTGCACCAGCCGGCGTTTGCGGATTTCAGCTACGCCGGCAACGAAGCGGCGCGCCGAAGCATCGAGCGCGCCGGGTTGAAGACCCTGGGCGACATCGGCTACCTTGATGAAGACGGCTTCCTGTTCATCGTCGATCGCTCGGCCGACCTCGTGATTTCCGGGGGCGTGAACATCTACCCGGCGGAGATCGAAGCGGTTCTGCAGATGCTGCCGGGTGTGGCTGACTGCGCCGTGTTCGGCATCCCCGACGCCGAATTCGGCGAAGCGCTCGCCGCCGCCGTGCAGCCCAGCGCCGGCGCGCTGCTGCAGGCCGCCGACGTGCAAGCATTCCTCAAAGCGCGCATGGCCGGCTACAAGGTGCCCAGGGTCGTGGCGTTCCATGACCAACTCCCGCGCGAAGACACCGGCAAGATTTTCAAGCGCAAGTTGCGCGAGCCGTATTGGGCCGGCTCCGCGCGGCGCATTTGAACTGGATCGCCGGCCGATGGCGCTCGCGGCGATCGCAGGCGCCGCAGAATGGCACGCCTCGCTCTTGTGCTGCGACAAGAGCTTGGGCAGCATTGGCGTCGTCAGCAACGGCGAATGAACTTTTCAGGAGACTCTCATGGCACTTTCGGATTTGAATTTTGTGGCGATCGTGGTCGCGGCCGCAGTGACCTTCCTGCTCGGCGGCCTGTGGTACTCGCCGATCCTGTTTGCGAAGGCCTGGATGCGCGAGGCCGGGTTGAGCGAAGCCCAGACGCGCCAGGCCAACATGGCGCGAACCTTCGGCTTGTCAGGCCTTGCCGCGCTCGTGATGGCGTTCAATCTGGCAGCCTTCCTCGGCCCGACATCCACGTTGGCGTTCGGGGTGTTCGC
>JAEMQF010000390.1 GCA_022758925.1 Burkholderiales bacterium | reverse complement strand
TGCGCAACCCGAAGTGGTGGGGCTGGGCGGAAAGGCGCTCCGGCAATGTCGACGAAGTGGTGCTGCTCACGATCCGCTCCGATGCGACGCGCATCGCGGCCCTGATCTCGAAGGAGGTGGACCTCGTTCTCGACCCGCCGCTGCCCGACATCGACCGGCTCAAGTCCGATCCGGCGCTGCGCCTGCTGCAGTCGCCCGACCTCGGCCAGCAGTACCTGACCTTCGACCAGGCGCGCGATGAACTCGAGGGCAGCGACGTCAAAGGACGCAACCCGTTCAAGGACATCCGCGTGCGCCGCGCCGTGTACCACGCGATCAACGCCGATCTGATCGTGAAGAAGGTGTTGCGCGGGCATGGCACACCGACGGGTGCGTTCTTGTCGTCGCGCGTCGACGGCTCGCCGCCCGAACTCGACCGGCGCCTGCCGTACGACCCGGCCAGGGCGCGTGCACTGCTGGCCGAGGCCGGCTACCCGAACGGATTTTCGGTGACGCTGGACTGCGTCAACGTCGCCTGGCGCGAAGCCGTGTGCCAGGCGGCCACGGCCATGTTGACGCAGGTGGGAATTCGCGCGAACCTGCGCTCGTCGCCGACGAACCAGTTCTTTCCCAAGTTGAGCCAAGGCACGGCCAGCCTCATCGAGTACGGCTGGACGCCCACGCCTGACGCCTGGGCGTCGTTGAATGGTCTGTTCCACACCTGGGACAAAGCGGGGCTCGGCACGTTCAACGCGGGCCGCTACAGCAACCCCAAACTCGACGCGCTGATCGACAGCATGCGCAACGAACCCGATCTGACGCGGCGCCGCGCCATGGTCGCGGTGGCGCTGCGCATCGTTGCCGAGGAATTGCCCTATGTGCCGCTGTACCGGCGCACGGTGACCTGGGCCATGCAGAAAAAAGTCCAGGCCGTGCAATGGCCGAACGACACCATCGAGCTGCGCTGGGTGCGAGTGCAGTGAGTTCATCGAAGCGCAGCTGAGGTCGTCCATGGGCATCGTCAAATTCTCCTTCCCGACCACGATTCACTTTGGCGCGGGCGCAAGGCGTCTGGCCGCGGCGCACCTGCGCGAGCAGGGCCTGGCGCGGGTGCTGATCGTCACCGACAAGGGCCTGGCCGTTCTGCCGCTGATCGCCGAGTTGAAAGCCGATCTCGAAGCTGCCGGTCTGGCAGTGGCTGTGTTCGGCGGCGTGTTCGGCAATCCCACGGCGAGCCAGGTGATGGCCGGCGCCACGGCGTTCAAGGCGCATCGCGCCGATTGCGTGGTCGGCGTGGGTGGCGGCGCCGCGCTCGATGTGGCCAAGGTGGTGGGCGTGTTGGCCACGCACCCCGGTGACGTGATCGAATATGCGTGGGACCACCCCAAAGCGCGCGCCATCACGCAGCCCGTGCCGTACTTCGTGGCGCTGCCCACCACCTCGGGCACCGGCAGCGAAGTCGGGCGCAGCAGCGTCATCAGTGAAGAACGAACGCATGTGAAGCGGGTCGTGTTCTCGGCCGCGATCCTCGCGAAAGTGGTGTTTGCCGACCCGGAACTGACGCTCGGCCTGCCCGCCGCCGTGACGGCAGCGACGGGCATGGACGCACTCACGCACAACGTCGAGAGTTATCTTTCGCCGGCCTACCACCCGTTGTGCGACGGCATCGCGCTCGAAGGTGCGCGCATCGCGGCGCACGCGCTGGCCACGGCGGTTCGCGATGGCGCGAACCTGCAGGCGCGCAGCAACATGATGATGAGTTCGATGATGGGGGCGATCGCGTTCCAGAAGGATCTCGGCGCGGTGCATTCCTGTGCGCATGCGCTGGGAACGGTCAACAACCTGCACCACGGTCTGGCCAACGCGCTCATGATCGAACCCGTGCTGGCGTGGAACTTCGAAGCTGTCCCCGCCAAGTTCGATGAGCTGGCGCATGTGTGCGGCGTGAAGGGCGGCGGTTCGGCATTCGTGCCGTGGCTGCATCAGTTGAAACTGAGCATCGGCATCGACACGCGCCTGGCGCAGCACGGCGTGAAGGCCGAACACGTGCCGCGCCTGGTGGAACTGGCGAACGCCGACATTTGCCACCAGACCAATCCACGCCCATGCAAGCCGGCGGATTTTGAGCGATTCTTCAAGGCCGCGATGTAAAGGCATCCTCATGGGCATTCAACTGCAAACCATCAGCCCGATCGACGGCGCCGTGATCGTGCGCCGCGACTACGCGAGTGCGCAGCAAGCCGCCACCCTGCTCGACCGGGCTCGCGCGGCACAGGTGGCCTGGCGTGCGACGCCGATCGCACAGCGCGCCGCCTGCCTGAGCCGGGGCGTCGACGCGTTTGTCGCGAACAAGGCGCAGATCGCCGAAGAGTTGACGCGCCAGATGGGCCGGCCGCTGCGCTACACGCCGGGCGAAGTGGGCGGCTTCGAGGCGCGCGCCCGGCACATGATCACGATTGCGCCGGATGCACTGCAAGACGTGGTGCCGCAGGCGCAGGCAGGATTCAACCGCTTCATCCGGCGCGAACCGCTCGGCCTGGTGCTCGTCATCGCGCCCTGGAATTACCCGCTGCTGACGGCAGTGAACTCGGTGGTTCCGGCGCTGATGGCGGGCAACGCGGTGCTGCTCAAACATTCGGCGCAAACGCCGCTGGCGGCGGAGCGCATCGTCGAGGCTTTCAGCCGGGTCGGGTTGCCCGACGGCCTGCTGCAATTCATCCACACGGATCACGACGGCACGCAGGCGCTGATCAAGGCGGCGCAAGTCGACGCAGTGTGCTTCACCGGCTCGGTGGCGGGTGGTGCCGCGGTGGAGCGCGCTGCGGCGGGGCGTTTCATCCAGGTCGGTCTGGAACTGGGGGGCAATGACCCGGCCTATGTGCGCGCCGACGCGAACCTTGAGCATGCCGTGGAAACGCTGGTGGACGGCGCGTTCTTCAATTCAGGGCAGAGCTGCTGCGGCATCCAGCGCATCTACGTCCAGCGTTCCCTCTATTCGAAGTTCGTCGAGCAGGCGGTCGCGCTCACGCGCCAATACGTGCTGGGCAACCCGCTCGACGCTGACGTGACCCTGGGCCCGCTGGTGCGCGCGGCAGCCGCGGATGCGGTACGCGCGACGATCGATCAGGCCACCGCCAAGGGTGCGAAGGGGCTGATCGATGCGCGCGCGTTCAAGCTCGATGTTCCGGGCAGCGCCTATGTCGGACCGCAAATCCTGGTCGACGTGAACCATTCCATGGACATCATGAGCGAGGAATGTTTCGGTCCGGTGGTCGGCATCATGCCGGTCGACTCCGACGAGGAAGCACTGCGCCTCATGAACGACAGCGCCTATGGCTTGACCGCGGCGCTGTTCACGCAAGACGAAGACGTGGCGCTGCGCCTGGGCGAAGGCCTGCAGACCGGCACCGTGTTCATGAACCGCTGCGACTACCTGGATCCGGCACTCGCCTGGACCGGGGTGAAGAACACCGGCCGCGGCGCGACGCTTTCGACCCTGGGCTACGAGCACCTGACACGGCCGAAGTCGTTTCACCTGAAACGCCTGGGCTGAGCGCCGCTTGCCGCGCCGCGCGGGCCCGACCCAAAGCCCAACACGCTCCTAGAGTTTGATCAGCACCTTGGCGTCCGCGCCCTGCTCAACGCGCCGATGCGCTTTGGCGATCTGATCGAGTTCGTAAACATCCAGGCGCGGATGCCGCAGCACATCGCGCTCCAGCAAGCTGGTGATGGCGTCGAGTGTCTGACGCAGGATTTCGGGTGGAAGCTTGTAGACGATGAAGAAGTACAGGGTTGCGAACCCCAGGATCATCGGCCGAAACGGGACCGCGATCTGCGCCTGGCCCGATCCGTAAACCACGACCTTTGCGCCAAATCCGAGCATCTCCCCCCAATGGCGCGCGTTCGCCGCGGCGTCGACCTCGATCGCGAAATCGGCGCCGTTGCCGCCGGTCAACAGGCGCACCCGCGCCGCGACGTCTTCCCTGCGGTAGTCGATCACTTCTTCGGCGCCGGCGGCGCGCGCGTCCTGGCCCTTGGCGTCGCTGCTGACGACCGCGATCACGCGTGCACCGCTCAGGTTCGCGAGTTGCGTCGCGTACAGGCCGACGCTGCCGGCGGCGCCGAAGACGACGACGTTGCGACCGAGCAGCGGGCCGCAGGCCTGCACCGCGTGGTACGCAGTCATCAAGGGGATGCCGATCGACGCACCCACTTCAAACGGCACATGGTCGGGCAGCGCCACCGCCTGTTGCACCGGCAGCGTCACGAATTCGGCGGCCGTGCCCATGGCCCGGCCCCATTGCGCGTTGTACAACCACACGCGTTGGCCGATGCGGCGCGAGATCACCAAGGGCCCGAGAGCGTCGATCGTGCCCGAGCCGTCGCTGTGCGGTACCACGAACGGGTAGTCCATCAACGGGTTCGTCGTGCCGGCGCGCGACTTCACGTCGGACGGATTCACGCCCGAGTACTCAAGCTTGATTCGGACCTCGCCGAGTTCGGGTTCGGCGCGCACCAACGTCTCGATCTTCAAGACGTCGCTGGCCTGGCCTTTGGCACGGTAGATCGCAGCGCGCATGGGGTGTCCTTCCTCGTGTCGTCTTCGGTCCGATGGCAGGCAGAGTCGGTTGCGGCCGGGCGAATCTTCGCCCAACGCCGGCCGAAGCACAACCGGTGTCGGCGAAGTCGGTGTCAAGTGTGGCACGCACGCCAACGCCAACGACGAGTGGCGCCGCAATTCGCCCCGGCGCGGGCCCGACCCGAAGCCCGACGGGCTCCTAGAATCCCTGCTATCCATCTCAACCCGGATGCCGTGGCTGTCTACCGTCTCGAACTAACTTCGCCGCGCATCGCTGCCTCGGCCTGGGTGGCCGACAGTGCCCAGGTCATCGGCAACGTCGAGTTGGGTGAAGACGCGAGCGTCTGGTTCGGCTGCATCCTGCGCGGCGACAACGATCTGATGCGAATCGGGGCACGCTGCAATGTGCAAGACGGCTCCATCCTTCATTCCGACCCTGGTGCGCCATTGACATTGGCCGACGGCGTGAGCATCGGCCACCAGGTGATGCTGCACGGCTGCAGCGTCGGCGAAGGTTCGCTGATCGGGATTCAGGCCGTGGTCCTGAACCGTGCACGAATCGGCAAGAACTG
>JAEMQF010000374.1 GCA_022758925.1 Burkholderiales bacterium | reverse complement strand
CTTGCCGTTGCTGGCGGGAGGCAAGTCGTTCGGCGGGCGCATGACGTCGCAAGCGCATTCGAGCCTCGCACTGCCCGGTGTCCTTGGCCTGGCTTTCCTTGGGTTTCCCTTGCACCCCGCCGGCAAGCCGGGGAGTGAGCGCGGCGCGCACCTGCTCAAGTTGGCCACGCCGATGCTGTTCCTGCAGGGCACGCGCGACGAACTCGCAGACCTGGGCTTGTTGGAGTCGCTGACGCGGCAACTTGGCGCGCGCGCCACGCTGTGCCTGTTCGAAGACGCCGATCACTCGTTTCACGTGCCCGCGCGCAGCGGGCGCAAAGATACCGATGTTCTGGCCGAACTGCTGGACGAATTCAGCCACTGGATCGACGGCGTGTGCGGCACCGCGCACGCGCCGGGCGTGCCTCTCTAGAACCAAAAAGCCACGAACGCGAACGAGGCACAGCGCAGAATGCCGACCGGGAAGCCGCTGGCGCACTATGCCGCCAAGCTGAACTTCGAACCCTCGCCCGGGCCAAAGAAAGCGCACGCGCGGGCTGAGCAAGCATTGTCTTCTTGATTCCGAAACACCGGAGAACGCGGCTGCACGAGCAATCGGGCCACGCCTTACAGCCGATCCGCCACACCAACCAATACCGTAGGTTGCAGCCATAGGCCAAGTTTCTCAACCTTCGGGTGGCCGGGCCCGCACGTTGTTCGAGACAAGGCAGGCCTGCGCAAGACGCAGCCTTGGCGCCACCGTCGGCGCATCGGACGCGCAAGCCGCGACATTGGTCAGCCGCCGGGCCGCCCAGAAGGCAGAATGGGGAGCATGCCTGCATCCTGGTTGGTCGTGATCGCATCACTGCTGTTCGCCACCATGGGCGTGTGCATCAAGCTTGCCGCTGCCGACTACGGCAGCGGCGAAATCGTGATGTACCGCGGCATGGTCGGTGCGCTCATGATCGGCGCAATCAGCCGCTGGCATGGCGGCACGCTGCGCACCGCCATGCCGGCGCGACATTTCCTGCGCAGCCTGACCGGCGTCACGGCCCTATGCCTGTGGTTCTACGCCATCGCCGCGTTGCCGCTGGCCACGGCGATGACACTGAACTACACCTCATCGCTGTGGATCGCGCTGTTCCTGCTCGGCGGTGCCAGCATGCTGGGAACGAAGGCGGTGGACGGCCGTCTCGTGCTCGCAGCACTGGTCGGCTTCGCCGGCATCGTGCTCGTCCTGCGACCGACCATCGAGCAGGGGCAGTTGTGGTATGGGCTCGCCGGCCTGTCGTCAGGCATGGTGTCGGCCACGGGCTACCTGCAGGTCGCGGCGCTGGGCCGCGCCGGCGAGCCGGAGGGCCGCATCGTCTTCTATTTCTCAGTCGGCGGCGTGTTCGGCGGCGCCTTGCTGGCCACCCTGACAGGCTGGCACGCACACACCTGGCGCGGCGTGGGCCTGTTGCTGGCAGTGGGCGTGCTCGCGACCGTGGCCCAGTTGTTGTTGACGCGCGCCTACGTCGGCGGCCCAGCGCTTGTGATAGCGAGCCTGCAGTACCTGGGCATCGGATTCTCGTTCCTTTACGACGTGCTGCTGCTGACGGATCGCGTCACCTGGCCCGCACTGGCCGGTATCGTGCTGATCGTCGGCGCGGGAGTTGGCGCAGCGATGCTGCGCTCGCGTGCCGGCGCGGCGCGCGGCGGTACGCCAGTCAGGCGTTGATCGCTGGCTGCCTGTGTTGCGCTCATCACACGCAGGCCATCGACGCCGAGCAAGCTTGCCATTACCCTTCACGGGTCATTGGCGTCAATCGACAGATCGAGCCCGCGCTGCGCGTACCGTTCATGCGCGCACCCGATCGCTTACCCCATCGGAGCACACACGGCCATGCGCGACCCACGCTCAAGCACCGCCGCCACCCTCAATGGCCTTGGCGCCGAGATCGACAGCTCGACGCTGCGCGACCTGTCAACCCTCATCGAACGCGCCTGGGCCAGCGGGCCCAGCGGAGTCCGTCCCTCGATCGTGCACGAGGCCGTTGAGTTCGTCATCGATGCGCTTGACGCCGGGCAGTTGCGCGTCGCCGAGCGCCAGGGCGTTGGCCAGTGGACGGTCAACCAGTGGGTCAAGCAAGCAGTGCTGCTGTCGTTCAGATTGACCGAGAGCAAGCTGATGAGCACCGGCAACATGTCTTACTTCGACAAGGTCGACTCCAAGTTCTCCGGCTTCGACGAGGCGGACATGCGCGCCAGCGGCGTGCGCATCGTGCCGCCGGCGATGGTGCGCCGCGGCGCCTATCTCGCCCGCAATGTTGTCGTGATGCCCAGCTTCGTCAACATCGGCGCCTACGTCGACGAGGGCACGATGATCGACGGATGGGCCAACGTGGGCTCGTGTGCGCAGATCGGCAGAAACGTGCACCTGAGCGTGGGCGTTTGCATCGGTGGCGTACTCGAGCCGCCGCAGGCGCAGCCGACAATCATCGAGGACAACTGCTTCGTCGGCGTCCATTCGTCGGTCGTCGAAGGCGTCATCGTCGAGGAGAACTCGGTGATTTCGATGGGCGTGCACCTCAGCCGGAGCACGAAGATCTTCGACCGCGAGACGCGCGAGATCAGCACCGGCCGCATTCCGGCAGGCTCGGTGGTCGTCGCCGGCACCTTGCCATCGCCTGACGGCGGCTACAGCACGGCGTGCGCGGTGATCGTGAAGAAGGTCGATGCACAAACCCGCGCCAAGACCAGCATCAACGAGTTGCTGCGCTCTTGAGCGCTTCAATACTGCCACCCCGCAGCGGGCGGACCTGCATGAAGCGCTGGTGTCAGCTTTGGCGCTGATGGGCGAGAACGCGTGCGATGGCCCGGGCGAGTTCTTTCCCCTCCACCGGCTTGGACACATGATCGTCCATTCCGGCTTCGATGCAGGCGCGGCGATCCTCGACCATCGCATTCGCGGTCAGCGCAACGATCGGGATGTGTGCGACGTCGCTTTCCAGCGCCCGAATCAGGCGCGTGGCTGCCAAGCCGTCCAGGCCGGGCATCTGGATGTCCATGAGGACCAGGTCGTAAATGTTTGCCTTGACCTTGGCCACCGCTTCCAGGCCGTCGCGCGCAATATCGCAGGTATGGCCCTGCTGCTCCAGCGTGGCGCTGATGACGATTTGGTTGACCTCGTTGTCCTCCGCCACCAGGATGCGCAGGCCCGCGACCATATCGCCTGATGCGTCGACCTGGGTGTCGGGGACCGCGATCTGCGGCGACTGACCACGCTGCAGCGTGAGTGCGACGCGGAACGTGCTGCCGCGGCCAACCTCGGTTTCGACCTCGATGCGTCCACCCATCAGCTCGACGAGCCCGCGGCTGATCGCCAGGCCCAGCCCGCTGCCTCCATAGCCCCGCGCAATGCCGCTGTCGGCCTGGATGAAGCGCTCGAACAGCGTCGGCAGCACGTTTGCGGCGATGCCGATGCCGGTGTCGCGCACCGAGGCGATGAGCTCCACGTTCTCGTCCTCCAGCGCGCGATAGGCGATATCAACACTGACCGAGCCGCGCTCGGTGAACTTGACGGCGTTGCCGATCAGGTTGAAGAGCACCTGGCGCAGGCGCCCTTCGTCGCCCTTGAGCCCCGCGGGCAACCCGTTCTGGAACTGCACGTTGAAGGCGAGGCCCTTCTCCTGCACGCGTGTCGCGATCGACGCCGCCACTTCCTCCACCAGACGGCGCGGGTCGAAGTCGGCGAGCACCAGTTCGAGCTTGCCGGCCTCGACTCTCGACAGGTCCAGGATGTCGTTGATCAGCGCCAGAAGCGCCTTGCCGGAGCTGCGGATGGTGCGCGCATACGTGCGCTGCTCGTCGCTGAGCTCGGTCTTGAGCATCAGGTTGTTCATCCCCAGCACACCATTCAGCGGTGTGCGGATCTCATGGCTCATCGCCGCCAGGAACTCCGACTTGGCATGGTTCGAGGCCTCCGCCGCCGCCTTGGCACGGGCCAGCTCGCGTTCGGCCTTCGTCACGTCGCGCATGACACCGACGACACCGCCGTCGGGTGTGCGTCGCTCGATGACATGGATCACGCTGCCGTCTTCCAGCTCCTGGTCGAACATCGCATCGCCGCTGCGGTGCTTCGCCAGCCGCGTCTCGCGCCAGGCCTGGCGCTGCGCGGCGCCGCTGGCGTCGGGCACGACCGCGAGTGCGACGACGTCAACGAAGCTCTCGAAACTGACACCGACGCCGATCACCGCGCGCAGCCGCGGGAACATCTCGAGGTAGCGCTCGTTCCACGCAACGACGCGGTCCTGCGCGTCGCAAAGGAGGAAGCCATCCGCCATCGACGCCAGGGCACGGTCCATGATGGCCTTGGACTGCGCGATCTCGAGCCGGGCGCGCGCGAGCCGCAGGAGTTGCCAGTGGGTTGCGCAACCCGCGGCGATGAGCATCGAGATCAAGATTGCAGTGGCGCCCATGAACAGGTTGCGGTCCTGACGCCAAGGCGCCAGCGCCGCGTCCATCGAAATACCAGCGGAAATCCGCACCGAGCGATACAGCGACGGGCGCGCCGCCAGGATCGAAGGCGAACCGTCGAGCCGCCCCGCGGCGTGCACCGCTGCACCGCCCATGGCCGGTCCAGGCAACGCTGCGGCCAGGCGCTTGCCGAGTTGACCATCGCTGGCGGGCACGCTGGCCAACAACTGCCCATCGTCACGTTCCAGCGTGACCACCAGGCCCGGAATCTGCCCCGACTGCGCCAAGAGCGTCGTGATGATGGAAAGCGGCACCTCGGCCACCGCGAGCACGCGCCGCGCCGGCGTGAGCTGCAGCGGCCGCGCGAAGTAGAGCGCGCGCTCCGAGGTGGCGAAGTTCATGACCGGAGCGCTGATCACCATCATTGGCGTCGGCCGGGTCAGCGTGTCGCGTGCAAACTGCCTGCTCAGCGGTACACCCAGCCGTTCGGTTTGCTCGTGCGCTGCGGCCAGCACATGACCGCCTTCCTCAATTGCGGCCAGATCGCGAAATTCCAGGTTGCGCCTGACCTCGCCACGCAACAAGCGCTCCGCAGCGCTGCGATCAAGCTCACCGTCGGGGGAGGTCACGGGCGCGAGCAACTCGCGCATATCGGCCAGCTGCAGGTCGACCCCGATCAATGTGCGATTCAGCGCCGCCTCGGCTCCGCTGACGAATCGAAGCACACGCTCCTGCGTTTCGCTGATCGCGCTGCGCTCGGCGCGAATGGTGAGCCACGTGGCCGCGCCGGCCGCCGCAACGACAAACGCGCTCACTGTGCCCCATATCGCGAAAATCAACCGGCCGCGGTTCTGCATGCCCGGCGTGGGCTGGCTGCCGGTCGCAACGCCCGCCATCGGCATCGGAGTCAGGGCAGATCGACGCCGCTGGTCGCGCCGAGGGTCTGCTTCCAGACCTGCGCGCATTGCGGGCCACAGCGCTGCAGCCAGCCCGGCAGCACGGTCTTGACCAGAATCTCGCGGCCCTTGCGCGTGTCTGCCGCGCTCGCGCGAACCTCGGTCATGCGGCCCTTGCGTCCGTCGGTGCATGTCGACGCGCCAACATTGCAGGCAATCCCTTCTCTGGTCTCGTTCTCGGCTTCGGTCCAGATGGCTTGCTCAAGCTTCGGCAGTTCGCGCCGCAGCAGGTTTTGAAGATCCGTCGGCAACGCGTTCCATGCTGCGCCGTTGGCAACAAAGGCGGCAAGGCCCCAATTCACCGGCGTGCTGTGAACGTGGCTCGTCACCTCGTGCAGGCCGATTGTGTTACCCGACATCGTGCCGGTGATGGCGCAATCGATGTTGCCGCTGCGCACGTTCGCGACGATTTCGGCGAAGGCGGTCTGCACCGGTATCGCGCCGAGCGCGATAACCCAGTCCGACTGGGTCGCGCTCGAGACCCGGACCCGGCGCCCGGCGAGCTCGGCGAGGCTGCCGAGGGCTTTGGCACAGTAGGTGACCTGGGCTGGATAGGCATAGAGCGCCAGCAGCTCGCTGCCATAGCGCTTACGCAGCAACTTTTCCAGGTAAGGACGGAAGGCGCCGACATTGCGTCTAAGAGTCGCCACATCCGGGTTTAGCCCGGCCAGATCGGGTGCGCCAAGTTCAGCATCGAGCACTGCACTGAGGTTGAGCAGCGACGTTCCGAATGGAACGACGCCGAGTTGCACCAGCCGCAGCATCTCCTGGCCGCGGATTCCCGCGCGGTCGAACGGCACGATTTCGGCGCCGGCTCGCCCGCCGCTCAGGCGGGCCAGTTCGAGGGTCCAGAACGGCTCTTCATGGCGCGTGTACTGATTGACTCCGGCCAACCCGCCGACGATTCGCAAGTGCTGCGCCGCCGGGGCGGGCGTCTGCGCCGCGCAAGGAGCCCATTGCACCATGCATGCGAGGAAGGCACCCGAAACGGCGCGGGAGCACCGGTTGCCGAGTGCGCTTCGGCGTTCGCCGCGGCCTCTGCACTGATTGTTGATTCGCTTCATTGCACACCCCGGGCTTGCGCCATCGAATTTTGCCTCTCGCGCCAGTGGGCCGGTCCGGGGAAAAGGTGCTACCGAAAGAACCAATTCTAACTACTGCGCGCTGCGCGCAATGGCTTTGCCGATACCTTGATGGAGTCTGCGAGCTTGATACTTGCTTGACCACAGCAAGGTCCGGCTGAATCAAACCCCGAAGGCCGCCTGGCCAGTTCTGGTGCGGGATGTGGTGGTTTGTAGCTTGTCCGCGATTCAAGTTTCCGATTCGATTGCCGTTCGCGCGCCGCGCCGAGTCGCAAGCGACGCTTTCAGCGATGATGTGCGCCTCGGCTGCGACAACGCGCGCCGGGCAGACTGGGACTCCATGCACAACTCGCAAGTTCGCACTGCGTTCGTTCTGGCCGGCGGGGGCAGCCTCGGCGCCGTCGAGGTCGGAATGCTGCACGCGCTCACCGAACACGGCGTGCGGCCCGATTTTGTAGTCGGCGCGTCGGCCGGCGCGATCAACGGCGCGTACTTCGCTGCCGACCCCACGCCGCGCGGCGTGGCCAAACTCGACCAACTCTGGCGCGGCCTGATCCGGCGTCACGTGATGCCGATGCGCTTGAGCGATCTGTTTCGGATCGCGCTGCGGCGCGACTACCTGGTCAACCCCTCGGGCCTGCGGCGTCTGCTCGAAGACCACCTGCCCTACCGGTTGCTCGAGCAGGCGCCGATTCCGATGCACGTCGTTGCCACCGACATGGTGCTCGGTCAGGAGGTCTTGCTCTCCACCGGGCCGGTGGTCGACGCCGTGCTCGCAAGCACCGCGATCCCGGGGCTGTTCCCGCCGGTGCAGGTCAACGGGCGCTACCTGATCGACGGCGGGGTCTCGAACAACACGCCGATTTCGAGTGCGATCAAACTCGGCGCGCAGCGCATCGTCGTGCTGCCCACCGGCTTCGCGTGTGCGTTGAAGGGCCTGCCGACAAGCGCGATCGGTCGGGCCCTGCATGCCCTGTCGCTGCTCGTCATGCGCCAGCTTGTGAGCGACATCGAACGCTATCGCGGCGACGCCGCGCTGCACGTCGTGCCGCCGCTGTGCCCGGTCGATTCGTCCTCGTACGACTATTCAGGCTGCGCGGCGCTGATTGACCGCGCGACGCTGACGACACGCGCCTGGATCGCCGCCGGCGGGCTCAGCACGCCCTGCGGCGTGCCCAACGAGATGCGCGAGCACAGCCATGCTTGAGCGCTCAGAGAGCAGGCGGCTCGGTCAGCAGCGGCAAGCAGAACGAAAAACAGGTGCCGCGCAAGGGTTCGCTTTGCACCTCGATTCGGCTCGCGTGCAGCTCGACGATGCGCTTCGTGATGGCCAGGCCCAGCCCGGCGCCGCGGTTTGAGCCGGGGCCGCCGCCGCGCGCCTTGTCGACGCGGTAAAAGCGGTTGAAGATCAGCGGCAACCGCTCCGGCGCGATGCCCGCGCCGGTATCGGCCACTTGCACCAGCAGGCCGCGCTCGTGGCGAGACAGGCCCACCGTCACCTGGCCGCCCGCGGGTGTATGCGCGAGTGCGTTGGAGATCAGGTTGTCGAGCACGCGCTCCATCAGCCTCACGTCGGCGTCAACCAACGGCAGGCCTCGCTGCGCGTCGACGCGCAGCGCGACGCCGCCCTCGTCGGCTGCGAGTTGGAACTTTTGCAAGACATCGGAAACAAGGTCGGCGAACTGGAACGCTTCGCGGTTGATCGTCACGCCTTTGAAATCGAGCTTGGCAAGTTCAAACAGCTCGTCGATCAGCGTCCCCAGATGCGCGCTCTGGCGCACCGCGATATCGAGGTAGCCGCGGCGCTGCTCCTCACCCAGGTTCGCTCCTTTGGCCGCAAGCACTTCGAGGTAGCCGCGCAGCGCGACGAGCGGCGTGCGCAGATCGTGTGACACGTTGGCAATCAGGTCGCGGCGCAGATACGTGTTCTCGGCTTCCAGGTCGTCCTTCAGACGCTGCACTTCGGCCAGCGCGCCGGCCAACTGCGCCTGCGCCTGTTCGCGCTCGGCGATGCGCTCCCGCAGGCCGGTGAACAGGCGTGCGTTGTCCAGCGCGGTGGCAGCCTGCGCCGCAAGCAGTTGCAAGACGTGCACGCGCCGCTGCGTGAAGACGGCATCGATGCGGCGGTGCTCCAGGTACAGCACGCCGACCAACGCACCTTGCTGACGCACCGGGATGCATAGCACCGAGCGCGGCGCGCAGCGCGCAATGTGCGGGTCGGCGGCGAATTGCCGTCCGGCCTGCGCGCGCGACAGCAGCAGCGGCTGGCCACTGCGCCGCACGTAGTTGACGATGGCACGCGGCACCGCGTCGCACGCATCGAGCGGTACACCGTGCGGCGAGGTTGAGCCGGGCTCGTCCGCGGCCGAAGCGCTGTACACGAGCGCACCACGCTCGCCCTCCAGCACCAGGCTGCCGTATTCGGCAGCGCCACTCTCGATCGTGAGATGCAGAAGGCGCGCAAGCAGCGCGCCGAAGTCGATCTCGCTGGCGATGGCCTGCGCGACCTTCAAGACACTCGCCAGATCCAGGCCGGCGCTGGCATCGGCCCCGCTGTCAGCAGAACCGCCCTGCGCCCTCGCCCCGGCGTGCGCCAGCCGCTCGCTCGGTGGGCCAATTGCGGCGGCGAGCCGCAACCTGGAATGTTGCGCTGCCAGCTCGTCGACCTTGGCTGCGGCGCCCCAGGTTTCATAACAGCGCGCCGCCTCCGTCACATGAAGGTCGGCCAAACGCGTGGCGCCCAGGCTGCGCTGCACGCGCGCGCAGAGTTCGTGGGCCAGTGCCGCATTCAGGATTTGCCCGAGGCGCGAGGCCATTTCCAGCGCCGCTTCGAACTGCGCGAGCGCGTCGCGCTCACGCCCTTCGACACGGGCCACCTGGCCCGCGATCAGCAAGGCCGGGCAGCGGAAATTGTCTTCGCAGTGCAACGCCAACGACTCGAACCATGCCTGCGCTTCACGCATTCGATGCAGTGCGCTCGCCGCGGCCTCGGCCGTGTTGCCACTGGCGTGTTTCGCGAGCTGTTCAACGTGGTATTCGACCAGCGCCAAGCTGCCCCAGAAACGCTCGACGATCGGCCAGATCGTGCCCGGCACATGGTGCACCCGGCTTGAAGCCACCTCGGCGGCACGCCAGGCCTGCTCCGGCGTCCCGAGCAGGCAACAGAGTTGCAGGCGCAAGATCGAATGGATCGTGCCGAAGAACGGATGGTCGTCGTAGTCGCGCCCGTATTGCGCCTCATCCAGCGAAGCATCGGTGAGCGACAGCGGCGCGTCGGTCAAGCCCTGCAACGCGCGCGCCCAGTTCACGAACAGACGCAGTGAATCGGCAAAGCCGCGGTTCTTCAGTCTTTCGATGATCGCCACGTTGGGCGCGTAGTCACGAACGAACAACGCCAGGTCCTGGGTGGCGACGAAGGCGCTCCACGGTTCGGTGCCCAGCGCGTAGGCTGCGTACAGAAAGTCGCCGCTGTCCAGGCCGCTCGTGTGCGCCCGGCGCGCGTAGCCGATGCAGGTGTGGAAGGGCCGGCACCACAGGTTCACGTGGGCATGGAATTGCTGGTAGATCTTCGCCCGCAGGCGTTTGTCATCGAGCCGTTCATTCACGGCCAACGCCAGGGTGCCGTAGTCAAACGCGGCGGCGAAGTCGCCGCGCACCGGCCCGACGGTGATGGCGTGGGTCACAAAACCGTATGCCGACTCTTCCACCTTGCCGTGTTGCAGCGTGAGCCGCACCATGGTCGCCGAAAACAAGCGTGCCAGCGTCGCCTGCCCAACGATGAACGCCGCTGACCAGCTGCTCGTCAGCATGCTCATGACGAGCCGCATTTGCGGGTCGGCCATCGGCGGCAGATCGACGAGTGCGGCAATCGGCCGTTCGCCACGCAATGTTTCGATCTGCGCGATTTCCCGCTCCAGGGCCAACCCCTGGTCGGCTTGCGTTTCAGGAAATCTCACGCCGAGCGGCGCCAGGCCCTCGCGCGTGATGGCAAGGGCCTGCGCCACCTGGCCCAGGCTCTCGAGTTGGATGCTGAGCTGCCAGGCAATGCGCGCACGGTCGATGGCTGTGCTGGCGTGGGGCGCGAGTTCGAGCAGGCGCTGCTGCGCGAGCTCGAAGTTGCCGCACAGGTACTGGCTTTGCGCGGCCTCGAAGTGAAGCTCGAAGAGCAGCTTCGGCTGCATGCTCCACGCCTGCCGGTCGAGCAGGGCCAATCCGGCTTCGAACAGTTCGAGCGCGCTGATCTGCGCCGTCGCCGCCTTGGCGCGCTGGCCCGCCGCCAGATTCAGCGCCGCCACCTCGAAGCGCTCGCTGCGCTCTTGAATCAAATCACGTCCGAGATTCAGGTGGTGCGCGATTTCGAACGCCTCTGTGTCGAGCTGCTGCGCCGTGGCGCGCGCGCGCAGCGCGCGGCCTACGCTGAGATGCACGAAAGCACGTCGCGGCGCCGGGATCAGCGCGTAGGCCGACTGCTGCACGCGGTCGTGGGCGAAGGCGAAACGCAGTGACGGCTGCGTCTGATCCTCTGCGCCGCTGGCCTCGGCGCCGCCGGTGATCCGGATGATCAGCCCCTCGACGAGTGCGAGATCGAGATCGCGCGCAGTCGCCGACACCGATTGTTCGCTGACCAGCGCCAGCGTGCCCAGATCGAAGCGGTTGCCGATACACGCCGCGAGCGTCAGCGCGTACTGCGCCCGAGGCGGCAGGCGCGCGATGCGTTGCGTCATCAGGTCGACCACGTTGTCGGCCAACGGCGCACGCGAAATGGCGTCGATGCGGTAGGCCCAATGGCCAGCATCGACGTCGAAGCTGAATTGGCCGTCGCGCTCGAGCGACTTCAGGAACTGGATCGCGAAGAACGGGTTGCCGCCGGTCTTGGCGAACAGAATCGCGGCCAGGGGTTGGGCGTGCGTCGAATCGCTGCGCAAGGTGTCGGCAACGAGTTGCCTCAGCTCAGCCTGGCCCAGCGGCGCGAGCACGATGCGCTGCACGGCAACCCCGGCGCCGCGCAAGGTCGCGACCGACTGCGCCAGGCGCGGTGCCGCGTCGAGTTCGTTGTCGCGAACCGCGCCCAGCAGCATCAGACCGCGGATCGCATCCGGGCTGAGCAGGGGCTCGAGCAGACCGAGCGTTGCGGCATCGGCCCACTGCAAATCGTCGAGGAACAGCACCAGTGGCTGCTCGGGCGTGGCGAGCACCGCGACAAACGCCTGCAACACCCGCCGGAAACGGTTCTGCGCCTCGGCACCCGTGAGCGCGACCGGAACGCTTTGTGGGCCGACGATCAGCTCAAACTCGGGTATGACTTCGGTCAGCACGCCGCCGTTGCCGCCCAGCGCCTGCAGCAGCCGGCTGCGCCACTGCGTCAATTGCGCCTCGCTTTCGCCCAAGGCTTGATGCACCAGACCGGAAAAGGCCTGGATCAACGCGCCAAACGGCACACCCCGTGCCACCTGGTCGAACTTGCCGGAAATGAATCGCCCGCGCCGCAGCGCAATCGGTTTGTAGAGCTGCTCGATCAAGGCGGTCTTGCCGACGCCGGCATAGCCTTCGACCAGCACCAGCGCACCCGGGCCCTGGCGTTGCGCGTCGCACGCCGCCTCAAAGGCGTGAAGCAGAAGCTCTACCTCGGTTTCGCGACCGACCAGGCGCTGCGCCACCACCAACTGTTGCGGCACGTCGCGCCGCCCCAGCGCAAACGGCTCGATACGCGCGCCAGCCGACCATTCGCGTGCGCACCGCGCCAGGTCGTGCGCCAAGGCCGAGGCACTCTGGTAGCGCTCGTCGGGCGCCTTCGCGAGCAGCTTCATGACGATGTCGCACAGCGGCAGCGGAATGTCGGCGCACTGCTGCGCCGGCAAACGCGCCGAACCGGCGACATGCAAATGAATCAGCTCGAGCACATCGTCACTGTGAAACGGCGGCGCGCCGGTCAACATCTCGTAGAGCAGGACCCCGAAGGCGTACAGGTCGCTGCGCCGGTCGGCGCCTGCGTCGATGCGGCCGGTGCACTCGGGTGCGGCATAGACCAGTCGCGCCGCGCCAAGCGCAGGCGTCACCACTGCGGCTTGCGGATCGGCAGCGCCGAGGTCGACCCACCAGGCGAGGCTGCGCTTCGGATCGCACAGCACCGCGCCGGGGCGGATGCCGTTGTGCACCAGACCGCGCTCATGCAGCTCGGCGAGCGCAGCGGCCAACTGCACACCGGCGGCGAGCGCCAGTGCGATCGGCAGCCGGCCCGCGGCGAGCAAATCCGCCAGCCCCACACCCCCCGGGTCTTGCATCAGCAACGCCGCGCCGTCTCGCAGATCGACGAGGCGCGGCAGCAGCGTCGCAGCGCTGGACAACTGCAGCGCCAGGGCACATTCGCGCCGCAGTGCCTGCAGGTTCGCGTTGCGGCGGGTGGATGCCAGTGCAGACTTGACGAGCACGCTCGTGCCCGTGCGTACGGCGCGCGCGCGATGCAACTCGAAACTTTCGTCGCCGCCCAGGCGCGCAAGCGACTCGTACTCGAAGTCCATGCTGAATTCTGGACCGACTCGCGCCCAAACCGCAATGTGACAAACACGTGATCTTTGTTTGATGTTGGCGTGAGGCGCGGCACCGATAGTTGATTCCGGCGCGGCCCACGGCGCACTCAGCACCACGAGCCGCCCGCACATCAACCCACTAGGAGAACCCGCCCATGAACATCATCAATCTGTATCGCCCGTCACCTTGGCCACGCCTTGTCCTCAGCGTGGCGATTGTCGGCGCCCTGGCGTTGGCCACCAATGCTGCCTTTGCCGGCGAATGCCCAGCAGACAAACGCGTCGCCGACGGCCACGGCCAAAAGCCAGGCCCGAGCATGCCCAAAGACGTGACCGACATGGTGCGCGCCAGCACCGACCTCGCCAAAGAGCCGCTGGCGTTGCAAGGCCGCCAGTTCCGCCTGCGCCAACTCGAAATGCAGCCCGGCGGCATCGTGCCCTGGCACAGCCACAACGAGCGCCCGGCCATGATCTACATCGTCTCGGGCGAAGTCACGGAGTACGCCAGCAGCTGCGCCCAGCCGATCATGCACAAAGCCGGCGACGTCGCCCCGGAGAAGAACGGCACCTCGCACTGGTGGAAGAACACCGGACCGAAGCCGGCGGTGCTGATCTCGGTGGACCTGTTCCCGGGCCCGGGCATGATGGACGAACACATGATGTGACGCGGCTCGCGCCGCGCTGCGCTGCGGGCAGGTGCCCGCGCGTGCCCGGCGCGGCAGCATCGATATCACAAACCTGGAGTCTCGCATGTTCAAACTCATCGCCAACCTCGTGTCCGCGCTCGGCCTGTCCACAGCGCTGCTGTGTGCCGCCCCGGCGAGCGCGCAAACCATCGTCGACCCGCAAAGCGGCCTGATCAAGGTCCGCAGCGCCTACTCGATGGAAGAAACGATTCAGCGCATTCGCAAGGACATTGCCGACAAGGGCATCATGTTCTTCTCGGCCGTCGACCAGGCCCAACTTGCGGCCGGTGCCGGCATCAAACTGAACCCGTCGACGCTGCTGAGCTTCGGCAACCCGCCGCTGGGGGCGCAGTTCCTGACCTCGAACCCGTTCTCGGGTCTGGATTGGCCAGTGCGCGTGCTCGTGCTGCAAGACGACAGCGGCGCGGTCTGGGCCGCCTACACCGACTTCGCCTGGATCGCCATGCGTCATGGGATTCGCGATCGCGAACAGCAGTTCGCCACCGCGTCTGGCGTGGTGCAGTCGATCACGTCGACGATTCGCGCCAAGTAAAGCGTTCCACAACGGCGCCGCCGGCGCAGTCGGCGACTCCGGCGCAAGCAGGAATAGAGTTCGCCGATCACCCGCTGGATCGCGGCCCCCGTGTCAAGCACGGGGCGACGGTTCGCCGGGATGACCATTGCCGCGCAGGCGAGCGCGGCACGCACAACACTGCCGGATTCGACCGGCGCACAGGAGACCCGAATGTCCAAGTCCTACGACGCGATCGTGATCGGCGCCGGCCAGGCCGGGCCCTCGCTGGCCGTGCGCCTGGCCGCAGCGGGCCATCGCACTGCGCTCATCGAGCGCGAGCATCTGGGCGGTACCTGCGTCAACGACGGCTGCATTCCGACCAAGACGCTGATTGCCAGCGCCCGGGCCGCGTTTGTGGCACGCCACGCCGCGGACTTCGGGGTACGCCTCGAAGGCACGGTCAGCGTCGACATGAAGGCGGTCAAGGAGCGCAAAGACCGCGTCGTCGGCGAATCGATTCGCAACCTCACACAATGGCTGCTGGGCACACCCAACCTGAGTCTGGTGTGGGGCCACGCGCGCTTTGTGGCAGCGCATGCCGTCGAGGTGGCAGGCGAAGTGCTGGAAGCGCCGAAGATTTTCATCAACGTCGGCGGCCGCGCGCTGCTGCCCGACTGGCCGGGGCTTGACCGCGCTTCAGTGCTGAACAACACGTCGATGATGCAACTCGAGACCTTGCCCGAGCATTTGCTGGTGATCGGCGGCAGCTACATCGGCCTGGAATTCGCGCAGATGTACCGCCGCTTCGGCGCGCAAGTCACGGTGTTGGAAGTGGCCGATCGACTGATTGCCCAGGAAGACCCCGACATCTCGCGCGAGGTGCAGGCGATTCTGGAAGCCGAAGGCGTGAAGTTTCACCTCTCGGTTCGCGATGCACGGGTGGCGGCGCGTGGCGCCGGCGCGCCGCTGCGCGTGAGCTTCGACTGCTCCCACGCACGCCAGGGCGTCGAGGTGAGCCATGTGCTCGCTGCCATCGGCCGGCGCCCGAACACCGACGATCTGGGCCTGGCACAAGCCGGCATCGCGGCCAATGCGCGCGGCTTCATTCAGGTCGACGACGGGCTGAACACGAACGTGCCCGGTATCTGGGCGCTGGGCGATGTGAACGGCCGTGGCGCGTTCACCCACACGTCCTACAACGACCATGAAATTGTCGCGGGCAATCTGCTCGACGGGGCGAACCGGCGTGTCAGCGACCGGATTCCAGCCTACGCCTTGTTCACCGATCCCCCACTGGCGCGCATCGGCATGAATGAGGCGCAGGCGCGAGCCAGCGGCCGGCCCGTGCTGCGCGCGACGCTGCCGATGGCCCGCGTCGGGCGCGCCCGTGAACGCGGCGAAACAGCCGGTTTCATGAAAGTGCTGGTCGACGCCGGCAACCAGCGCATTCTCGGTGCCGCACTGCTGGGCATCGAGGCAGATGAGGTGGTGCACATGTTGCTCACCGCGATGGCTGCGGGGATTTCGTACAAACAGGTGCAGCAAACGGTCTACATGCATCCCACGGTCGGCGAACTGATCCCGACGCTGCTTTCCAAACTGGAACCCCTCGCCGACGCCGGCCCGCCCGAAGGCGACGACGCCCCGCGGCCGACAAATGCGCCACTTGGCAGCCTGGCACAGGAGCGGTCATGAGCGCGGCGCCGGCTGCAACGCTCGCTTCTGAAAGCATGCACGCGCTAGTGCATTGCGGCGAAACGCCGGCAGACGACAGTGCGCAGTTCGCCGATGACGTGCTCGAGGGCCTGTCGCGGCCGCGCAAGGCGATTCCGAGCCGCTGGCTGTACGACGCGCGCGGCGCACAACTCTTCGATCGCATCACCCGACTGGAAAGCCACACCCCGACCCGAACCGAGACCTGGATCCTCGAGCGCAGCGCGTCACAAATCGCCGCGGCCGCGGGCCCGCGTGCCACATTGATCGAACTCGGCGGCCGCGCAAACCGCAACACACACATTCTGCTGGCGGCGCTGGACCGCCCTGCGGCCTATGTGCCGATCAACACCGCGGCGCATTTCGATGCGCAGCGGCTGGAAACATTGCGGGCACGCTTTGCGCCGTTGACGATCGCGCCGATGATCGCGGATTTTTCGCGCCTGACATCGCTGCCGCCGACGGCCGATCCCGCCGCTGGCGGGCGGCACATCGTCTACCTTCCCGGCTCGGCAATCGGCGACTTCACCCCGCATGAGGCGGTGGCGCTGTTGCAGCGCATCGGGTGCAGCGTCGGACGCGACGCCCTGCTCGTCATCGGCACCGACACCACGCACGACCCGGCGTTGCTGCTGCCGACCTACGATGACGGCGAAGGCGCGAGCGCCGCTTTCAACAAGAACCTGCTGGTCCGAATCAATCGCGAACTGGATGGCAATTTCGATCTCGCTGCCTTCGACCATCGTGCTCGCTTCAACGTTGCCAGCCAATGCGTCGAGATGCAATTGGTCAGTCGCTGCGAACAAAAGGTGCAGGTCCTCGGACAGAGCTTCCATTTCGAGCCGGATGAGCCCTTGCAAACCGCCAGCGACTACAAGTACGGCTATTTCAAGTTTCACAGCGTGGCGCGCCACGCCCTGTGGGCGCATCGCCAGTTCTGGCCTGACGCTCACGCCCGGTTTGCGCTGCACGTGCTCGAGCGTGCCTCGTGAAATCCACGTCAAGACCTGAAAGATCGACACGCGCAACACGACGAAGACGAATCGAATTCAGCCGCACCACGCCACTTCACCGGAGTCCTCCATGCTCAAACAGAAATCAGCCATCGTCACCGGTTCGACGAGCGGCATCGGCCTGGGCATCGCCCGCGCCTTCGCCGAGCAAGGCGCCGACGTCATGCTCAACGGCTTCGGCAATGCACAGGAAATCGAGTTCACCCGCGCCGAACTGCAACGCCAGTTCGGTGTGAAGGTGCGCTATTCAAGCGCCGACATGAGCCAGCCAGCGCAAATCCGCGCCCTGGCCGAGATGGCTCGCGCCGAATTCGGCAAGGTCGACATCATCGTCAACAACGCCGGCATCCAGCATGTGGCGCCGATCGACACCTTCCCTGACGAGAAGTGGGATGCCGTGCTCGCGATCAACCTGTCGTCGGCGTTCCACCTCATCAAGGCGGTCGCGCCGGAAATGAAATCGCGCCGCTGCGGCCGCATCGTCAACATCGCATCGGCGCATGGCCTGACGGCCTCGCCGTTCAAGTCGGCGTACGTGGCGGCCAAACACGGCTTGATCGGCCTGTCGAAAACGGTTGCGATCGAGCTTGCCGAATACGGCGTCACGTGCAACACGATCTGCCCTGGCTATGTGAAGACGCCGCTGGTGGACAAGCAGATCGCCGACCAGGCCAGGGCGCACGGCATCTCCGAGGCCGACGTGGTGCGCGATGTAATGCTGGTGCACCAGGCGCGCAAGGAATTCGTGCGCGTCGAGGAACTGGCAGCACTGGCCGTGTTTCTCTGCTCCGATGCAGGCGCGTCAATGACCGCCGGCGCGATCGCCATGGACGGCGGCTGGACTCAACACTGAGATGGAAATCACCATGACCCCCTCCCGTTCCTCCGCGATCAACGCGCCGAGCCGCGCGGCACGCCAACCAAACCAGGCGGCCCACGCCGCTGCCAAAGCAGTGGCGGCGACGACCCGCCCCGAGTTGCCCGGCCAAGTGGTCCTGGTGCTGCAAGGCGGCGGTGCGCTGGGTGCGTACCAGCTGGGCGTGATCGAGGCGTTGCTTGAATCGGGGATCGAGCCCGCCTGGGTCATCGGCACGTCGATCGGCGCCATCAACGCCGCGCTGCTCGCGGGGAACAAGCCTGAGCAGCGCATGCAGCGGCTGCGCCAATTCTGGGAACAAGTGGAGTCGCAACCCACGATTCCGGCGGCGCTCGACTGGCTGGGCCTGGCCCGCATGGCCGCCAACCTGAGTACGGTGGCACGCGGCATCCCGTCGTTCTTTGAGCCCAACCTCGCAGCGCTGCGCGGCTCGGACGCCGCTTTGGGCGTCGAGTCCGCGTCGTACTACAACACGACGCCTTTGCACGAAACCTTGAGCGATCTGGTCGATTGGGACTATCTCTGCGAATGCCATATGCGCCTGACCGTCGGCGCGGTGAATGCATGCAGCGGTGCGATGCACTACTTCGATACCGCCAAAGAGCGGCTCGGGGTCGAACATGTCATGGCCTCGGGCGCATTGCCGCCGGCGTTTCCGGCGATTCGCATCAACGGCGAGCCGTATTGGGACGGTGGCATTTACTCAAATACGCCGATCGAAGCCGTGCTCGACGACAAACCGCGGCGAGACGCGCTGATCTTTGCGGTCAACGTGTGGCACCAGACCGGGCCCGAGCCGGGGTCGATCAACCAGGTGATCGGGCGCCAGAAGGACATTCAATACGCGAGCCGGGCTGACAGCCATATTGCGCGGCAGAAGCAAATTCACCGTTTGCGCCATGTGATCCGTGAGCTGTACAAGCAGATTCCGGACGCGAAGCAAGCCGACGCCAAGGTCAAGGAGCTCGCTTCCTGGGGCTGCGGCACGACGATGCACGTCGCGCATTTGCACGCGCCACGTCTGGACGGCGAAGACCACATGAAGGACATCGACTTCACCTCGAGCGGTGTGCATACACGCCGCGCGGCGGGCCGTGCCGACACGTTGCGCATGATCGAGCACGCGCCGTGGCGCGCAGCTGCCGACCCGATCGAAGGCGTGATCGAGCACTATTGAGCAACTCATGCCGCCGCAGCGCGGCGACCGTCGCCAGAGGGGATGAAGAAAAGTGGCGAAGCCATATTTCACTGTGAGCGCCTCTGCGCATTGACTCCGACACGCCGCAAGGCGCCCAAGCATGAATCACCGCATCGATCAGTTGCTGCGCAACAACCAGGCTTTCGTCGAAACTCAGTTGCGCCTGGACCCGGGCTACTTCACCCAGCTGGCGATGGGGCAGCACCCGGAGTTTCTGTGGATCGGCTGCTCCGACAGCCGGGTGCCACCGAACCACATCACCGGCACCGACCCGGGCGACATGTTCGTGCATCGAAATATCGCGAACCTGGTTGTGCAGACCGACATGAACATGTTGTCAGTGCTGCAGTACGCGGTTGAGGTGCTGCACGTGCGCCACATCATCGTCTGCGGCCACCACGGTTGCGGCGGCGTCAAGGCAGCGATGGGCGAACACTCGCACGGGCTGATCGACAATTGGCTGCGCACCGTCAAGGACACACAGCAGTTCTACTGGCGGGAGTTGAGCGCCCTCGACGAAGACGCGCGCTTCGATCGCATGGTCGAACTCAACGTGATCGAGCAGGTGAACAGCCTGGGCAAGACCAGCATCGTGCAGAACGCCTGGAACAGCGGAGCCGCACTCGCATTGCACGGTTGGGTCTTCGATCTGCACTCGGGCCGCATCCTGCCGCAGACCGGATCGATCGAAAGCAGCGCGGCGATGCAGGAGATCTGCAAATTTGCGAATGGCCTTGTCGGTCACTGAGGAAGCCCATCATGAATCTCGAGCTGACGCACCCCTTGTTCTGGTTCGCCGCGCTGTGCGTCGGCATCATGGGTTTTGCGATCCAGCGCGGCGCCACCTGCACCGTGGCCGCGGTTGACGAGGTCTTGTCCAAACACGCG
>JAEMQF010000182.1 GCA_022758925.1 Burkholderiales bacterium | reverse complement strand
GGGGCGCGTTGGGCCATGCGTGTTCTCCGGTTCGATCAGGCCGCAGCCTTTTGGCCCTGCTCGGCCTTCCTGGCATTGATCTTCGCCACTTCTTCGTCCCAGCCGTCGGCTCGCACATAGGGGTTGGTGCGCGGCGTGGCGACCATGTTGGCGTCGATCTCGACACCGATGCCTTCGAGGAAGTTGACGAGTCCGATGCGCTCGATCATCTCGCCGGTGCGCTCGTGCTCGAGCGCGTTCTCGGCGAAGAAGTCGATCACCTTCTGCCCGAGGTCGACCAACGCTTCGTAGTCTTCATCGGTCTTGAGCGGCATGAACGGCATCACGA
Source organism: Burkholderiales bacterium (assembly GCA_022758925.1). Lineage (GTDB taxonomy): Bacteria > Pseudomonadota > Gammaproteobacteria > Burkholderiales > Burkholderiaceae_C > JAEMQF01. The sequence continues at coordinate 12,241 of JAEMQF010000182.1, read as the reverse complement.
CCGTGCCCATCAGGTCGCCGATCTTCAGCGTGCGCTTGCCGCCGATCAGGATCGTGGCGCCGGTGTCCTTGCCGTGCGCCAAAGCGCCCGTCATGACGTTGATGCAGTGCATGCAGCGCACGCAGTTGCTGTTGTCGATCTCCAGGCAATGCGTGTCGCTCACGGCCACGCTCGAGATCTTGTCGCCCTTCGCCACGTCCTTGACTTCCTTCAGCATGATCGTCTTCGTCGGGCAGCGCGCGATGACGTCGTTCACGAGTTCGTTCATGCCGTGTTTGGCGAACCACTTGCGTGCCAGCGGCTCGTCGACGCGGATGTTGTCGCGCCAGGTGCCGATGACGGCCATGTCGGAACGCTGGATCGAGTTCATGCAGTCGTTCGGGCAGCCCGAAAACTTGAACTTGAACTTGTAGGGCAGGGCCGGGCGGTGGATGTCGTCGAGGAAGGTGTTGATCACCTGCCGGTGCGCGCGCGATTCGTCGTAGCAGCTCTGCTCGCAGCGCGCGGCTCCGACGCAACTCATCGACGTGCGCACCGCCGGGCCGGCGCCGCCGAGGTCGAAGCCCAGCTCGTTCAACGCGTCAAACGCAGGCTGCACGTTCGCCGTGGTGGCGCCCTGGAACATGATGTCGCCCGACTGGCCGTGGAAGGCGATCAGGCCCGAGCCGTGCTTCTCCCAGATGTCGGCCATCTTGCGCAGCACGTCGGTGGTGTAGTGCATTCCCGCCGGCGGTTGCACGCGCAGCGTGTGGAACTCGGCCGCGTCAGGGAACACGGGCTTGTTGTTCGCGTCCTTCAACTCGGTGAAGCGCGGGATCACCCCGCCGCCATAGCCGAACACTCCGACCGTTCCGCCCTTCCAGTAACCCTTGCGCGTGCGGTACGAGGTTTCGAGCTGACCCATCAGGTCGACCATGTAGTCCTTGTCGTTCGCCAGACGCTTCAGGCCGGTGACGAAGCTCGGCCAGGGGCCGCTCTCGAGCTGGTCGAGCATGGGAGTGTCGTGTTGCTTCTTGGCCATGCGTTTTCTCTCCTGGTTCAAGCCGGGCGAGGCGCGATAGTGACCGGGCACGGTTCGGCCTGCTATCCCTCTCGTTGGGTAGCCGAAGATAGACCGGAACGGGAGTTGCGCCACTACCCGTTTGGGTTATCCGCCGCTCACCCGTACCGGGTATGGACGCGGGAGCGCCGCGGCGCGCTCAATGCCGGCTTGCCGATTCCCCCCATGACGCCCCTATGCCGCGCCTGACGTCCCTGCTCAAGCTGCGTGTTCCGCTGGGCGGGCAGGAGATCGAATTGCAGCAGGTCGATTTTGAAGCGGCAGGCGGCGTGCCGACCTTCGCCGGCGAGTTGCCCGACGAAACGGCCACGGCGAGCCAAGCTCAAGGCACGCCCGCAACGACGATCCCGATGAACATGCTGCGCACCCGAATTCGCGAGAAGAGCCGCTTCACGGTCTTCGACGTCGACCCGCTCACCGCCGAAAAGTGGGGCAATGCGCTGCTGGCTTGGGCCCGCGCCCAGCCACGGCGCTGACGGCGATGCCCGACCGCGCTGCATCGATGGTCGATGTCGGCTTCGCGCTGGACGGCGGGACGCTGCCGCGCGACCACCGCTGTGCACTCGCCGACGCGCTGGAACGCTCGCTGCCCTGGCTCGCAGGGCTGCCCGGCGCCGGCATGCACCGGCTCAATTTTCCGGCGGGCGAAGGGCCAGACCTGCTGCTTTCGCGCCGCACGCGCCTGAGGCTGCGCGTGCCGCGCGAGCGCGCCGCCGACGCTGCCGCGCTCGCTGGAAGCGAGCTTCAGGTCGGCAACCGGCGCTTGCACGTCGACTCGCCGCGCCAGCGCGAACTGCTGCCGCACGGCACGCTCTATGCCCACCTGGTGGCGAGCGACGACGCCGACGAGGGCGCCGACGAGAGCGCCTTCCTGGACGCGATGCAGGCCGGGCTGAAGCGGCTGGGGGTGACGTGTCGCCCGATCTGCGGCCGGCGCCAGGTCTGCGAAGGGGGCCTGGTGCAAGGCTTCAGCCTGATGCTCGATGGCTTGACGGTCGAGGACTCGCTGCGCGTGCTGGAGTCGGGCCTTGGCGCACACCGGCGGCTCGGCTGCGGCGTGTTCGTCGCCCACCGCTCGGCGGCTGCGGTGGGCGCGCGGCAATGACCCAAAACCCAATTGCAAATGACGTGAGGGGGCAGCGACGATGAGCCTTGTGGTCAACGGCATCGAACTCGAGACCGACAACGAGGGCTACCTGTTGGAGCCCGACTATGGCGACGAAGTGGTGCGCGTGATCGCCGCCGCCGAAGGCATCACGCTCACCGACGCCCACTGGAAGGTCGTGAACTACCTGCGCGACGAATACCGCGAGCACGGCCACACGCCGAACTTCCGCAACCTGCTCAAGGGCGTGGCCGCGCTCATGCCGGGCACCGACAGCAAGGCGCTGTACGACCTGTTTCCCACCGGCCCGGCGAAACAAGGCGCCAAGGTCGCCGGTTTGCCGCAACCGCTGGGCAAGGGTGGGTATTGATGTTGGCTCTGCGCGCGCGTCAGGAGCGAGCCGAGCGCCGGGCCGCCAAGGGGCGCGTCGCGGACTCTGGGGATAGTCGAATGGTCCCATTCGACGAGGGGCTCCATTGAGCACCCTGCCGACAATGCGCCTCAAGACCCGCTGGTTCAAATCCGGCGCGACGAAGAGCGACGCCGAACAGGCCGGCGCGATGGCGTTCATCGTCTGGCGTGTCGCACAGCAGATGCTCAAGCGCATGCGCGGCGCGCAGTTCGACATCGATGCCGGCCCGCAGTACTTTGCCTTCATGCGCGAGGTGCTCGTGTTCCTGGTGGCCGTGACCGATCGCATTGCGCATTCCCGGCTCAGCGCCGCGGGGCGCGGCGAATTCACGGTGGCGCTGGTGCGCCACCTTGCGCGAACCTTGCAGGAAAGCGAAGACGAATGGCTGGGTGCCCCGGCCGCGGGTGCGCCGAGCCACTCCGACAGGTTCATCGACCTCGTCAACGAAGTGACGCAGCACTACGCCGAATTCGGCGCCGAGCCGGGCCTGCCCGACGCCGCAGCAGGGTTTCACCCCGACTTCGGCTTCGTGCGTTACCTCGGCAAGCGCCTGGAGCCGACGCTGCCCGAAAAAGACCGGCGCTGGGTCATCGAACAGGTGATGGCGGCCGAGGCGCCCGAGGCCCTGGGAATCGTGCAGAGCTCGATGCGCAACCTCTATGAGCCCGCGCCGGCCCGGCCAACGCGCAGCGCGATGAGTGGCGACTGAAGACGATGAATGCGCCCGTCGCCCAAGGCCTGATCGAACGTCCCGCGAGTCCGTTCGACCTCGACGACGATGCCGCCTACCGGCGCTGGCGCAGCTGGAAGCTCGGCTCGCACCCGAAGGGAATCGAAGGCCTGATCGTCGACGTTGCCGATCCGCGTGTGCTGAGCGATTCGGAATGCGCCGCGCTGCGCGACCGGATCGCGCGCGCGAACTTCGCCGTCTACCGCTCGCGCGTGCGGGACGCAGACCCGAACCTCGCGCGCGCACTCGGCGCCCGGCTCGGCTTGACGCGGCTCGACGCGAACTGGCTCGCCGACGAAGACGGGATTTCGAGAGTCGAGGTATCGGCGAAGTCAGACGGCCGCGGCGGCTTCATCCCGTACACGAACCTGCCCATCGGCTGGCACACCGACGGCTACTACCACCCGCCGCAGCGTCGCATCGAGGCCATGATCCTGCACTGCGTGCGGCCGGCGCGGCAAGGCGGCGTGAATTCCCTGCTCGACCACGAGATGGCCTATATCGCACTGCGCGATGCGGGCAAACACCATGTGCGCGCGCTGATGCAGCCCGACGCGTTCGTGATCCCTGCCCGCACCGAGGAAGACGGCGTCGCACGCGAAGCGCAGGCCGGCCCGGTGTTCAGCGTCGATGCGACGCGTGGCAGCCTGCACCTGCGCTACACCGCGCGCCAACGCAGCATTGAGTGGAAGCGCGACGCGGCCACCCGCGCCGCGCGGCTCTGTCTCGAAGGTGTTCTGGCCTGCGCCTCGCCGTGGATCTTTCGCGTGCAGCTGCAAGCCGGGATGGGCATCGTCGGCCACAACATCCTGCACGAGCGCACGGGCTTCGACGATGACCCGCAGCAGCCGCGCCTGCTGTACCGCGCACGTTACCTCGACCGTGTCGAGCTGCCGGAGCCCGCAGCATGGCGCAATGGGTGACGATCTGGCGCGCGGCGCAACTCGTGCAGGTGCCGCGAGGCACGCTGCAGGAGCGCGTGCGCAAGGGAGAGATCGAACTCTCGGAAGGCCTGGTCTCGACCGAACGGCTGCTCGAGCTGTATCCGAACTTGCGGCTCGAAGCCTCGGGCATGCTGGAACGCGTGACGCAGATTCGCGACGAAGCCTTCGGCCGCAGGGTGCGCGAGCGCATCCTGCCGAGCCAGGAAGTGTTGGCGCAGCGGCTGTTCCGCCAGAGCCAGGAACTGGCCGATACGCAGCGCCACCTGCAGCGTTACCACGCGCTGGTCATCGCGCAGCGCGATCGCCTGCGCGAATTCAACACCCAGGCGGGCGGCGACGATGCGCGGCTGCTCGCCCTCGAACGCCAACTGACCGACGGGTTGGCGCGCGTGCTGGCGACTGAACCTGTCGATGTGCTGGATGTCATGGACGACATACTCAAAGTGATGTCGGCGCAGGTCACGCTGCGCCCGAGCGGCCACCAATTCAGCGTGGAAGGGCACGACACGCTGCTGCAGGCGGGCCTGCGCGCCGGGTTGAACCTGAACTACGGTTGCGGCAACGGCAGTTGCGGCATGTGCAAGATGCGCGTCATCGACGGCCAGGTCACGCGCGTCATGGCGTTCGACTACCCGCTGTCGGAAGCCGAGAAGCAGCAGGGCTACACGCTGATGTGCGCGCACACCGCGGCGAGCAGCGAAATCACGCTCGAGACGCTGGAAGCCGCAGGTCCGGCGGACATCGCCGCGCAGCAGATCGTGACCACGATTCGCGCGGTGCGCGAGCTCGCACCCGACACGCGCCTGCTGCACCTGCAAACACCGCGCAGCCATCGCCTGCGTTTTCTGGCAGGTCAATCGGTGACGCTCGGGCGCATCGGCACGGCAGCGACGGCGGGCGACGACGTGCGCGCAACGTACCCGATTGCGAGCTGCCCCTGCGATGACCGCAACTTGCATTTCTTCATCGCGCGCGAGCCCGAGAATGCACTCTCGCGGCAGGTGTTCGATGCCACGCTGAAGGCGGGCGACGCCGTCAACCTGTGGGGGCCGGTGGGCGAGTTCGTGCTCGCCGACAGCGTGCACCCGCTCGTGTTTGCGGCCTGCGATACCGGTTTCGCGCCGATCAAGAGCCTGATCGAACACGCGCTGTCGCTCGACAGCGCGCCGTCGCTGTCGCTGTTCTGGCTTGCCACGCGCAAGGACGGCCACTTCCAGGCGAACCAGTGCCGCGCCTGGTCCGAAGCGCTCGACCCGTTCGAGTACGCACTCTTCACCGACAGCGACGCCGCAGCCGGCGCGCGCCAGGTCGCGGCAGCGATGCGCGCCGACCTGTTCGACATCGCCTGCGACTTCTACCTCGCCGGGCCCGAAGCCTTTGTCACCGAACTGGCGTCGGCGCTGCGCAGCGCCGGTGTGCCGGCGGCGCAGATCGCGGCGGGGGTCGTGTGAGCACGCCGGCCAGTCAAGGGTCACGGCGGGGCGCCTTCGCAGCCCTGCGCCGATGCTCGCGCTTCGCCGCACCGCGCGCAGCTTGCGGGGTGTGCCGATGAACGAACTGGGGCACGAATTGGGACATGAACTGGCGCTCGAGCTCGAGGCCGACGCCGGCTGCAGCGGCGGCGAAGTTTTCGCGCTGCGCGTGATGGGCGACAGCATGGTGCCCGAGTTCACCGACGGCGAGATCATCGTCATCGAGCCCGACGGCGCGCTGCGCGAAGGCAGCTTCGTGCTCGCGCGCAGTGGCGGCGAATGGACCTTTCGGCAACTCGCGCGCAGCGCCGATGGCTGGCTCTTGCGCCCACTCAATCCGGCGTACACCGACCAGCCGCTGCCCGACTTGACGGCGGTGCATGGCGTGGTCATCCAGAAGTGCGTGCCGGGCCGGCGGCGTCTGACCAAACATTACCGTTGACCGATACCAAGCACCGATGCCGTACTTCGTTTTCAGCGTCAAACCCTTCGCGCAGCTCGAAAAACTCGCCGAGTTCAGCAGCTTCAGCGAGGCTTCGGTGCGCGCCAAGGCGTTGCGTGCTGCGCAAGCAGGGGTTGGCGAGGCAAAGGTCAAGGTCATGTTCGCCGCAAGCGAAGACGCCGCGATCGAGCTGCTGTGCCGGGTTCGGGAACCCGGGCCGACGGGCGACGATTGACGCATGGCACTGCAATGACCGACGAAAACAGGTCGACCCCAACCCCAGTTGCACCGGCCGCGAAGGAAGGCCCAGCCATGAGCCGCGGGATCCACGGCGAACGATGTGACGTGCGCGACATACGCGACATGCGCGACATGCGCGACACGCGTGGCCCGCCTGTTGCGAGCGGCGCCCTCGCCGCGCTGGTGCAGACGGTGCAGGCCAACTGCGACATTGCCGATGCGCGCCACGCAGCCGACTTGTCGTTGTGCATCTACCTGCTGCAGATGCGCGAGTTCTATCGCTGGGAGCTCGATCTTCCATTCGGCGCCGCCCTGCCGCGTGAGGACGTCGGGCGCTGGATCGCTCAGCGTGAGGCGCTGTGGGCGGAACTCGAGGACCGCGCCTTCGAGCCGCTGCCGATCGGCAACCTGGAATTCGATCCGATGCACGCGCACGCCGTGAACGCCGAGCTTGCGCCGCTCGGGCTGGTCTACGGTGCGGGCTTGGCCAGCGCGGGGCAGCCGGCCTTCTTTCTCGCGCAGCTCGAGCAGGTGCAGCGGCGCGACGACGGCCTGCTGCTACACCTGTGTGGCCGCGAACATGCACGTGGCCTGTTCGCGCCGCCGGCCGCGCTGCTGGGCGGCCACACGATCGTGCTGCGCCGCGAGGCGCTCGCGCGCTGGCTGTGGGAGAAGTTCGAGGCCTTCAGCCTGCGCCGAGCTGAGGGCGGGCTCGCCCCAGCGAGCCCTGCAGGCGCATTCCAGGCCCTGGCCGACGCCTGGGCACTGCACGACACGCAGGCCTTTGTCGCCGCGCTGCCGTGCCTCGTCGACGAGTTGTGCGAGACCCTGCTGCTGCACGAGCTCGGTGAGTACCGAGCCGGCCAGGCGCTCGAACCCGGCTGGGCCGCGCTGCGGCTCGCTCTCGAAGAGCGTCGCACCGGGTTGTATGTGCGTGCGGTGCGCGACCACATCGCCGATCTGGAGGTGACGCTGCCCACGCTGCTCGAACGCGGTGCGACGACGGCGTTGCATTTCTGGTTCGCCAACTACGAGGGCGTACGCAAGCAGATGTTCCCGGCGCTGGCCGAAGGCTATGCGGCGTGGCGCGAAGGCGATGCGGGGCGTGCCCTGCTGCGTGCCACGCAGTTCGGTGCAGCGCATTTTCGCGAATTGGCCGCAAGCGTACTGGCGCTGCACGAACGTTTCGAGCGCTGCGCCGGGCCCGCGATCGAGCGCCTGCTGACGGCACCGCAGGCCATTTGTGAGTGGCACAGGTGAGTTGCCCATGAGCCGCGCCCCCGCGCTCGTTGGCACCGGGTTTTCCGCATGCGTGGATGCACCGATTGCGACGACATCCATGAAACGTGATGCCAACATGCCGTTGCGAAATGCATGCTGCAATCATTCCGGGCGCATGGTCAAACCTGATTGCCATCGGCTCGGAGCTGGGGCGGTACAGTAGCGCCCGTCAAATCGAATCTTCAGTTGAAGGAGAAGTTCATGCATACGCGTCGACACATGCTGTCTGATTCGGCCAAGGTCGCGGCCCTGCTCGCTGCGGTGGGCCTGGCTCCACAGCTGGCAAAGGCGCAGGCCGCGAGTTACAACAGCGCGGCGTTTGAAGCGAAGAACATGGCCGACGCGATGAAGGCGCTGGGCGCGGCGGCACCGGTGGCGAGCAAGGACGTGACCGTGACCGCGCCCGACATCGCCGAGAATGGGGCTGTCGTTCCGGTCGGCGCGGCGGCAGCGCTGCCCGGCGTGAAGCGTCTGCTGATCCTGGTCGAAAAGAACCCGGCCGCGCTCGCGGCGATGTTCGAACCCAGCGATGCGGTCGAGGCGAACATCTCCACGCGGGTGAAGCTGGGCCAGTCGTCGAACGTTTTCGCCGTGGCCATTCTGAACGACGGCAAGGTGTTGTTCGCGCAGAAGGAAGTCAAGGTGACTTTGGGCGGGTGCGGTGGCTGAACCGGCAAGGTTTCATATGAGGAGTTCAACATGACAGATCCGATGCGCATTCGCGCACAAGTTGCGGGTGACAAGGCCACGGTGCGCGTCTTGATGGCGCACGAAATGGAAACGGGGCAACGCAAAGACGCCGCCGGCAAAGTCATTCCGGCGTGGTTCATTCAGGAAGTGAGTGCCACGCACAACGGCAAGCCCGTGCTGAGCGCCCAGTGGGGGCCGTCGATCTCGAAGAACCCGTTCATGCAATTCAGTCTGAAGGGCGCAAAGGTCGGCGACAAGATCGCCATCACGTGGGTCGACAACAAGGGCGAGAAGCGCACCGACGAGGCCACGGTGTCATGAAGGCGCGCACTGTGAAACCCGGCATCGTGGCCCTGGCGTTGCTGGCGTGCGCGAGCGCGGGCGCGCAGACCAAGTCGTCGGCCGACGGCATCGCCGAATATCGCAAGATGCTCGAAGACGGCAATCCCGCCGAGCTGTTTGAAGCCAAGGGTGAGGCGCTGTGGAAGGAAAAGCGCGGGCCGAAGAATGCGTCGCTCGAGTTGTGTGACCTGGGCAAGGGCGCCGGCATCGTGAAAGGCGCGTTTGTCGAACTGCCGCGCTACTTTGCCGATACGAACAAGGTACAAGACCTCGAGTCGCGCCTGGTCAGTTGCATGGAGGCATTGCAGGGCTTGAACGCTGCCGGGATATCGAGCACGCCGTTCGGGCGCGGCGAACAGAACAACGTGACCGCGCTCGCGACCTGGGTCGCCGCCGAGTCGCGCGGTTTGAAGTTCAACCTGCCGCAAAACCACGTTGAAGAGAAGCGCAGCTATGAAATCGGCAAGCGCGTTTTCTTCTTCCGCGGCGGCACGCACGATTTTTCATGTGCTTCATGCCACGGCGAAGACGCCAAACGCATCCGCCTGCAGGACCTGCCGAACCTGACGAAGAACCCCGGCGACGGCATCGGCTTCGCGGCCTGGCCGGCGTACCGCGTCAGCAACGGCCAGATGTGGGGCATGCAGCTGCGCCTGAACGATTGTTATCGGCAGCAGCGCTTTCCTTACCCCGGCTTCGGCTCGGAGGCGACGATTGCAGTGTCCACCTACATGGGTGTGAATGCCAAGGGCGCGGAGTCAATCGCGCCTTCCATCAAGCGTTGATCGGGAGCCGGCAATGGCGTCAAGCAAGAATGTGTCAATGGCCCTGGTCGGGCTCGTGTTCAGTGCCGGCTGTGCCGTGCTGCCCAGCCCACAAGAACTCGATGTGCAGGGGCGCGCCGTGATGAAGGCATCGTTTCGCGACCAGAGCATCGCCAAGGTGAATCGCATCGACCAGGACCCCGCGCAACTGGCTTGTTCGACGGATCAGCCGCTCGCGCCGGAGCAGGCCAAGAAGGTCGAAGCCGATTCGCTGGCGACGATTGTCTGGCCCGCGGGTGGCCGCTACTTCGGCGATTGGCGTGAAGGCGAGAAGCTCGCGCAAAACGGTCGCGGCATGACCTGGACCGACCCGAGCGCCGAACCCAAAGACAACGGCGGCAACTGCTACAACTGCCACGAGATCGACCGCAAGGAAATCTCCTTCGGCACCATCGGCCCGAGCCTGTGGAACTACGGCAAGATTCGCGGCGTCAAGGAAGTCGCCGATCCGGCGGCCGCGCCGGTCGTGCAATACACCTGGGGCAAGCTGTGGAACAGCAAGGCCTATGTGGCATGCTCGAACATGCCGCGCTTCGGACACGCCAAGGTGCTCGACGAAAACCAGATCCGCCACCTCATGGCGTTGTTGCTCGACCCGGCGTCGCCGGTGAATCGATAGACCTGGCCGGACCTGCCCGGGCCTGCGCGAGCCAAAGCACCGGATGAACAAGCGCGAGTTCGTCCAGGTGCTGGCCGCAGCATCCGCCAGCGGCATGGCCCTTGCGCGCTATGCAGACGCTGACGCGGCCACGGCGCATAGCGCGCTGTACGAGCACCCGCGGTTCGGCAACGTGTCGTTCCTGCACATGACGGACTGCCACGCGCAGCTCAAGCCGAGCTATTTTCGTGAGCCCAGTGTCAATCTCGGGCTGGGCAGCATGCAAGGCCGGTTGCCGCACCTGGTGGGTGAAGCGCTGCTCAAGGCGGCAGGGGTGCGCGCGGGCAGCGCCTGGGCGCACAGCTTCACCTTCCTCAACTTCGAAAAGGCGGCGCGGCGCTACGGCAAGGTCGGCGGCTTCGCCCATCTCGCAACGCTTGTGAAACAACTCAAGGCGAGCCGGCCCGGCGCGCTGCTGCTCGACGGCGGCGACACCTGGCAGGGCTCGGCAACGGCGCTGTGGACGAATGCGCAGGACATGGTCGATTGCGCCAAGCTGCTCGGCGTGGACGTGATGACGGGCCACTGGGAATTCACTTACGGCATGAAGCGGGTCAAGCAAATCGTTGACGGAGACTTCGCCGGCCGCATTGACTTCATCGCGCAGAACGTCAAGACCGCTGACTTTGGGGACCCCGTCTTCAGACCCTATGTGCAACGCGAAATCAACGGCGTTGCCTGCGCCATCATCGGCCAGGCGTTCCCCTACACGCCGATCGCGAACCCGCGTTACCTGGTCGCCGACTGGAGCTTCGGCATCCAGGACGAGAGCATGCAGAAAGTGGTCGACGAAGTGCGCGCCAAGGGTGCGCAGGTCGTGGTTCTGTTGTCGCACAACGGCATGGATGTCGACCTGAAATTGGCGACGCGCGTGCGCGGCATCGACGCGATCTTCGGCGGCCACACGCACGACGGCGTTCCGCTCGCGGTACCCGTTGCCAATGCTGGCGGCAAGACGCTCGTCACGAATGCGGGCAGCAACTCCAAGTTCCTCGGCTTGATGGACTTCGATGTGAAGGGCGGCAAGGTCGTCGACTATCGCTACCGCCTGTTGCCGATCTTCGCCAACCAGTTGCCGGCGGATCCGCAGATGGACGCGCTGATCGCCAAGGTGCGCCAGCCGTATGAGGCCAGGCTCGCGGAGAAACTCGCCGTCAGCGATGGGCTGTTGTACCGGCGCGGCAATTTCAACGGCTCGTGGGACCAGTTGATTTGCGACGCGTTGATCGACACGCAGGGGGCAGAGATCGCGTTTTCGCCGGGTTTTCGCTGGGGCACTTCGCTGCTGAGCGGCGATACCATCACGCGCGAACTGCTGATGGACCAACTGGCGATCACCTATCCGTATACGACGCTCAGCGAGATGAGCGGCGCGACGATCAAGACGATCCTGGAAGACGTGGCCGACAACCTGTTCAACCCCGATCCGTATTACCAGCAGGGGGGCGACATGGTGCGCGTGGGCGGCCTGACCTACACCTGCACGCCGGGCGAAGCAATGGGTCGCCGCATCGGCGACATGCGTTTGAAAGGCAAACCCATCGAAGCCGACAAGACCTACAAGGTCGCGGGCTGGGCGCCGGTGGCACAGGAGGCGAAAGACGCTCCCGGCGTGCAGCCGGTGTGGGACCATGTCGAGGCGTGGCTGCGCGCCCAAGGTGGGCGCGTCAAGCCGCGCAAGATCAATACGCCGCGGCTCGTCGGCGTCGCCGGCAACCCCGGCATGGCATAGTCGACTTCGGGCGCCGGAAGCGCGCTACAGGTCGGGTCGGCGGTTTCAACATCACCAGGAGAACTTGATGCGGTCTCAACAGTTCGTCGCCGTCGCGCTGCTCTGGATGACCAGCGCCGTCGCTTTCGCGCAGGACAAGGTGGCCTATCACATCAACGACACCGCGAGCCAGGCGCTGGGCGCGTTGCGCAACGCGAAGAACCATCTCGACATCGACCCGAGCGCACAGATCACGGTCGTGACGCACGCCACCGGCGTCGACTTCCTGATGCAAGACGCGAAAGACCGCAACGGCAATCCCTATGAGAT
>JAEMQF010000069.1 GCA_022758925.1 Burkholderiales bacterium | reverse complement strand
GCAGCGGGGCGTCGTCATTCGGCAAGGCATGGCTCGCATCGGCAGTGGGCGGCATGGGCCCGCATCATCGGGCAAGGCGAGACGGATTGCCCTGCACCGCGCGAGGCGCTCGAAATAGAAGGGTGTGCCTAATTTCGGCAAATTTGCTGCAGAGCAACAAATATCGCTTGCAAGACATGCTCCAGCCAATAGAATCGGTCCATGTTGCAATGCAGCAAAACAGTTCCTCAAGCAATCTTTCCCACGACCCAAGGAGTTCCACAATGTTTACCCCCGAGCAAATGATGACCACGCAAAAGCGCAATGTTGAAGTCTTCCTGGGCATGAGCCAGAAGGCGTTCGAGAGCGTTGAAAAAGTCGTCGCCCTGAACCTGCAAACCGCCAAGTCAAGCCTTGACGAAGCCCGCGAAGCCGTGCTCGGCACGCAGGATCCGAAGGCGCTGTTCTCGGCCCAAGGCGAGTTGCTACAGCCCGCCGTCGAAAAGGCCACCGCCTACAGCCGCGAACTCTATGAGATCGCGAGCCACGCCGGCGCCGAGTTGAGCAGAGCCGCTGAAGAGAACATGGTTCAGGCGCGCCAGCAAATGCTCTCGCTCATCGAAGGTGCCATGAAAAACGCGCCGGCCGGCAGTGAAAACGTCGTGAACCTGTTCAAGACCGGCCTGCTTGCCGCGAATCAGGCATTCGACGGCGTGCAGCGTATGGCCAAGCAGGCGAACGAGACGGTCGAAGCGAATGTGAACACGTTCGCCGCGAAGAGCATGAAGGCAGCCCCAGCCAAAGCCAAGCGCAGCTGATTGCGCGCCGAGACCTTACAAGGTCTCGGCCGGGTCGAAGTCCAGTTCGACCTTCGCGCCGTTCGGGTCGTGGCAGAACAACTGCCACGTTCCCGCGCCGCGCTGCTGGCGCAAGTCGTACTTGACGCCGCGCGCATCGAAGCGCGCTTTCACGGCCTTCAAGCCGCGCGCGCTGAACGCCATGTGATCGATCACACCGGCGCGCGCCACCGGCATCGGACGGTCGCTGAACACGTGCAGGATGGCTTGGCCATTCGCGTACAGCCACGCACCCGGGAATCCGAGGTCAGGGCGATGGCCCTGCTCCAAACCCAGCAGGTCGCAGTAGAAATCGAGCGTGCGTTCGAGGTCGTCGGTGATTACGGTGAAGTGGTTCATGGCGTGGATCATTGCGGCCCCTTCATGTCAACAAAACGAGTGCGCCCGTCGTCGCGTGCGCCTCAATGCACGTCTTCGCGCTCGACGCCTTCGCATTCAAGAACGAAATCGGCGCCGAATGCCTTGCCCGGGGTCTGGTAGCCGAGCGTTGTGTTTCCCGCAAGCACCCTTTTCACGGCAGCGAGGGCGGCGCGCGTGGTCCAGACGAGCCCCGCTTCCGGGCCGTGCAGGCGCGACACTGCGCTGCGCCCCTGTGCATCGGTCACCTCGCCCCAGACATGCGTCACCGTCTGCGCCCGCGCCTGTGCGCTCGGTCCCGGCCGCACCCCGCGCTGCAGCAGCGCGCGCATCGGGGCGAGGCTGAACAGCGGGCGCAGGGTCTTGAGCAGCGCCATCTGGCGGCGCATTGGCGCTGGCAGCACGGCGTAGACCTCGATGTCGGCAATGCCCGTGCTGTGATACGCCGTGTAGACGTCGCCCCAAGTGAAGCGCATGGCCTCGACCGGGCCCTGGCCGAAGTCGACGCTGCGCAGCTTCACGGCTTGCTTCGGCACGACCAGTTTGCCGCCGAGCCGTACCCGGTCGCCGAAGGGCAGCAGCTCGATCATCGTGCGCTGCGTTCCCGGTGGCAACCCGGCGCGGCCGACGCTTTGGAACGCCAGCGTGAGCCGCGTCGCAGAAGGCAGCCGGCGCAACAAGTGCACAGCCAGGCAATCCGTGGGCACGACGTCGAAGCCGACAGCCGGCAGCAGCATGACCCCGCGCTCCTTCGCTTCGGCGTCGCGCGCGGCGAGCGCCTCGAACACCGGGATTTCACCGGTCAGGTCAAGATAGTGCACGCCCGCGCGCAGGCAGGCGTCGGCCATCGGCTTCGAGGTGAACTTGTACGGCCCGGCGCAATGCAAGACGACCGGCACGTCGCGCAGCGCGCGGTCCAGGCCCGGCGCATCGTCCAGCGCGCAGACGCGCATCTCCACGCCCAGCCGCTGTGCCAATGGCTCGAGCTTCGCAGCGTCTCGGCCGGCAAGAATCGGCCGCAGGCCCTGCGCCACGGCAAGCATTGCCGCTGCTTCGCCGACGTAACCGTTCGCCCCGTAGAGCAGGAAGTTGCTTGTCATCGCGCTGCGCTCCAGTCACTCGGCCTTGACGCCCCAGCCAGCGGACGACAAAGAGATTGTCGTCCCTGAGTCACTGCCAGCGCCATGGAGCTGGTGCCGGCCGGAGCGCCCCGCAACCTGGGAGGGTGGGCAGCAAAGCGCCGCCCGATCCCTTGCAGCATTCCACGCCTTCGGTCGCGGCACGGTATTCGGCGAGCGTGAAGCGGCGCTTTGCTTCGCCGCGGCTCATCACTCGGCCGGCGCCGTGCGAGCACGACTCGAACGACCCGGCATTGCCTTTCCCGCGCACGGTGCAGCTGCGCGCGCCCATGCTGCCGGGATGACGGCGCGTTGCGTGGCGATCACCGAGCCGACAGTGGCGCCAATGCCAAAGTGCACATCGGGCATCGCGGCGATGTGCTTGAAGACGATGGGCAGGCGCGCCGCATTCATCAGTTGGCGCTTTGCTTCGTCTTCCAGCGGCACACCGCGGATCCGCATCTTCACCGGCACGCCGCCGGGAACCGGCTGTTCGACGTGGTTGCTGTCCATGGCTGTCGATTCTCCCTGCCTCGGGGGTGCTCCCGCCCCTTGCTAGGGCGTCCCTTTCGAGTCGGCGCACGAGGGGCAACTCTTGGTACGCTCGCACCTGCGTCCAGGCAATTTCAAACAACCCCAGCCCGCCGGGCCCGCACCAGCATGCTCTGCAATACCCTCGACGCGCGCGCCATGACCTCATGACAACCGATATCGACTCACACGCCGCAGCGCTGCGTAGCCAAGGCTACACGGTGATCGAAGACTTTCTCAAGCCCGATGTGCTCGCCGAGGTGCGGCGTTGTCTCGCGCCGTACCTGGGTTCGCACCGGGGGCGAAACCGCTTCGAAGGCACCGGCACTGAACGCATCTACACGCTGGTGGCGCGGGCCCGGGTGTTCTGGGACATCGTGCTCGATCCCCGCATCCTCGCGCTGTGTGAGCGCTTCTTGCAGCCTCATTATTTGCTGACCGCATCGCAGGCGATCAGCATCGGCCCGGGCGAGGCTGCGCAGCCGCTGCACTTCGACGATTCGTTCCACCACCTGCCGCGCCCGCGCGCGATGATCTCGCTCTCCACCATCGTCGCCGTCGACGCCTTCACGCTGAGCAATGGTGCGACGCGCCTGCTGCCGGCCAGCCACCTCTGGAGCGATGCACAACTGACCGGGCTCGCCGCCGCCGCTGATCTGTCCGGGCCCGACAGCGCCGCCGCGCTTGAGGCGCAATGCATCCAGGCGACGCTTCCCGCCGGCGCCTGCCTCGTCTTTGCCGGGACGCTGGTTCACGGTGGCGGCGCGAACCGCAGCGGCGCAGCGCGGCTGGCCTTTTCGAACCAGTATTGCCAGCCCTGGGCACGCCCGCAGGAGAACTTCATCCTCGGCGTGCCCACCGAGCTGGCGCGGGCGATGCCGGTACGCCTGCAGGAATTGTTGGGCTATTCGATCCATCCGCCATTCATCGGGCAACTGACGGCGGCGCACCCCGCCAAGGCGCTTGCGCCCGACTATGAGAACCGGGTGGTGGCGCAGGCGCGCGCGGCCGGCGTGCAACTGCCTGAGTAGGGCCAGCCAACGCGTTCAGCGAGAGACGCGCCCACCAGCAAGTCCACGCTCGGCAAGCACCTGCCCGGCGCAACCGGCGCAAGCCGCGCACCGGTTCAAGCCGCCGCGTTTACGCGTGCAGCTCCGAGAGCGGAGGTAGAACTTGTAGACTGCGGCTCGCGCGCCGCTGCTTGCGCGGCAAGCACGACCACCCATCGAAGGAATTCGCGCATGAATCGCACCTCGGCACGCCGCCTGCTCTTGCTTGGCGCGGGGGCGCTCGTCTTCGCGCTGAGCCCGTTGAAACTTGCACTGGCTCAGGGCAAGCAGCTGTTGCGCATCTCGACCCCCGCCGTGCCCGACGACTGGCACGCGAAGATGTGGAGCGTGTTCAAGGAGTCGCTCGACAAGAGCGCGCCGGGCGAGTTCGAGGTGCAGATCAATCTGAATGCGTCGTTGTTCAAACAAGGCACGGAACCGGCGGCGATGGCGCGCGGCAACCTCGAACTGGCGTCGATCTCGGCGTTCGACATCGCCAAGCTCGTGCCCGAGTTTTCGATCTTCACGGCCGGCTACATCATTCGCGACCCGCAGCATCAGCAGAGAGTGTTCAACGGCCCGATCGGCGAGGAGCTGTTCAAACTTGTCGCCGAGAAGATGGACGTGACGGTGCTCGCCACGGCCTACCTCGGCACGCGCCAGTTGAACCTGCGCGAGCTGCGCACGGTGCGCACACCGGCCGATCTGAAAGGCGTGAAGCTGCGCATGCCCGGCACCAGGGAATGGCTGTTCCTCGGTGAGGCGCTCGGCGCCACGGCCACGCCGCTCGCGTTCGGCGAGGTCTACCTCGGGCTGAAGACCGGCACGATCGACGGCCAGGACAACCCGCTGCCGAGCGTGCGCGCGGCCAAGTTCTACGAGGTGACGAAACAGCTGGTGCTGACCCAGCACCTGGTTGACAGCTTGTTCATCGCGATCGCCACCAAGAGCTGGAACGCGATGCCCGAGGCCCAGCGGGCCAAGCTCAAAGCCGCGGCACAGGCAGGCGCGGCGTTCAACAATGAGAACCGGGTCAAGGAAGAAGGGCAGCTTGTCGATTTCTTCAAGCAGCAGGGCCTGCAGGTCAGCACACCCGACGTCGAGGCGTTCCGCAAGACGGTGCAGGCGGTGTACGGCGCTTCGGACATGGCCAAGACCTGGCCCAAGGGTTTGCTGGAACGCATCAACGCAACGAAGTAAGGCATGCGCCGCGGCCTGCTACGTTTTGCGCAAGGTGTCGGCGCGGCGCTGTTCGCGACGCTGTTCGGCGTCTTTCTGGTCCAGATCGTGGCGCGCTTCGGCTTCAACCGGCCCCTGCCATGGACCGATGAGCTGGCGGTGATCCTCTACGTCTGGGTCATCTTGTGGGCCGCCGCCTTCATCGTGCCCGAGCGCGAACATGTCGCGTTCGACCTGGTCTGGAATGTGGCGGGGCGGCGCACGCGGCGCGCGATGCGCATCGTCGGCCATCTCATGCTCGGTGGCCTTGCGGCGTGGGCGCTGCCGGGTTGTTGGGACTATGTGCACTTCATGCAGCGCGAAGGAACGCCTGTGCTCGGCGTACCGTTCATGCTCGTGTTCCTGCCGTTTGTGGCGCTGCTCGTCTCGCTCGTGATTCGCAGCAGCTGGGCGGTGTGGCGGGCCGCGCAAGGCCACGACCTGGATGACGCTGCGGTGGCACGATGAATGGCGCATGACAAACGCAAGCCAGGAGCATGACAAGCGCATGAAAAGCGCATGACCACGGCGCTCTGGGCGCTGGGCGGCGTGCTGCTCGCGGGCATGCTGCTGCGCTTGCCGATCGGCTTTGCGATGCTCGCTTCGGGCGTGGCCTACCTCATCGTGAAGCGCCAGGACCTCGGCCTGCTCGCCGAACAGGTGGGCAACGGCCTGTACAACAGCTACGTGCTGCTGGCGGTACCCCTGTTCGTGTTCGCCGCGAACCTGATGAACGCCGGCACCGTGAGCGAGCGCATTTTCGACTTCTGCCGCATCCTCGTCGGGCGCCTGCGCGGGGGCTTGGCGCAAGTCGACATTCTGGTCAGCGTGATCTTCTCCGGCATGAGCGGCAGCGCGATCGCCGACGCCGCCGGGCCCGGGCTGGTGACGATCCGCCAGATGCTGAAGAAACCCGAGTACTCGCCCGGATTCGCCGGTGCCGTGGTCGTGGCCAGTGCCACGCTCGGGCCGATGATTCCGCCGTCGATCCCGATGGTGATTTACGCGCTTGTGTCGGGTGCGTCGGTCGGTGCGCTGTTTCTCGGCGGCGTGCTGCCGGGTGCGTTGATGGCGCTGCTGATGATGGCTGTGGTGCAGTTCATCGCCACCAAGCGCAACATGCCGCGCGAAGAGAAGGTGCCTCTGGCGCAATGGCCGGGAATCATCTGGCGCGGCGCGCTGCCGCTGTCGATGCCCATCGTGCTGCTCGGCGGCATTTATTCGGGTGCGTTCACACCCACCGAGGCGGCCGCGGTCGCGGCACTGCACGCCTTGCTGCTGGCCGGCGTGGTCTACCGCGCCTTGAGCTGGCGCAGCCTGTACGCGGTGCTGCTCGAGTCGACGCGTGCCAGCGCCGTCATCACGCTCGTACTCGCCGGCTCGTTCATGCTGAACTACGCATTCACCGCCGAGGGCGTGCCGCAGGCGGTGGTGATGTGGGTCGACGCGCTGCACCTGTCGCGCTTGCAGTTCCTGCTGCTGGTGAACCTGCTGTTCCTG
Organism: Burkholderiales bacterium; assembly: GCA_022758925.1. Taxonomy (GTDB): domain Bacteria; phylum Pseudomonadota; class Gammaproteobacteria; order Burkholderiales; family Burkholderiaceae_C; genus JAEMQF01. Next base: position 17,822 of record JAEMQF010000069.1, on the reverse strand, counting down.
GTGCTGGGGTGCTTTCTCGACGTCTCGGTGCTGCTGCTCGTGTTCGTGCCGATGCTGCTGCCGTCGGTCAAGGCCCTGGGCATCGACCTCGTGCACTTCGGCGTGCTCGTCGTTCTCAACATGATGATCGGCCTGATCCACCCGCCGTTCGGCATGCTGCTGTTCGTGACCAAGGCGCTCACCGGCATCCCGATCGGCGCGATGCTGCGCGAAGGCTGGATGTTCATCGTCATGTTGCTCGCGCTGCTGCTGGCGATGACGCTGTTCCCGCAGATCGTGTTGTGGTTGCCGCAGATGTATGGGTATGCGGAAAGGTAACGCCGACCGGCCACCGAATGCGCGACACTTCGGGCGCAGCCCAGCGCTGCGCGAACCGAGCGGCCCGGCCCAACCTCAGGCAGTACCCACCCATGAAGTCATTCGGCAGCCGCGCCCAGGGCGAACGCCTGGAACGCATGCGCGCCGCGCTGCTGTGGGCCGGTGACGGTTTTCGCAATACGCACCCGGTACAGCCAGGGCTGCGCGATACGAGCGCGGCGCGGCCGACGCTGAGCGAGTTCCTGTGCGGCGGCGCGCGGCGCGTGCCGGCCGGTGTGCTGCCGGCGCTCGACCCGCGTGACACCTGGCGCAGGCCGGCAGGCAGCGGCCTGCGCGCGACCTGGCTCGGGCATTCGACGGTGCTGCTCGAAATCGACGGCTGGCGCGTCCTCACCGATCCGGTGTGGGGGCCGCGTGCGTCGCCATCGCGGCTCGCCGGGCCGAAGCGTTTTCAGCCGGTGCCGATCAGCCTGCGCCAGTTGCCACCGCTCGACGCCGTGCTGATCTCCCACGACCACTACGACCACCTCGACTATCCGACAATCCGCGAGCTCGCCAAGCTTGACCTGCCGTTCATCACGTCACTCGGCGTCGGCGCGCATCTTGAAGGCTGGGGCGTTGCGCCACAGCGCATCGTCGAGCTCGACTGGTGGCAGTCGCACACGCTGGTGCACAGCGGGCCGCAGGCCGGGCGCACCGCCGAACTCGTGATCACGGGCGCGCCGTCGCAGCACTTCTCCGGCCGCGGCCTGAAGGACCGCAACGCGACGCTGTGGTCGTCGCTGGTGATTCGCAGCGCGCGCCACTCGGTGTTCTTCAGCGGTGACACCGGCCTGACAACGCAGTACGAGACGATTCGCGAGCGGCTTGGCCCGTTCGATCTGGTGCTGCTCGAAGTCGGCGCGTTCCACGCCTCGTGGGGCGACATTCATCTCGGCCCGGAAAACGCATTGAAGGCGCATGCGCTGCTCGGCGGCGGTGCGTTCCTGCCGGTGCATTGGGGCACGTTCAGCCTGGCGCTGCACGCCTGGGACGAACCGGCAGAAACTTTGCTCGAACTCGGCCCGCGCGCCGGCGTGCCTTTGCTGATGCCGCGCCTGGGCGAACCGGTCGAGCCGGCGCACGTCAACGCGGTGACGCCGTGGTGGCGCGGCGTCGATGCGCAGCGGCGCAGCGAGACCGCGCCCACGCCCGAACCGATGCGCCTGCCCAAAGCGATGCCCTGGCCGATCGATTGATACTTTCCTCACAGCGCGGCGCGCGCGAGCGCCTGCTCGACATGCCCGAATCCGATACGCTCTTGCTCGAGCCGGACTTGCCGCACTTCGCCATCGCCCAGCCGCTTCCAGCGCAAATCGTCATAGAGCGCGCGCTCGTCGGGGGTCAAGCGTGGCAAGTCGCGCTGCGTCGGCTCGGGCTCGTTGGACCAGAGCAACCGGTGCGCCAGCAGCGTGGTGCGGTCCATGAGCAACGACTGGGCGTGGGGGAACCTGGCGCGCAACTGATCGAGGATCGCAAAGCCGTGGGTGTCGATGTCGCCCCAGTAGTGGATCGACTTGTCGCGCAGCCAATCGGCTTGCGCCAACATGTCGAAGCCGTAGCCCGCACCGAAGATCAGCAAGCTGTCGGGCAGCGCCGGGAAGGCGAGGAAGTTGATCTCGTTTTCGGTGAGGAAGATGTGCGAGGCGACGGGTTCGAGCCTGGCGAAGGCGTCTTGCGTCACCGTGAAGTCCTGGTCGACGCCATGACCCAGCAGGGCCTGCTGCAGATCGAGCAGGCGAAAGCGCACCCGCAACGGTTTGTCCCGAAAGCCGTAACGCCGCGCGAAGTTGGCGGCGCCGCTCATTCCCGGATTAATCGCAGCCGCGGGAAGGCAGCAGTCGAGCAACTCCGCAAGCACGGTGCGGTGCTCTTCGATGAACTTGCCGTGGATGCCGGGCAAGTCGACCTGACGCAGGTAGACGCCAGGGCGCGGGTGCGCCTGTACCCAGGCCACAACGTCCAGCAGTTGCGGCCAGGCGCCGGCCAGCTCGAGCGCACGCAGTGGGCGTTTGTGCAGCCACGTCAGCAGGGCAGGCTGGGTGGCGCGGGCTTGATCGACCAGGCTTTCGAAGCGGCGCGCCTCGCGCTTCTTGCCGGCCAGCTCGAGCGCATCGTCCAGCGTATCGAGCCACACTTCGCTCGGCACCTGATTGGCGCCGATCACACGGTGATTGAGGTCGCGCAGAACGACCCGGTAGCCGTGCCGCTTGCCATCGCCCGCCCCGGCTTGCAGCGTGCGCGCCCAGCTGCGAACCTCGTCAAAGAGGTCCGACAGTTCGACTGAGCCGGGCACCTTGAGCGTCAAGCGCAGCGGGAACAGGTTGCCGGCATTCACCAGGCACGCCGGCAGGCGGCCCTTGTCCCAGAGCCGTTGCGCCTGGGCGCGCAGGTCGTCGGGCGTGCTCCACATCATGAATCGCGTGCGTCGCGCTCCTCGCGGTACTCCTCGATGCTCAGGTTGCGCAAGCGCGAAGCGCGCCCGTCTTCGTTGTCGACGAAAGCGACGTTGGCGACGAAGGGTTCGATGATGTGGATCTTCTGCAGCGGCGTGACGATCAGCAGTTGCAGGTTGAGTTGCTGGAACAGGCGCAATCCGTATTGCGCCGATTCGTCGGAACCGCGGCCGAAGGCCTCGTCGATGACGACGAAGCGGAACGTGCGCGAACGCACGGCCCCCCACTCGAGCCCGAACTGGTAGGCCAGGCTCGCGGCGAGCACGGTGTAAGCGAGCTTCTCCTTCTGCCCACCCGACTTGCCGCCCGAGTCGGAATAGTGTTCGTGTTCGCTCCCGTCTTCGCGCCAGCGCTCGCTCGCGGCGAAGACGAACCAGTTGCGCACGTCGGTCACTTTTGCAGCCCAGCGCCGATCCAGCTCGGCCGTGCCTTCGCGCCCGCGCAAGCGCTCGATGATGCGCTTGACCTGCAGGAACTTGGCCTCGGAGTATTGCGCGTCGTCGGAGCCGGTGATCGCGCCTTCGGTACAGGCGCGCAGTTCGGTCTGGAAATCGCGGATGTCGGCGTCGGTCGCGAGCTGCGCTTCGAGCACGATGTAGCGGCCCGGGTTGTAGTCGATCATGGTGAGCGACTGGTTGATTCGCGCCACGCGTTCCTTGATCGTCTCGCGCTCCTTGCTCAATTGCGACTGGAAGTTCGCCACTTCGCGGATCGTGTTTTCGTTCAGCAGTTCCTTGAAGCGCGCCTCGAAGCGCGGCAGGTCGTCGGCGTTGAGCTGCGCCAACATGGCGCGGTAGTCGGGGGCTGCGTCGACACTCGCGTCCACGTCTTGCGTGTCGAGCTTGTAGGCCTCCTTGTACTCGGCCATCGCGCGCACGATGTTTTCACGCAGGCGGGCGAGCTTCTTGTCTTGCGCGTCGATCCGCTCCTGCAGCACTTTGCGCAGTTCTTGTTCGCGCGGGGCGCAGGCTTCGACGCTCAAGGCTTGCGGCCCCAACGCTTCGACGCGCAGCGCGTCGAGCTTGGCAAACTGCGCGGCGTGGGGCACCCCGGCGGGAGCGTCGCGCACGCCGAGGGTCTGACGCAGCAGGGTCTGAGCATCGGCCTGCCTTTGTTCGGCCTTGGCGGCGTCTGCTCGATGCGCGTCGAGCGCGGTTTCGGTCTTGGCGAGTTGCACCAGCAGCGCTTCGAGCCGGGCGCCGAGTGTCTTCAGCACATCGGAAGCGGCTTCAAGTTCGCGCTTCTCGTCGAGCAACTTCGCCGCCTCGGTCGCCAAGGGTTGCCAGTCCAACTCACGGAACTCGCGGTACTCGTCGATTTTGTTCAGTGCCTCCAGGCGCTCGCGCAGCGCGCGCTGTTCACTTTGCAGCGCGGCGATGCGGCCGCCGATCTCGGCCAGGCGAGCTTCGAGGGTCTTCAGCTTGCCCTGCAGCGCAGCGATCTTGGCTTCGTTGCTCCAGCCCAGCACGTAGCGGCTGCGGTCGTCGATGCGGTGCCTGTCGTCTTTCTCGTGGCGCTCGCCGCCGCCCTTGATCTGGCCGGCGCGCGTGATGGCTCGGGTTTCGCGGCGGAACTGCTCCTGGCCGGTGCAGCAGGCGACGTCGAAACGCGCCGCGACTTCGCGCTCCAGCCAGGCGTAGAACACCGAATCGGGTTTGAGCTTGAGCTTGCGCGCGAGCGAATCAGGATGCAGCGCGAGCTCAGCGTCGGCTGCATCCTTGCGCGCCTCTTTGCGCGCGGGGCGGACCCGGAAGTAGACGAGCCGCGCCTTCAATTGTGTGCGGTCGACCCACTCGCTCACGACGCCGTAGTGCGCATCGGGCACCAGCAGCGACAGTCCGAAGTTGCGCAGCAGCCGCTCGGCGGCGCCTTCCCAGTCGCGCTCGTCGTCGCGCAACTGGATCAACTCGCCGGCGAAGGGCATGCCGGCCTCGTTCAGTTGCAGCGCATCGCACAGCGCCGCGCGCATCGCGACCTGTTGTGCGTCGATGTTGCTGCGCCGCGCTTTCAGGCTGGCAATTTCAACCGCCAAGGCCTCGCGCTCCTGGCGTCCCTGGGCGAATCCGACGCCCGTCTCGTTGAGTTGATTTTGCAGCGCAGCCTCGCGTTCGGCTGCGGCCTCCTGCAGCTGACGGCAGAGCAGGCGCTGGGCCAGGAAATCTTCGCTGCTTTGCATGCTGAGCAAGCCCAGCGCTGCCCGCAGTTCGTCGTAGCGCTGCGCCTTGGCCAGGCGCCGCTCCTTTTGCTGCTCGAGTTGCGTGATCTCGGCCGCCAGGCGCGCGATGCGGTCGCCGCCGTTGTCGCCGATCGCGCGCCGCAACTCGCGCTCGTCCCCCTGCCGCGCCGCGCGTTGTTCGTCGAGCCGGGCGATCTGGGCGGCGCGGCGCGCGAGTTCTTCGCCCAGCTCAGTGATGCGTTGTTCCAGCAGGCCGGCCTTGAGCCCGGCGAAATAGGTCTCCAGTGCTTCGCGGCAGGCGCGTAGCCCCTCGGCCAGCGTGAGCGCGACCGCATGCGTCTCGCAGTCGACCACCAGCGGCGCGAGCAATTCCACCTGGCGTTTCGCCTTGAGCACGGCTTCGTGGGCGCGGTGCAGGTCGTCGAAATGCGCCAGCAGCGCCTGGATGCGCGGCACCACGTCGAACGGTTCGAGCATGTGGCTTCGCACGAAATCGGTGAGGTTGCCCACCGACTTCATCGACACCGTCTGGTGGAACAGCTCGAGCGCCTGGTCGCTGGCGATGCCGAAACGGCGCCGCAACTGCGCGCCATAGGGTGGAAAACTGTCGTCGACTTCGACTTTCGAAGCGCGCAGGCGCTTGCGCAATTGTGCGATGTCAGCGCCGAACTGCGCGAAATCTCCCGCGATCGACAGCTCGCGCTCGGCCGCGACGAACATCCGCGCCGGCTGGCCTTGCGCATCTTTCCACCAGAACACCTGGGCCAGCGTCACGGTCTGGTGATAGCCGGCGTTGTGGAACACGCCCAGGATCACCGAGTAGCTGCTCGCGTCGCGCAGCGCCACGGCGCGGCCGGCGTGGCTGGTGTCGACGCGCTCGGACTTGTAGTGCCCGAGCACATAAGAGCGCAGCGTGCGTTCGCGCGCGTCGGCGCCGGCTGCCTTGTTGTAGGCGACGCGCTGCGCTGGGACGAGCAGGGTGGTCAGCGCGTCCACCAGCGTCGACTTGCCCGAGCCGATGTCGCCGGTGAGCAGCGCATTGCGGCCGTCGGCGCGCAGGGTCCAGACCCGGCCGTCGAACGTGCCCCAGTTGAAGACTTCGAGGCGCTTCAGGCGAAAGCCCGCGAGCTGGTCGGCGCCATGCGCACCGCCAAGTTCTGCGCCAACAGCTTCACCGGCGAGGAAGTCCAGGCTCAGCGCTTCATTCTTCATCGCTGCTCGCCTGCAACTGGGTGCGATACGCGGCCAGGCGCTCGTCGAACTGCGCCAGCCACTGCGCATCGACGAAGGCCTTGAGAATGCGCTGCACTTCGATCATGTCGTCCTGTCCTCGCAGGCGGCGCACGAAGCCGAGATCGGCGACTCTGTTGATCTGCGCATCCACCTGGTCGATGAGCCGCGCCTCGTTGCTGCTTTCGGGCAGGAACACGCGCAGCATTTCAGCGACCTGGTCGCGTGACAGCACGAGCCGTGTGTCGCCGCCGCCCGCATCGAACTCGGCGAGCTTCTTGCGCAGCAGCGCGAGCAACAGGCTGACCTGAAACGTCAACGGCCGGCGCACGATCAGGCGCGGAGTTTTCGGCGCGCCGGGCGCGGTGCCGTCCTGCGGGTCCGGGCGCGAGCGCAGGAAGGCATAGCCCTCGGCCTCGTCGATGCTCAGCTCAAGCCCCAGCACCCCCACATAGTCGCGCACCTGGGTCTGCAGGCCGAGCAGGCCGCTCCACAGCGCAGCGTCCTGGTCGCGGTAGAGCACGCCCTTGAGCAGCGGCACGACCAGCGCCGACAGCTCGGTCGCCGCGCGCGCCTCTTCGGTGGAATGCATCGAGTTCACGTTCGCTTCCCACTCATCTCACTCATCTCGAGAAGATGACCCGCGCCAGACGGGCCTGCTTCCAGCGGCCGTCGCTCGCGCGCCAGGTCACGCGCTCCTGCATGTCGTCGTCGATCACGGTGGCCGGGGAGGCGCTCGCCAGTTCCAGATAGGCCACGAGTTCGGCCAGGCCCTGGCGCAGCGGTCGCGCTTCGAGCAGCTCGCGCAGCGTGACTTGGGAGCGCGTCTGCAGCGCCTGGCGCAGGTGCTGCGCGAGTGCCGGTTTGTCGACGACGAACTGCGAGAACAGGGCTTCGCCGACATTCGCATCCAGGCCGTCTTCGCCGGCCTCGATGCGCAGGTCGGCGATTCGCGGCTTCAGCGCCGGCGTGTACAGGGGCCGCTCCATCGCCAGCTCGATGTCGGCTGCGGTCTCGGCGATCATCATGAATTCGCCCACAGGCGCGGCGCCGCGCAGCGCCAGCGCGTTGGCTTCGATGCCGCGCAGAATGTCCATGATGCGGCGGTTCTCCAAGTAGGCCTGGTCATCGAGAAAACGCCGCAGTTGCTGCGACAACAGCGCCACGGTCCGCTGCGTGTGCTCGCCCGCCTCCAACCAGTCGTAGTGCACACGCCGCAGCCGCGGATCGGGCTGCAGCTGCGCCACCGGCGCCAGCGCCAGCACCCGGTCCAGCAGAGCCGTCAACTCCTCCTGGCGCGATTGCGACATCAAGAAGTCCCAGAACGCACGGAAGCTCCGCCCCTGGTCCGAGTCGGCGATCAGGTCGCGTTCGCCCATGATTTGTTCGAGCAGCGCGCCCTTCGCGCCGTCCCACAGCGCAATGCGCTCGCGCACGCGCCGATCCAGCCCGCGAAAGTTGTGCTCGACCTCGCGAAAGTCGGCCAGCAGTTCGCGCGCCAGGCCGGTGAACTGCTGGAAGCGCTCCTTCAGCGCCGTGTCGCCGAGCATTGCGACCTCGCCCGACTCGGCACGCGCGATCTCGGCGTCGAGTTCGGCGCGGCGCCGCTGCAACTCGCGCAGGCGCAACTGCGGATCGGCCTGGCTGCCTTCGCCGATCTGGCGCAGCAGCTCGAACAGAGTCAACAGGCGCGACTCGGTGCCGACGAAGCTGCGCTCGGCCAGGCTGGCGAGCCACACGATGGCGCGCTCGGTGGCCGGCGTCAGGTCGAAATGCGGCTCGTCCGAGCCCGGCGGATAAAACTTGCGCAACCAGCCGCGATCGTTCGCAGCCCAGTCGTTCAGGTACTCAGCGGCGCCCTTCGGGAACGCCTCGCGGCTTCGTTCGCGGACGGAGAACAGCATATCGTCCAGCGCCTCGACCAGGTCGGACTGGCGCATCGCGCGCACGTTGGGCTCGACGAAAGCGCGGTGCAGAAAGCTTACGATCAGCGGCGCGGAGCCCGCCGTCAGCAGCCGCCACGCCGGATGCTGCTGGCGCATCGCGTCGAGCATTGCGTAATCCAGAGTCAAAGCGCCCTCGCTGCGAAACCGTTGATCGAACGGGTATTGGAGCACCAAGCCTGGCGTCGGGTTCGCGTCTCAATGCGGCGAGCCGAAAACAGGGCACGCCCGGCCTGCACATTTGCGAAACTCCGCTCATGACCAAGACATCACGCTACAAGAGGCCAGGATCAGCGCCGCTCCCCGATCAGATGAATGCCGTGCGCCGCCTGGCCGACGCGGGCAACTTGATCCAGGCCCGGCAACGCCTTGCCGCGCTGCGCAGAGCCTTTCCCGACTTCAAACCCTTGCTGGGCCTGGCCTGGGAAATCGAGTCGCTGGCAGGGGAGCCGCTCAGCGCTGCGGCGCGCGCCTGGGATTGGCAGCTCGCCTCGCCGAAAAGCCGCGCGGCGCTTGAAGCGCTGGCCGACAGCGCGGGCGAAGCCGGCATGGCCGCTGTGACGCTCCGGGCCGTACAGCGCCTGAGCAGCCTCGAACCGGGCCAAGCTTTGCCGCAGCAGTCTGAACCGATCGATACGCCATTCGGGCCGCTCACGTTCGAACAAGCCGAGGCGATCGACCTGTCGCTCATGCACCTGAACGACGACAACCCCGGCGCCGCCGCGGCCGTGCTGCGCGGCGTGGAGCACCCGAGTGCGCGCAACAACCTCGCGCTGGCGCTGTTCGGCAGCGGCGACGTGCAGCAGGCCCAGGCGGTGGCCGAGGGCGCGTGGACTGCGCAACCGGACAATCTGTTCGCGCTGGAGCGCGCACTGCGCTGGCGCTGTTGGGCGCAGGGCATGGAGCGCTGCGCCGGTTTCGGCGCGACCCTGCGTGCCGCCGTGCCACGCCGCGCCGAAGACGCGAACTCGCGCGTCGCGGCGTTGCGCTTTCTCGGCGACACCGAGGCGGCGCGCGCGGCGTGGGAGGAGGTCCGGGATCAGGACTACTGGGATCACGCCGCGCCCGAGCAAGTGGACTTGTTCGACGACTTGCGCGAGCCCGATGCGGATGTACCGGGCGAGCACTCGCTGTGGTTTCCCCGCCCGTGGGAGAACGACATAGCACAGCTTGCGCGCGACTCGAAAGCGGCCTCGGAGGCGGCCGTGGCGCCACTGTGGCACGCCAAGCTCGACGCCTGCGACGCGCACGCCGACTACCTGCAGCGCGCCTGCGAACTCGGTGACGACGCGGTCCGGATGCTGGCGCTGGCGGTGCTGAAGCGGCGCGCGAAACTCACCGAACCTGATGCGGCTGCCGCGCTCGCGGCAATCACCGGGCTGCTGGTCAGCCTGCGCGGGCCCGATGCGCAACGCATGCACCTGCTCAACTGGCTCAACGAAGAGGGCCTGCGCGACCCGGCTGCTGCGGCGCGGGTACTCTCCGCGGGCAAAGTGCGCGAGATCAAATTTGTTGGCATGCACATCACCGCCGAGCCGCGGCCCAGCCCGTTCTCCGCCGAAGGCACGTTGCTGGCGCAGCGCATGCACCGGGCGCTCGGCCGGCGCGAGCTCGACGAGGCCTTTGAACTGGCGCTGCAGCTGCGCGCAATGCACCCCGATCAGCCTGCGGCGCTGACGAATCTGGCGAACATCGGCCAGGCCCTGGGCAAACCGCTTCAGGAGTCGATTCGCCTGCACCGCGAATCGCTGGCATTGGCGCCGGACTATCTGTTTGCACGCTGCGCCCTGGCGCGTCATCTGGCGGGCGAGGGCCAGCTCGACGAAGCTCGCGCGCTGCTCGAAGGCGTGTTCGAGCGCGAGCAGTGGCACTTCAGCGAGTACCGCAGCTTCTTGCTGGCGCAGCGCGCGCTGGCGCTGGCGCAAGGCGAGCACCAGGCCATGCGCGCGGTGGACGAGACGCTGCTCGAAATCGAGCGCCGGTTTGGTGCCTGAGCAGGCCCGTCAACGGCGTCAGTTCAGTTGCGTCACGAACTTGGTGTTCAGATAGCCGTCGAAAGTCTCGAGGCCGCCCTCGCTGCCGTAGCCGCTGTCCTTGATGCCGCCGAACGGCGTTTCGGCCAGGGCCATGCCGAAGTGGTTGATCGACACCATGCCCGATTCCAGGCCATTGCTCAGCGCATGGGCGTTGCGCGTCGAGGTCGTGAAGACATAGGAAGCCAGACCGAACGGCAAGCTGTTGGCGCGCTTCAGCACTTCGTCGATGGTCTTGAAGCGCGCCACGCCGGCGACAGGGCCGAAAGGCTCTTCCGTCATCAGGCGGCTGTCGTCGGGCAGGTCGGCAATGACGGTGGGCGCGAAGAAATTGCCTTCACCGGGAAGCGCCTCGCCGCCGGTGAGGATGGTTGCGCCACGTTGGTGCGCGTCGTCGATGAAGCCGGCCACCGCGGCAACCCGGCGCCGTTGCGCGAGGGGTCCCATCCTGGTGTCGGGCGCCATGCCGTCGCCGACCTTGACCTTCTCGACCTTGGCCAGGAAGCGCGCGACGAACTTGTCGTAGGCGCCTTCCTGCACGTAGAAACGCGTCGGCGAAATGCACACCTGGCCGGCGTTGCGGAACTTGAACGGCGCGAGCATGTCGGCCGCGGTGTCGATGTCGGCGTCGTCGCAGACGATCACCGGCGCGTGCCCGCCGAGCTCCATGGTGCAACGTTTCATCAGCGAACCCGCCAGCGCCGCGAGTTGCTTGCCCACCGCCACCGAGCCCGTGAATGAAATCTTGCGCACGATCGGCGAGTTCATCAAATGCACAGACACTTCGCTCGGCACGCCCCAGACCACGTTCAGGCAACCCGGCGGCAGCCCGGCGTCGTGGAACAACTGGGCGAGGGCGACGACGGCGCTCGGCGAATCTTCCGGGCCTTTCAAGATGATGGTGCAGCCCGCGCCGATGGCCGCCGTGATCTTGCGGATCGCCTGGTTGAACGGGAAGTTCCAGGGCGAGAACGCGGCGCAGACGCCGATCGGCTCGCGCAACACGAGTTGGCGCACGCCGTCAGTGCGCGGCGCGATCACGCGGCCGTAGATGCGCCGGCATTCTTCGGCGTGCCATTCGGCGTGTTCGGCACAGAAGTTGACCTCACCCACCGCTTCGGCCAGCGGCTTGCCCTGGTCGCGCACGATGTTGCGGCCGATCTCGGCCGAGCGTTCGCGCGCCAGCTCGGCCACCTTGCGCAACACCTTGCTGCGCTCGAGCGGTGAAGTGCGGCGCCACGACTCGAACGCGCGCTGCGCGCTGCTCAGGGCTTTGTCGAGGTCTTCGCGCGTCGCGTGCGGCAGCTTGGCGATGACCTGATTCGTCGCGGGGTTGAACACATCCTGTTCGCGGCGGCCGCCGCCGTGGATGAATTGACCGTCGATGTAGAGGCTCAGGGTGGGATACATGGTGGGTTCAGGCGGGATGCTTTGAAAAGGGAGGCGATATTGTGGCGCAGGGCGCAACCGCGGTCCGCGCCGAGGCCAAGTCGGTGCAGCAGCGGTCAGGGCCGAAGAATCGTGCGCCCGCGCACGCGCCCGGCCTTCAGATCGGCCAACGCCTGGTTTGCCTGAGCCAACGGCAGGCTCGTCAGCGGCAGCGCCGGCAGCGTGCCGCTGCGCGCGATGGCCATCAGTTCATGCATCTCTTGCAGGCTGCCGACATAGCTGCCGCTGATGCTCAGCGCCTTCATCGCGACCATCACCGGCAACACCGGCGCGGAGCCGCCGAACAGGCCCACGCACACCAGCTTGCCGCCGCGGCGCAGTGCGCCCAGGCCAAAGGCGAACGATGCGCCGGCACCGACGAAGTCGATCGCCGCGGCAACGCCGCCGCCCGTGGCCTTGGCCAGGGCCTTGGCGGCGCCGTCGGCGCTCGGGTCGATGACCTCATTCGCACCCGCTTCGCGCGCGATGTCCCACTTGCTGCGGTCGATTTCGGCCACGGTGATGGGGGCGTCAAGCAGCTTGCGCGCGAGGCGGATCCCCGACAGGCCGACGCCGCCTGCGCCGATGATGAGCAGCGGGTCAGCGGCGCTCCATGGCGCCGCTTTGCCGTCCCTGCCCGGCGCCATCACCTTTTTCAACGCACCGTACGCGGTCAGGCCCGAACAGGCATAGGTGCAGGCCTGTTCTTCGGGCAGGGGGTCGTACTCGAACAGGTACCTCGGATGCGGCACGAGCACGTGATCGGCGAAACCACCGTCGCGCTGGATGCCCAATGCGCGCGCGGTGCCGCAAAGTTGTTCTTCACCGCTGGCGCACACCGAACATTGGCCGCAGCCGATCCACGGAAAGACGATCCGCCGCGCGCCGAGCGTCACGCCCTTCGCGTCCGGGCCGAATGCAACCACGTTGCCGGCGATCTCATGGCCCATGGTGCGCGGCAGGTTCATCGCACGCGCCATGTCGATCTTGTTGCCTTCGCCCAGCGCAAAGTAGCCGTCGTGCAGGTGCACGTCGCTGTGACACACGCCGCAGGCCCCGACCTTGATCAGGACTTCAGTGCCCGCCGGCTGGGGTGTGTCGCGCAACACTTGCGCCAGGGGCTTGCCGAAGGTTTCGACCTGGTAACTCAGCATGGGGTCTTTCAGTGCGTCGCGGGCCTGCATTCTGCCCCGCGCCGCGGAGCGTGTCGGGCCATGAATTCACAAACCGCGGCGATCAGCTGCTCGCGCTGGTCGCGGTGCGGCGCATGCCCGCATGCGGGCAACTCGAGCAACTCGCTGTGCGGCACGCGCCGGGCGATGCCACGAATCTGTTCGAGTGTGCCGTACTCGTCGTTCAGCCCCTGCACGGCCAGCAGCGGGCAGGTGATGGATTCGATCTCGGCCTCGATCGACCAGCCACGAAACTCCGGCAGCAGCCAGACGCTGTTCCAGCCCCAGAACGCCGAGCCGGGGTCGTCGTGGTAACGCGCCAGGCGCTGACTCAAGTCGGATTGCAAATAGGCATCGCGCGCTTGCGCGATGCTTTGCACCGAAATGTCTTCGACGACGATGTGGGGTGCGACAGCGACCAGGCCCGCGACTTGGCGCGTGTAGCGGGCTGCGTAGAGCATGGCGATCGACGCGCCATCGCTGTGGCCGAAAAACCAGAGTGGCTGCGCGATGGCATCGAGTCGCAGCGATTCGAACAGGGCCGGCAGCACCTCATGCGCCTGGCGATGCATGAAGTCCACGCCCCAGGCCTCGCTGGCCGCGCGCGGCGTCGAGCGGCCGTAGCCTGGGCGCGAGTAGACGAGGCCCCGGCACAGCGCCGCGTCGCAGAGGCGCTGCGGAAAGTCCTTCCACATCGCGAGCGACCCCAGGCCTTCGTGCAGGAACACGATCAACGGCGTGCCGGTACGCTGCGCCGCCAACCATCGGTACTCGATGCGCACGCGGCGCGCGGCCCATTCGACGGCGGCGAACCGGACCTCGTTGCGCGTCATGTCGGCGCGCCGCCTAGTACTGCGACCCAGATACTTCGGGACAAAATGAAAGTGATGGATTCGGCCCGAGGGCTAGGCGCAAACCGCAGCGATACCCCGTGGTATCGCGAGGCCGAGCCCGGACGAGCGCAGTCCCTGCGGACTGCGCTCGCCAGGCGAGGGGCTGGGCCTCAGGCCCAGCGCGGCCTGCAAGGCTTGCAACGACGCCATCGGGTCGAAGACACGCTTTCATGTCTCGAAGTATCTGGGTCGCAGTACTAGGGCGCCAACTCGCGCTCGCGCAGCTTGTAGCGCTGGATCTTGCCCGTCGCGGTTTTCGGCAACTCGGCGACGAACTCGATCGCGCGCGGGTACTTGAACGGCGCGAGCCGATCCTTCACGAAAGCCTTCAGCTCGGCTTCGCTCGCCTGTTGCCCGGCCTTGAGCACGACGAAAGCCTTGGTCTTGGTCAGGCCCAACGCGTCGGGCACGCCGATCACGGCCGCTTCCAGCACCGCGCCGTGCTGCACCAGCGTCGCTTCCACTTCGAACGGCGACACGTAAATGCCGCTGACCTTGAGCATGTCGTCGCTGCGGCCTGAGTAGGTGCAACTGGCGTCGGCGTTGCGCACGTACTTGTCGCCGCTCTTGGTCCATTCGCCCTGGAACGTCTCGCGCGTTTTCTCACGGTTGTTCCAGTACATCAGCGCCGCACTCGGGCCCTTGATGTACAGGTCGCCGATCTCGCCGTCAGGGACCGGCTTGCCGTCTTCGCCGCGCAACTCGATCTGATATCCCGGCACCGGCCAGCCGGTCGTGCCATAGCGCACCCTGCCGGGAGCGTTGGACAAGAAGATGTGCAGCATCTCGGTGGAGCCGATGCCGTCAATGATCTGAACCCCGAAGTGCGCGGTGAAGCGCTCGCCCAGATCCGCCGGCAGTGCTTCGCCCGCGGATGAACACAGCCGCAGCGCGACGTCGCCCCTGGCCGGCAGTCTGGGTGAAGCCAGCATGCCGGCAAAGCCCGTCGGCGCGCCGAAGAACAGGGTCGGCTTGTGCTCGATCCAGCGCTTGAACACGGCCTCGGGGGTGGGGCGCTCGGCCATCAACAAGGTCGTCGCGCCCACGCTCATCGGAAAGCTGAGCGAATTGCCCAAACCGTAGGCGAAGAAAAGTTTCGCCGCGGAAAAGCAGATGTCGTTTGCGCGCACACCGAGGAGTCGTGTGCCGTACAACTCGGCTGTGTAGTAGGCGTTGGCGTGACTGTGCACCGCACCTTTGGGGCGGCCTGTCGAGCCCGACGAGTAGAGCCAGAACGCCATGTCATCGGCGCTGGTGGCGGCCGCTTCGGCCATCGGGGCATGGCTCGCGACAAAGGCGTCGAAGTCCTGTGCCTGCGCCGGCAAGGCGCCTTTCGAATTGGCAACGACGACGGTACTGACTTCGTGCGGCGCCTGCGCCATTGCAGCCTGCAACGTGGGCAGCAGGGCCGCCGAAACCAGCGCCGCCTGCGCCCGGCTGTGCGCCAACATGTAGGCATAGTCGGCGGCGGGAAGCAGCGTATTCACCGCGACCGGAATCACGCCTGCGTACAGAGCACCGAGAAACGCCACCGGCCAATGATTGCAGTCGTGCATCAACAGCAGTACCCGCTCTTCGCGGCGCAAGCCGCTGGCGCGCAGCGCCGCGCCGAAGCGCCGGATGCGCTCGGCCAGTTCGCCGTAGGTGAGGCTGCCGTGGTCGTCGATGAACGCCACCTTGCCCGGCTGCGCGGAGTTGCGCTCGATCAGGTGCGACGCGAAGTTGAAACTCGCATCGGGCGGGGCGACAGCGGTCGTGGGCAGGGTCACGTCGGGCTCTCGGGACTCGAAGGCACGGCCAAGCGGCTTGCAGCGGGCTCGAAGTTGAAGTATTGTGCGCGCACCGCGAGGCTATGCTGGCGCAAACTTCATGTCAAGCACTATAGTGCAGACCCTAGGGAAAACACGGATCAAGCGCTCGCGCGCGGCAAGCGCTGCGGCGCAGCCGCTGCGCAAATCGGCCCCGGCTCCCGGGCGCGGCCGCGCAGCGACAAAGGCAATGCCAAAAACGCCTGCGAAAACCCTGGCAAAGAAAGCGCGGACCAAATCCCCGCCCAAGGCGGCGCGGCCCGCGAGTGATGCGGCGCGGCCCGCGACCGCCGCGGCCCGGCCCGCGAGCGCTGCGGCCCGGCCCGCAAATGATGCGGCCCGGCCCGCCGACGCTGAGCGCAGCCCGTTCCTGACAGCGCTGGGCGAGCGGGTGCGTGAGCTGCGTGCGCGGCGCAGCCTGACGCGCAGGGCGGTGGCGCAAGCGGCGCAGGTCTCGGAGCGCCATCTGGCGAATCTGGAATACGGCATCGGCAACGCGTCGATCCTGGTGCTGGTGCAAGTCGCGGCGGCGCTGCAATGTTCGCTCGCCGAGTTGATGGGCGACGTCACGACCACGTCGCCGGAGTGGTTGTCGATCCGCGAACTGCTCGAAGATCGCGACGCCACTGCGCTGCGACGCGCGCGCATCGCGATGGGTGAACTGTTCGGCGCCGGCGGTGCGAGCCAGGCGCGCAGCCCGCGCATTGCCCTGATCGGCCTGCGCGGCGCGGGCAAGACAACACTCGGCCAGCGTCTGGCCGACGATTTGGGCTGCCCCTTCGTCGAGTTGAGCCGGGAGATCGAAAAGCTCGCCGGTTGCAGCGTGGCCGAGATCCAGGCCTTGTACGGCATGAACGCGTACCGGCGCTACGAGAGGCGTGCGCTCGACGCAGCGATCCAGCTCCACGCCGAGGCGGTGCTCGCGGTACCGGGCGGCCTGGTGTCGGACGCGGCGACGTTCAATCGACTGCTGACGCATTGCACGACGGTCTGGCTCAAGGCCGACCCGGAACACCACATGCAGCGCGTCGTGGCGCAAGGCGACATGCGCCCGATGGCGGCGAGCAAGGAAGCGATGCAGGATCTGCGCCGCATCCTCGACGACCGCGCTGCTTACTATTCGAAGGCCGACCTGACCTTAGACACCAGCACCGCGCCGCTCGAAGCCACGTTCCAGGCGCTGCGCGGTATGGTGCGCCAGACGCTGGCGCTGCCGGCGTGACAGGTCGGGCTGGCCCGGGACCTGCAGGATGATGCAGCATCGCCTTGACCTCCAGCATTGATGAGCACTATGATGCATCTCCTCGCCTTGACAGCTTGCACTATTGTTCAGCTTTGGAACCCAGCGCCATGAGCCCTGCCCCTCGGATCGAATACCAGACCCACCCGTCGCGCTACAAACACTGGAAGCTGAAATTCGAAGCGCCGGTGGCGACGCTGCTGGCCGACTTCGATGAAGACGCCGGCCTCGCGCCGGGCTACAAGCTCAAGCTCAACAGCTACGACCTGGGCGTGGACATCGAGTTGAACGACGCGCTGAATCGCATCCGCTTCGAACACCCCGAGGTCCGCAGCGTGGTCGTGACGAGCGCCAAGGAAAAGGTGTTCTGCTCCGGCGCGAACATCTTCATGCTCGGGGTTTCGAGCCACGCCTGGAAAGTGAATTTCTGCAAGTTCACGAACGAGACCCGCAACAGCCTGGAAGACTCATCGCAGCACAGCGGGCTGAAGTTCCTGGCGGCGGTGAACGGCGCGTGCGCCGGGGGTGGCTACGAACTGGCGCTGGCATGCGACGAGATCATCCTGGTCGACGACCGTTCTTCTGCCGTCAGCCTGCCCGAAGTGCCGCTGCTGGGCGTGCTGCCCGGAACCGGCGGCCTGACGCGCGTGACCGACAAACGCCATGTGCGCCATGACCTGGCCGACCTGTTCTGCACCAGCGTCGAAGGTGTGCGCGGGCAAAGGGCGAAGGACTGGCGGCTGGTCGACTACATCGCCAAGCCGCAGGTCTTTGCGCAGACCGTGCAGGAACGCGCGCTGCAACTCGCGGCGCAGAGCGACCGCCCCGCTGAAGCAACAGGCGTGCTCCTGACGCCGCTGCAGCGCACGCTGGAAGCGGACGTCTTGCGCTATCAGTTCGTCACGGTGCAGATCGATCGTGCCCGGCGCGTCGCCACGTTCACGGTGCGAGCCCCGGCCGGCGCCCAGCCGACGACGCCCGAAGCCGCAGTCGCCGCCGGTGCCACGTGGTGGCCGCTGCAAATGGCGCGTGAACTCGACGACGCGATCCTGCAGATGCGCAGCAACGAACTCGACATCGGCATCT
>JAEMQF010000240.1 GCA_022758925.1 Burkholderiales bacterium | reverse complement strand
CGCCAATCTAGGCGTCGGCGACGCCGTGTGGCGTGCCACACAAGGAGCCGGCAACGACGAGTGGCGCCGCAATTCGCCCCGGCGCGGGCCCGACCCAAAGCCCGACAGGCTCCTAGACCGAAAGCGTGCAGCGCATGAAGATCGGTGGCAAGGCGAAGCTGACCTGCCCGGCTGCCATCGCGTATGGGCAACGCGGCGCGGGCGGCGGCCTGATTCCACCGAACGCGACGCTCAACTTCGAGGTTGAGTTGCTCGGCATCACAGCCAAGTAAACGGCAGATTCAGCGCTCGAAGCGGACCAGGCCAGTTTCCTGGAGCCGGTCGCGACAACTTGTTGCGCCCCACTGCACAGCATGTAAGGAACGCAACAGCGCTGTGCGCGCATTGCGCGGGTGCCGAGTACGAATCGGCAGGCCGAGTGCTTTTGATTGCGCCACGGCTTGACCGCGAGGGCGAGTCACACATAGGCTGTGGTCCTTCACGTTTTGCATTGAGCGCCATGTTGGATTTCGATTTCGATTTCACTTCGCCCGCCTCATTGTTGGGCGGGTTCGTGTTCGTGCTGATGGTGGTGCTGTGGTTGCGCAGCCGCGGCAATGGCTCGGGCCGGTCCGCGAAACGTGCGGAGTTTCTCGACACCGTCGAGGCCTGGCCGCCGCAAGCGGTTCGCGTGATGACGACGGCGCAACGCACGGCCTATGACTTTCTGCGCGAAGCGGCACCGCGCAGCCACGTGGTGCTGGCGCAGGTGCCACTGTCGAGCTTCATCAGCGTGCCCACCGAGCACCCGCACGGCCAATGGTTGAATCGGGCCGGCCGGATTTGTGTCGACCTGATGGTGTGCGATTCGAGTTCGCGCGTTGTTGCCGCGGTCAATGTGCGCGACACCAATGAATCCAAGCGCACGATCGGCCGCCACGAGCGCCTTACCAAAACCCTGGAGGCCGCTCGTATTTCCGTTCAGACCTGGCAAGACGGCGCGCTGCCGGGCGAGGATGACGTGCGCACATGGCTGCGGGCGACTCTGCCCGTCAATCCCGAAGCCGTTCCGAAATTCGACGATCGGCGCTTGTTGCCGCAGCCCGAGATCCAGGAACTGCGCGTCAGCGGCGGCCGTGGCCGAACGATATTGCGGTCGTTGCTGAAGCGCAACCCGAAGGTGGCGGCTCATTGAGTTTGATGCCGAGGGGCTGGCAATGTCCCCAGCGGCCGTCAATGTGGCGCCGCATGAGCGCCTGGCCGCGCCAGCGCGCTGGCAAGCACCTTGTCCACGCGTTTGCCATCCATGTCGATCACTTCGAAACGCCAACCCTCCCACTCCACCGATTCGGTGGTGCGCGGCAGGTGGCCCAACAGCAGCATGATCATTCCTGCCAGGGTGTTATAGCGGCCACGGTCTTCCTCGGGCAGTTCCTTCAGGGCCAGCCTGTCCTTCAACTCAGGCACCGGAATCAGGCCGTCGAACAGCCAACTTCCGTCGGCGCGCTGCAGGCCCCAGGAGTCTTCGCTCGCCGGCGTCGTGAATTCACCGGTGATCGCTTCGAGCACGTCGCGCACCGTGATCATTCCCTGCACCTCGCCGTATTCGTCGACGACGAACACCAATTGCGCGCTGGAGGCGCGAAAGTTGTCGAGCAGTTCCATGCCGGAGAGCGTTTCCGGAACGAACACCGCCGCCTGCAGGCCGTCCATCAGCGCCAGCGGCAAGCCCTGCATCGAGCGCTGCAACAAGGTCTGCGCCGAAATCACGCCGAGCACGTCGTCCAATCCGCCGCGGCACACCGGGTAGCGCGAATGCTCTTCGTCGGCGATGGCGCGCAGCACATCTTCATGGCCGGCGTCGGCGTCAAGCCAGACGATTTCAGCGCGTGGAATCATCATCGAGCCGACTTGCCGATCGTCCAGTCGAAACACGTTGCGCACCATCTGGTGCTCATGCGCCTCGATCACGCCCGCGTCCAGCCCCTCGACCAGGCTGGCAGCAATCTCTTCTTCGGTGACGCTGCGGTCCGGCAGGTTGTGCATTCCCAGCAAGTGCAGCGAGGCCTCGGTGCAGACCGTCAACAGGCGCACGAACGGCCGTGCCGCGGTCGAAAGCCACTCCATCGGGCGCGCCACGAGCCGGGCCACCGTCTCGGGGTGGATCTGGCCGATGCGCTTGGGCACCAGTTCGCCGAAGATGATCGTCAGGAACGTGATCGCGACCACGATCATCGCCGTCGCGGCGATCTCGGCGCCGCGATCTTGCATGCCAAGAGTGACATTCAGCCAGCGCGCGAACTGCGCTGAAAACGCCGCTTCACCGACGATGCCGTTGAGAATGCCGATCGACGTGATGCCGATCTGCACCGTCGAAAGGTATTTCGTCGGGTTGTCGTGCAGGTTCATCGCCGCCTGCGCGCCGGCATCGTCGGCCTCCACCATCACTTGCAGCCTCGCCCTGCGGCTTGCCGTCAGCGCCATTTCCGACATCGCGAACACGGCGTTGAGAAGAATCAGGAAGATCAATAAGGCGACATCCATGCGTTTTGCGCCACAGGTGCGCGCTCCGACGGGAGATGCAGCGTAGCAGAATCGAGGCATGAACTATCTGGTGGGCGACGTGCAAGGATGTTGTGGCGCGCTGCGACGGCTGCTGGCACAGCTCGACTTTTCGGCGTCGCGCGATCGGCTCTATATGCTGGGCGATCTGGTGAATCGAGGACCGCAGTCGCTGGCGACGCTGCAGTTGTTGCGCGGCTTCGGCGGCTCGGCGCTGTGCCTGCTCGGCAATCACGATCTGCACTTGCTGGCCGTGGCCTACGGCGGCCGCCGCCTGCACCGCAACGACACGTTCAACGATGTCTTGAACGCGCCGGATCGCGACGCCTGCATCGACTGGCTGCGCCAGCAGTGCCTGGCCGTGCATGAACAAGGCTGGTTGATGGTGCACGCCGGCGTTGTGCCGCAGTGGGACGTGGCGACCACCCTGGCACTCGCCGGTGAAGTGCAAGCCGTGCTGCGCAGCGCAGCGGCGGGCGAGTTCCTGCACACGATGTACGGCGACGAACCCAGCCGCTGGGAGGCGAATCTGCAGGGGCCTCTGCGCCTGCGCTGCATCATCAACGTGCTGACGCGGATCCGCTTCGTCAGCGCCGACGGCAGCCTCGACATGAAGACCAAGGAAGGCGCGCACGCCGCACCGGCGGGCATGGTGCCATGGTTCGACGCACCGGGGCGGCGCACGCTGGGCACGCCCATCGCCTTCGGCCACTGGTCGACGCTGGGCCTGCTGAATCGCCCCGACCTGCTCGGCCTGGACACCGGTTGCGTCTGGGGCGGCGCTCTCACTGCCGTGCGCATCGACGCCGGCCGGCGCGACATCACCCAGGTCAAGTGCGACACCGCGCAACGCCCCGGCCAGCCGGCCGAAGATCGTTGACGCTGCTTGTGATTGGGATTGCGATTGCGACTGCGATTGCTACCATGCCCGCTTCGACTCTGAACACGACACGAACCGATGACGACGCCAGCCATTGACTGCAGCGATGCCGAATGGGACGCACGAGTCCGTCTTGCCGCCTGCTATCGGATCTTTGCCCACCTCGGCTGGACCGAGATGATCTACAACCACATCACGCTGCGTCTGGGCGGCAGCGGGCAGCAGTTCCTGATCAACCCGTTCGGCCTGCACTACAGCGAAGTGAAGGCCTCGAACCTGGTGAAGATCGACCTCGAGGGCTGCAAGATCGGCGCCTCGCCATGGCCCGTGAATCCTGCCGGGTTTACGGTGCATGCCGCGATCCACGCCGGTGTGCCGCAAGCGCATTGCGTGATGCACACGCACACGACGGCGGGGATGGCGGTGGCCTGCTCGAAGGCCGGCTTGTCGATGAGCAACTTCTATTCGGCGCAGCTGCACGACAAGGTGGCGTACCACGACTTCGAGGGCATCACGGTGCACGCCGAAGAAGGGCCGCGCCTGGTGCGCGACATCGGCGACAGACCGGCGCTGATCTTGCGCAACCACGGCCTGCTGACCTGGGGCTCGACCCTGGCGAAGGCTTTCGTGACCCTCTGGACGCTGAACCGCGCCTGCGAAATCCAGCTCGCGTCGCTGGCGATGGGTGGCGTGATCGACATTCCCGAAGCCGTGCAACGCCGTTGCACCGAAGACTCGTTCCAGTTCCGCGCCGATTTCGGCGCCGGGCAGGACGTGCTGGACGCGCTGACGCGGCTCATCGATCGCGCCGATGCGTCGTATCGCGAGTGATCGCTTAGACTGGGCGCGGTTGCACCGTTGGGCCGCGGGGCCGTTGGGCCGCTGGGCCAGTGCAGGCTTCAGCGCCACCGCGTGGCGCTGCGCCGGAACTCATATCGCAACGCGATGTGAGTGGAGACAAAACCGGCGGTGAAAGTCAAAGGAAGAGTGGCAGAGTGGTCGATTGCACCGGTCTTGAAAACCGGCGACCCGCAAGGGTCCGTGAGTTCGAATCTCACCTCTTCCGCCAGATCGATCCCTCATGCCGTCTCACGTCATCGCGCCAAAGCCCCCTGAAGCCGCATGAACACTGGCTTTGCGTCAGTTTCATGTCGACCGTGCGGTCGACAAACTGCGCAGTATCCTATAGAGTACCGTTGTGATCGAGCTTCGGACCTACGTGACCGCCGATGGCCGAGCACCTTTCGGCGAATGGATGGCAGAACTCCGGGACGTACAAGCGCGAGCGCGTATCAGGGCTCGATTGGTGCGGGTGCAGTTGGGCAATTTCGGCGACTTCAGACCGTTGCGGGAGGGGGTGCAGGAGATGCGGATTGACCATGGACCCGGCTACCGCGTCTACTTGAGCCGCCAGGGGCCGATGGTCGTGCTGTTGCTGTGCGGCAGCGACAAGGGCGGGCAAGCCGCTGCGATCAAGCAGGCGGTGGCGTACCTGAACGACTGGCGGAAACGAGGTGAATCATGAACGCGCGCGATCGGAGCTACGACGAGTCGCTGAGCACCGCATTGCTCGACCCGGTGGAGGCTGCGGCCTTTCTCGATGCAGTAATCGAACTGGACGACCCTGCGGCGCTGCTACTGGCTCTGCGCCAGGTGGCCAACGCTCACGGCATGGCCGATGTGGCGCGACGCGCCGAACTGGGCGAGAAGACGCTGTTCAAGGCCCTGTCGGAGAACGGCAACCCGACGCTTGCGACGCTGCACAAGGTGCTTCGTGCAATGGGGCTGAGGTTGAGCGTGACTCCGGTCTGAGCCGAAAGCAATGCCGCCGTGACCAGGCCGACAAACAGCCCGCGAATCGAGGGTTAGATTGATGGGTCGCCGAAAGGAAGCGGCTGCAACCCGCATGGAGCATGGCAATTCGGCGGTCACCTCTTCCGCCAGATGGACCCCTCAGGCCCTCCTGGCTAACGCGCGTTCAGGTGGGCGACAAGCGGCGCGACCTGTTCGCAGTGCCCGGAATCGCAGCCGGTAGCGCGTATAAGAACAAGGCAATCCGTGGATCAAGCAACGCACAACAAGATCGTCTCCTTCATCTGGGGCATTGCGGACGATGTCCTGCGCGACCTGTTCAAGCGCGGCAAATACCCGGACGTGATCCTGCCGATGTGCGTTGTCCGGCGCATGGACGCAGTGCTCGAGCCGACCAAGAAGAACGTGCTCGCGGCCAAGCAGATGCTCGACGAGGCGCGCATCACCGAGCAGCGCGCGGCGCTGTGTGATGCCGCAGGGCAGGCCTTTTACAACACCTCGAAGTTCACCCTGCGCGACGCCGAGCAGGTGCCGCTGCTCGAAGACGGCGGCATCGAAGCCTTCATGCGCCGCGAGGTCCTGCCCTACACGGCCGATGCGTGGATCAAGGAAGACGCCACCAAGATCGGCTACGAGGTGAGCTTCACGCGGCACTTCTACAAGCCGCAGTCGCTGCGCACGCTGGAGGAGATCAGCGCCGATATCCTGGCCATTGAAAAAGAGGCAGAGGGGCTGCTGGACGGGCTGCTGGAGGCGGGGGCCAAGGCATGAAGAAGAAGGCCGCCCCTTCACCCCAAGAGCCCAGGCCCACCTCGCTACAGCCAGAGGAGCGCAAACAACGCAGCCCGGCCGCCGAGACGGAAACGTCCGCTGTCGTCGCTGCGGCGGGCCTGCTCTCGGACTTGCGCAGGCTCATCGAGTCCGCGCGCCAGCGGATTGCAACGGTCGCCTATTCCACCCAGGTGTTGCTCTGTTGGCACCTGGGACGACGCCTCTTGCATGAGAATCTCCAGGGGAGCCGGGCCGCGTATGGAAAGCAGATTCTCGTGACGGTGTCACGAGAATTGACAGTTGAGTTTGGAGCAGGCTTCGGCTACGCCCGCGTGAATCGTGCCGTTCAGTTTGCCCTGTTCTTTCCCGATCCGGAGATTGTGTCGACGCTGGCGACACAATTGAGCTGGAGCTGAAGGTGGGTGCCAAGGCATGAAGACAAAGGCCGATCCGAAAACCAAGACGGCTCTCTCGAAGACCATGGTGGTGTCGCCGGTCGAGCGTGCCTTCGACGAGATCGTCGAGCTGATCCGGGCCTCTCGCCAGCAGGCCGCCCGGGCGGTGAACACCGAGATGATCGATCTTTACTGGTGCATCGGCGACTACCTCCACCGCAAGATCGAAGCCGACGGCTGGGCCAAGGGAACGGTCGTTCAACTGGCCGCATACATCGCGCAGCGCGAGCCCGGCCGGCGCGGCTTCTCGCCGCAAAACCTCTGGCGCATGCGGCAGTTCTTCTTGGCCTACCGCGACGTGCCAACACTCTCATCACTGTTGAGAGAATTGCCGTGGTCATCGCATCTGCACATCCTCAGCCGTTCAAGGCGACCTGAACAACGCGAGTTCTACCTGCGCCTGGCGACGCAGAATCGCTGGCAGGTCAAGGAGGTAGCCAGACAGCTTGATGGTGGCCTGTTCGAGAGGGCGGTGCTCAGCCCGCCAAAACTCTCAACGGCGTTGAGAGAATTGCATCCTGCGGCTGCCAGCCATTTCAAGGACGCCTACCTCCTCGAGTTCCTGGACCTGCCCAGCGAGCATTCCGAAGCGGACCTGCACCAGTCGCTGTTACGGAATCTTGGACGATTTCTGACCGAACTCGGCCGCGACTTCTGCTACATCGGCTCCGAATACCCGGTGCAAGTCGGTGGTCAGGACTTCGCGCTCGATTTGCTGTTCTTCCATCGCGGCCTCAACTGTCTCCTGGCGATCGAATTGAAGGTCACCGCCTTTCAGCCCGAGCACCTGGGCAAGCTCAACTTCTACCTCGAAGCCCTCGACCGCGACGCGCGCAAGCCGCACGAGAACCCCGCGATCGGTTTGCTGCTATGCGCGTCGAAGGACAGCGAGGTGGTTGAATATGCCCTCAGCCGCACGCTCTCTCCCGCGCTGATTGCCGAGTACCAGACCCAGCTGCCTGACAAGAAACTGCTCGCGGCCAAGCTGCACGAGTTCTACGCCCTGAACGCGCCGGAGCAGGCCAGGGCCAAGGCCGCGAGCAAGCCGGCGACGCGGACAAAGAAGGGATCGAAGAAATGAAAGCTACCGAAGCCAAGCTGCTGAGCTTCCTGCAGAAGTCGCCGCAGTTCGTGATCCCGATCTACCAGCGCACCTACTCGTGGACCGACAAGCAGTGCCGCCAGCTCTGGGACGACATCCTGCGCGCCGGGTCGACCGACAACATCGCCGTGCACTTCATTGGCTCCATCGTCTATGTGGAGCAGGGGCTGTCGCAGGTCACGCACCAGGCGCCGCTGCTCGTGATCGATGGCCAGCAACGCCTGACCACCGTGGCGCTCCTGCTCGAGGCGCTGGCCCGCGCCATCGGCGACGGCGAACCGGTGGACGGCTTCTCCGCCGCCAAGCTGCGCCACTACTACCTCAGCAACCCGCTCGAAAGCGGCGACCGCTACTTCAAGCTGCTGCTCTCGCAAACCGACAACGCCTCGCTCAAGGCGATCATCAAGAACACCGAGCCGCCCAAAGAGCCTTCGCTGCGGGTGACGCAGAACTTCGCGCTGTTCACCGAGCTGCTCAAGGAACACAAGGGCGACCTCGCCCCGGTGTGCCGCGGCCTCGCCAAGCTGGTGGTCGTGGACATTGCGCTCAGCCGCGATCAGGACAACCCGCAGCTCATCTTCGAGAGCATGAACTCGACCGGCAAGGAGCTGAGCCAGGCCGATCTGATCCGCAACTTCATCCTCATGGGTCTCGAGCCGAACCTCCAGACTCGCCTGTACGAAGAGTACTGGCGCCCGATGGAGCAGGACTTCGGGCAGGAGGCCTACGGCACGCAGTTCGACAGTTTCATGCGCCACTACCTCACCGTGCGTACCGGCGACATCCCGCGCGAACGCGAGGTCTACGAGGCGTTCAAGGACTACTCGCGCACCACGCCCGTGCGGAACGCGGGCATCGAGGCCTTGGTGAAGGAGATCCGCGCCTTCGCCCGCTACTTCTGCGCGCTGGCGCTGGGCACTGAACAGGACGCCACCCTGAGTCTCGCCTTTCACGACCTGCGCGAGCTGAAGGTGGATGTCGCCTACCCGTTCCTGCTCGAGCTGTATCACGACTACGCCAGCGGCACGTTCAGCGGCGCCGACTTCGCGGCCGCGGTGCGGCTGGTCGAGGCGTATGTGTTCCGCCGCGCCATCTGTACCATCCCCACCAACTCGATGAACAAGACCTTCGCCACCTTCAGCAAGGTGCTGAAGAAGGACCGCTACCTCGAGAGCATCCGGGCGCACTTCCTCATGCTGCCCTCGTACCGGCGCTTCCCCGG
Source organism: Burkholderiales bacterium (assembly GCA_022758925.1). Taxonomy (GTDB): domain Bacteria; phylum Pseudomonadota; class Gammaproteobacteria; order Burkholderiales; family Burkholderiaceae_C; genus JAEMQF01. The sequence goes on along the minus strand of JAEMQF010000240.1, from coordinate 3,757 downwards.
CGACGACGAGTTCCGCCGCGACCTGCACACGCGCGATCTCTACAACTTCAGGAGCCGCAGCTACTGGCTGCGCCGACTGGAGAATCACGGCCGCAAAGAGCGCGTGCCGGTGGACGAGTACACCATTGAGCACATCCTCCCGCAGAACCCCGACCTGCCGGCGGCGTGGCGGCAGGCGCTCGGCGCGGAGTGGCAGCGCGTGCAGCAGCAGTGGTTGCATACCCTTGGCAACCTCACACTCACCGGCTACAACGCCGAGTACAGCGACCGCTCCTTCGCCGAGAAGCGCGACATGACGGGCGGCTTCAGGGAGAGCCCTCTCAAGCTGAACGCCAGACTCGGCCAGCTCGACGCCTGGAATGAAGCCGCGATCCAGGACCGCGCGGGGCGGCTTGCCGATCAGGCGCTCACGGTGTGGATCGCGCCCAAGCTCGATGCAGCGACCCTGGCCGTCTATCAGCCGGAGAAGGTGCCTGCGACCGGCGGCTACACCATCGACGACCATCCGAACCTGCTTACGCCCGGCCTGCGCACGGTGTTCGAAGCCTTCCGCAAGGAAGTGCTCGCGCTCGACGCTTGCGTGAGTGAGGAGTTCTATAAGCCTTACGTGGCCTACAAGGCCGAGACCAACTTTGTAGACTTGGTGTCGCAGGCCAAGCGCATGAAGCTCACGCTCAACATGCCCTTCTCCGAGATCAGCGACCCGAAGGAGCTGTGCAGGGACGTGACGAACGTCGGCCACTATGGCAACGGCGATGTGGAGGTTGGCCTCAAGTCGCTCGATGAACTGCCCTACGTGATGGGCCTCGTGCGCCAGTCCTACGAGCGCCAGATGGGCGACGGCGGCCAGCCATGATCGCCGAGCTCAAGCCGTATGCGGAATACAAGGAGTCGGGGCTGCCGTGGCTTGGGCAGGTGCCGAGGCACTGGGAGACCCGGCGATTGCGGCACGCGGCTGACATGCGAGTGAGCAACGTCGATAAGCACACGAAGCCGGCCGAGACGCCGGTGCGGCTGTGCAACTACGTGGAGGTCTACAAGAACGAGCGCATCCGCGAATCAACCCGTTTCATGCCCGCAACGGCAAGTGAGGACGAACGAGTCCGATTCGGGCTTTGCAAGGGTGATGTGCTGATCACGAAGGACTCAGAGCAGTGGAACGACATTGGCATGCCAGCGCTCGTCGAGTTCGAGGCGCCGGACTTGGTCTGCGGGTACCACCTTGCGATTCTCCGCTCGCGACCTGGCCTGTATGGGCCGTTTCTTCATCGGGTGCTCGAGAGCCACTTCATCGCCGCGCAGTTCCACGTCGAGGCGAATGGAGTCACTCGCTACGGGCTGTCGCACGGGGCGATCCAGGGCGTAGCTATCCCGCTTCCCCCGTCCTCCGAGCAGGCGGCGATTGTGCGGTTTCTGGACTGGGCAAACGGTCGGCTGGAGCGGGCGATCCGGGCGAAGCGGAAGGTGATCGCGCTGCTCAACGAGCAGAAGCAGGCCATCATCCACCGCGCCGTCACCCGCGGCCTCGACCCCTCCGTCCCCCTCAAACCCTCCGGCATCCCCTGGCTCGGCGACATTCCGCAACATTGGGAGGCTTGGCGCATCAGCCGATGCGCCCGAGTTGGAGATGGTTCGACTCCATCTCGTGGCACACCGGCCTATTGGAACAATGGCACTTATCCTTGGCTCAACAGTTCGCAAGTGAATCGCGGGTTTATCGACAGCGCTGACCAGTTCGTGACGCCAACTGCTTTGCGTGAGTGTCATCTCCCGCGCGTTCCGGCAGGAAGCGTGCTTGTGGCCATCACAGGTCAAGGCAAGACCCGAGGCACAGCTGCGCTGCTTGGGTTTGAAGCCACGATCAATCAGCACGTCGCCTTTGTTGCGCCTCGAACGAATGTAGTTTCCCCGGAGTTCCTTCATCTCGCGCTTGTTGCCGCCTATCAAACTCTGCGAGCGTTGAGCGAAGATTCCGGCAGCACAAAAGGGGCGCTCACCTGCGAAGACCTGAAGCGATTCAAGGTTGGGCTGCCGCCCCTTCTAGAGCAGACCGTGCTAGTCCGACACATACGTGTAGAAACGCAAACGCTGAATAGCGCCATCTCCCGCCTCGAACGCGAGATCGACCTCCTCCGCGAATACCGCACCCGCCTCGTCGCCGATGTAGTGACCGGCAAGCTCGATGTGCGCGAGGCAGCGGCGCGGCTGCCCGACGAAGCCGCGCCTGACACCACCGACGACGACGCCGACCCGAGCCTCGATCCCGAAGCCGCTGACGACGCGGCGATCCCATGATCACCGACCGCAGCTCCATCTATCTCGAGGGCCTGGTGCGCGAGCTCTGCCAACTGCCGCACGAGACCGAGTGGTTGGAGTTCAAGGTCGACAACTCCGACCCGCAGGAGCTGGGTGAATACGTCTCCGCTCTGGCGAACGCGGCGGCGCTCAGTGGCAAGACCTTTGCCTATGTGCTCTGGGGCGTCGAGGACACCGCCCACCGCATCGTCGGCACGAGCTTCTCACCTGCGACGGCCCGCAAGGGAAACGAGGCCCTTGAGAGCTGGCTCCTTCGCCTGCTGCAGCCGCAGGTGGAGTTCCGCTTCACGGAGCTTGGCATCGACGCTCAACGCGTGGTGCTGCTCGAGATCGCGGCGGCCGCGAGTCGCCCCGTGCGCTTTGCGGGCACCGAGTTCATCCGCGTCGGCAGCTACAAGAAACTGCTCAAGGACTTTCCAGAAAAGGAACGGGCGCTGTGGCGTGGCTTCGAACACGCGCCGTTCGAAGCCGGCGTGATCGTCGCGCACGCCAGCGGCGATGAGGTGCTGCGACTCCTCGACTATCCGTCCTATTTCGAGTTGTTGCGGCAGCCCCTTCCCGACGGACACGCGGCGATTCTGGACGCGCTTCGCCGCGACCACTTGATCGCGGCGAACGGGGCGGGCGCATGGGACATCACACAGCTCGGCGCGCTAACGCTGGCGCGCGACCTGAGAGGCCTTGGCCGCCTGGCTCGCAAAGGTTTGCGTGTGGTCGTGTATCGCGGCACTGGCCGGGTCGCGAGCGAACGCGAGTACGAAGAGTTCCGCGGCTACGCCAGCGCGTTTGACGCGATGATCCGAAACATCATGGGCCTTCTGCCAGCTGCGGAGATCATCGAGGCGGGGCTCAGGCGCAGCCTCACGGCCTACCCCGAAATCGCCGTGCGGGAACTCGTCGCCAACGCGCTCATCCATCAGGATTTCACGGTAACCGGCGCCGGCCCCATGGTCGAGATCTTCGAGGGGCGCGTGGAGATCACGAATCCGGGCGAGCCGCTGGTGGCGACCGATCGCTTCTTGGACAGCCCGCCGCTTTCCCGCAACGAGGGTCTGGCCTCACTACTGAGGCGCTTTCACATCTGCGAGGAGCGCGGGAGCGGCATCGACAAGGTCGTGGCAGCCACCGAATCCGAGTTGCTGCCGCCGCCCCGATTCGAGCGGCCACCAGGCTTCACTCGTGCCACGCTCTGGGCCTCGCGGCCACTGACGGCGATGGACAAAGAGGAACGTGTCCGCGCGTGCTACCTCCACGCGGGGCTGATGTACCTTCAGGGCTCGTTTCTGACGAACGCTTCGATCCGCGAGCGGTTCGGCATCAGCTTTCCCAACCGCGCCACTGCGTCGCGGCTGATCCGTGATGCGCTGGGCAGCGGATTGATCGTGCCTCGCGACCGCGATGCGGCGCCCAGCCAGATGAAGTACCTCCCCTGGTGGGCGGT
>JAEMQF010000086.1 GCA_022758925.1 Burkholderiales bacterium | reverse complement strand
GCTCGAAGAGCGCGCCGGCATCTGCTTCCGACAGATCGGCCATGCGGCGCCACTCCTCGATACTCGCTTCGGTGAGGTTGGAATACTTTCGAATGGCGGCATCGAAGTCGCGCCGCAAATCGGCATGCCGCTTGGTCCATTCCTGGATCAAGGCGTCATTGCGCAATTCACCGCGCCACCAGCGTTGCGCCGTATCACCGACCCACCAGCGTTCGTCTTCGTAGCCGCCAGCCTGCACGAAACAGGCGAACTCGGCATTCGTGACCGGGGCGAACGCGATCTCGAACGCGGCGAGATCGAGCGGCGTCGGCGGCTGCTCGTCAGTTTGATCCGAGGCCTTGGTGCCGATGACATAGCGCTCGGCCGGTATGCGTACCCACAGCTCGCGGCGGGGGACCAGGTAGCGGCCATCGTGCCCTTCCCCTTCCTCGTAGCGCGGGTCGCCGAGCAGGCCCAGCGCCTCGGCCGCCTCAATCCGCAGGCGAAGGTCGGTGGCTGGGTTGCGGCTGCGCTGCAGCAGCGCGGCGTGCAGCTCCGCCAGCACCTGCATGCCCGGCGCGCCCGGCTCCAGGCGCGCCCGCTGTGTTGCCGCGGCGCGCCCGGCAAGCGCCAGGTTCACCGGCTGCAGCAGGCGCAGCCAGGGCAGCGGGTCGGGGCTCAACTGCACGCCGAGTTTGACCGCCTCTTCCCAGTGCGAAGGGTCGGGGCCGGGCAACGGCTCGCTCTTGCCAAGCCCGCGCAGCACCTGCTCCAGCGCCGGCAATGGCGGCGGCTGCAGGTCGGGCCGCTCGGCCGGCGGGCGCGCGGGCAAGGTGCGCAGGCTGCGCCCGGCAAAGAACTCCTGCCACAGCTGGTGCGTGAAGCGCAGGCTGGGTTCGCCGGAGTAGGGGTCAGTGCCGCCTTCGCCGATCAACCCCAGCCCTTGCGCGGCGTGCAGCCAGGCGGCGGGCTCGGGCGTGGCGTGGCCAGGCACGCCGCCGCGCAGCGCCTGCAAGCGCTGCAGCAGCGTGGGCCGCGGCACGCTGACCTCGCGGCCGTCGCGGTGCATGCGCTCGGCCGTCGCATCGAGCCAGGGCACGAGGCAGCCCTGGTTGGGCAGGGCGTGGATCGCCTTCTTCCACTCATCGCCAGCCAGGCGCCTGCGGTCTTCGGCACCCAGCAGCGCGGCGGCCTGCAGCGCGGGTTCGGCATGCTGGCGGCGCAGGCGCAACCAGAACATGCCGCTGAACAGCTCGGCGCGGTCAAGCGCCGGGCGCCGCAAGTGCGTGAACAGCTCGCACTGCAGATTGAGGTTGAACGGCAGGCTGCACAGGCTGAGCTGGTTCGCATCGGATTCGATGGCGGGCCAGAGCGCGTTGCCGTTGCCCAGCACGGCGGCGCAGTAACCCTGCATTTGCTCGGGTGTCCAGCGTGCGAGGGTGATCTGTCGCACCTCTTGGCCGGCGCTGCCGAGCGGGCTCTGGTCGAGGGTGCGTACGCTGAAGATCGGCGGCGCTGCGTGGCCCGCGGCCTGGGCCACCCACTCGGCCCAACGCTCGATGGCCACCAGTTGGGCCGCGCGGTCGGGCGCCTTGATCTCGTTCAGCCCGTCAAGAAGGAAACGCACGCGCACCTGCTGCTGCAGCGTGGGCAAGGCCGGAAGGAGATGCGCAAACGGCTGCGCCGCCCAGCGTTCGTCCAGCCACTGCGCCGGGGGTGGGCTGTCGACGCTGTATTCCGACAGGCGCTGCCAGATGCAGACTTCGGGGCGCGTCGCGTTCGTTGCGCCTTCAGTTGCGCCTTCAGTTGCGCCTTCAGTCGGAGCCCGCAAGGCGCGCGCCGCGGTCGCGAGTTCATGGTGCTGCAAGACGGTCGACTTGCCGGAGCCCGGGTCGCCCACCAGCACCCAGGCGGGAACGTCGGCATGCGCGGCAAGCAGCTCGGCGAGATCGTCGTAGCGGCCGTCGGCGCGCTGGCGCGTGTCGGGCACGATGCGTTCGCCTTCGGCCTCGAGCCCGCGATCGAGCATCAGCGTCAGGTTGACGAAGCGCCGGTTGAGCTGGCCACCGGCACCGGTGCTCCACTCAGCGTAGCGCCGCAGCAGGTAGCCGCGCAGGCCCTGCACGGGGTCGGACAACACGGCCATGAGTTGGCCGCGCGGCACGCCGGGCGCGGCCGCGCCCGCGGGGGCTGCGCGCAGCAGGGTCGCGAGAAGGGCTTCCTGGGCGGGGGTCAGCAGTTCGGGCGCGGCGGATGCGGTGGCGCCGCCGACGCGCGGGCTTTTGGGCTCGGGCCCGTCGTCGAGATGCGTGTCCACCCATTTTCGCAGCGTGTGACGCAACTTGCTTGCCAGATCGCTTGCGCCGAGGTAGGAGTTGACCCCCTGCTCGATGGACCCGGTGGGATTGCTGAAAGTCTTGAAGTACGCGCTGACGCGAGCAAACTCCTCCTCCCTTCGCGAATCGGCCACCTGATCGAAGGGCGAGGTATCGCGATAAACCCAGACCTCGCGAACCGTGCCAGCCTGCTTGCCGCGCAGGCCTTCGGCGAGTTCCCACTCCGTGCAATGCCAAAGCTGGCCCTGCGGCGATAGGCCGAAGCGCGCCTGCGGCAACGTGCCACCCATCGTATGCCGAAAGAGGCAGATCACCAGATCGCAGCGGCTCGGATCGGCCACCTGCTCAAGCACGTCAAGTTGCGGATTGTGGGCCGCGGAAAGGGCGACCGGACGCGCGGGGTCGTCCCATCGACACAGCAGCAGGTCGACCACTCGCGCGTACTTGGGGTCGGCGTTGATCTCGCCCACGACCGCAGCGACCTGTGCTCGCACCTGCGCCGTGTCGGCGCTTGGCGAACCCAGAAAGATCCGTATTTCAGTCTTGGCCATGAAGCTGGATGCTTGCTGTGTACGCTGACTGCAAGGGCATGACGCGCACCGAAGCCTGTGTCTCGGGGCGATGATGCCACGCCAGGCGCACTGCCAGTTGGTGTGTTCGAGCACACGGAGTTGAGCGCGCGGTGCCGGCGAGAAGACAGCCACCGCACAGTGCCGTCAGATGGATTGTTCGGCCGTGAGTTCTCTGCCTTTCCCGAAGATGACCAGTGCACGACGCCGCAGCAGCCATTGGGGAAGTGGTGCCCGCGCGGGTAAAGCGACGTGCCCATGCATTGCCGGCCGTGGTGGGTGATCCGTCAGCGGCGCTTGCCCGGAATCGCCACGATCAGGCGCTGGGCATGCGCCCGCCGAAAACTGCGGCTGACCGCGGCACTTGCCTGCCCCCGATCGCATGCGCACGAGTGCATCCATCGCGTCGATGTCGGCTGTGCAGGCAGGTCTCGGTCGGCGGGCACCTCGAACCAGCCGTTGCTGAATACGCGCTTACGGCCGTCCACCGTTTGTCGCGACAGCGGGCTTGCAGGATGCTCAACTTGAGGGTTTGCTTTCCGGCGGCGAACTTTGTGAAGCGAGCGGCGCTTGGCAGCCCGTTGCCGTGGTTCGCTTGAGCAAATTGACTGCCCGGCGCCAGTCACTCGATGCGAAGGTTTGGCCAACCAGAGCAAGGTTCTCGGATTCAGGGTTGTCGCAGTGGGCAATACGCATGTCCGTCGTGTCGACCTTGCCACTGCTCCAAGAAGCCACAGCGGTGGTCTGACCTCAGCCTGGACCCGCATCGGCCATCAGCGCTTTCGAGTTGGCGATGAAGGCGTATCCGAACTGCAGCGCCACAAACGCGGTGTTTGGCGCAATCGCGATGACGAGGGTGCGCCGGTGCTGATTCGGGTCACCATGGTGGCGAGGCTGCTGCCGCGCGCATGTCCGGTGTGATCGCGAGCGTGGTCGTGCCCGTCGTCACGCGGCGTTGGTCGGCGTCGACAAGCACATGGCCATCGTGTGGGCCTGGAGAAAGCCCGCAGTGCTTGTTCAATCCCAATGCCGATGCAGCAAGACCTTGCGCTGGTATTGCTTGACACCTCAAATATCAAGACATAAAGTGCAATGCATGCGAATCACATGCATCGGCGGCGGCCCGGCGGGTTTGTATTTTGCATTGCTGATGAAGCAGCGCAATCCGGCGAATCAGGTCACGCTGATCGAGCGCAATGCCGCGTCCGACACCTTCGGCTGGGGCGTCGTGCTGTCCGACCAGATGCTGGGCGCGTTGCGCCGTGCCGACCCCAAGACCGCGTCCCAGATCTTCGAGTCGTTCAACCACTGGGACGACATCGAAGTCCATTTCCAGGGCCGCAGCGTGCGCTCGTCGGGCCATGGC
>JAEMQF010000144.1 GCA_022758925.1 Burkholderiales bacterium | reverse complement strand
CGCGGCGCTCGAGTCCGGGGCCGAACCGGCAGCGGCGCCGACACATTCGCGTGACGAGACCTGGATCGACACGCCGCGCTGCCCGAGTTGCAACGAATGCCAGCTCATCAACGACCGCATGTTCGGCTACGACGAACGCAAGCAGGCCTTCATCAAGGACCTGGGCGCGGGCAGCTACCGCCAACTGGTCGAGGCCGCCGAAAGCTGCCAGGTGGCGATCATCCACCCGGGCAAGCCGCGCGACCCGAAGGAGCCCGGACTCGAAGAACTGCTGGTGCGCGCCGAACCCTTCCGTTGACGCGGCAGGGTGCGCCGCGGCCGGTTGCGGGCCGCGCGCGCGGCGTGCGCTTTCTTCGACAAATCCAGTTGGGGCAGTCATGCATATCGCGCGGACCACTGCGAGCCAAGGACACGATCCGAAGCGTTTCCCCACTCATGGAGCCGGACATACGGAAACTCCAGAACGGGCACCTGCCCAGCCAGTCCTTGCCCGATTTCTTCAGCTCGATCCCCGCCGTCCCGACCAGGCGTTCGACGCTGACTTCGTTTTTTGGCCGCTCGATCTCTTGCTCGGGGATGCGTGCCATCGGATGCCTCCGCAAAAAATCTGCTGGCGCGGTGTTATACGTTTATCGTATAGTCCAGCAAACCGATTGCCGAATCGGTCCTATCATGAGTGCATCCCCTTTGAGAGGCGCCCATGTCCAAGCGGAAGACGGATGTGATCGAGAACTTTGGCGAGCGGCTTGCCGCATTGCGCAAGGCCGCCGGCTACACGCAGGTTGAGTTCGCCGCCGAGGTGGGCATCACGCAGCGCATGGTGGCCTACTATGAGGCGCCGGGTGCACAGCCGCCAGCGCATCTGCTGCCGCAGATGGCGCGGGTGCTGGGTGTGGGCGCCGATGTCCTGCTGGGCATGGCGCAGCGGCGCACGGTGAAGCGGCTGGCCACCAACAGCCTGGAGCGGCGGATGCTGGCCATCGAGAAGCTCGACCCCAAGGCCAAGCGGCAGATCACCCAGCTGCTGGACACATTCATCGAGCGTGAGAAGCTCAAGCAACGCGTGAACACGCAGGGAGCCTGACGATGACGACGATTCAGATCGAGTTGCCTGACGCCACGGCGAAGGCCGCGCGTGCGGCGGGGCTGCTGACGCCGCAGGCGTTGGATCGGCTGCTGACCGATGCGCTCAAGCGCCAGGAGGCAGCCGACTCGCTGCTCTCAATCGCTGACCGCGTGGCCGCCGCCGGCATCGAGCCGATGTCGATGGACGAGATCAATGCGGAGGTAAAGGCGGCGCGCGCGGAGCGCAGGCAGCGCGGTCAGGTGTCGTGAGGGCGGTCATTGACACCAATGTGCTGATGGCCGGGCTGCTGTGGCGCGGGCCACCGCATGCGCTGCTGGAGCATGTGCGCGCTGGCACGCTGTCGCTGGTCAGTTCACCGGCGCTGCTGGCTGAGTTGGCCGACGTGATCGGGCGCTCGAAGTTCGATGCAATCCTCACGCGCACGAACACGTCGCGCGAGCGCTCGCTGGCGGAGGTGCGGCAGTTGGTCGAGGTGATCGAGCCGCCGCCCTTGCCCGCTCCGGTGTGCCGCGATCCCGACGACGATGAGGTGCTTGCGCTGGCCATCGCCGCCAAGGTCGAGTTGATCGTCTCGGGCGATGACGATCTGATTTCGCTCAGCAGCTTCGAGGGCATCCTGATGCCTCGCGCCGGCCGAGGCACTCACCTTCGTCGAGGCAAAAGGCAAGACCTGACCCTTTGCTTCATGCTTTGCTTCAAGGGCGAGAAGACCGCTAGACCCGGAGGCAAGGCCTGAGAGTCGCATGCTCGAAGCTATTGATCGTCTACTTCATCAGCCAACGGCAACAGGGTGGTTGCTGCTCTTCGTCGCTGGCGCCTTGGCAATAGTGGCGGTCTGCTCTGTACTGACTCTCGGAATCCTTAGAGTTGCCGGCAAGCAGTTGATACAGCGTGCATCGTTCTCCGAGCACATGCAGCCTCTGCTTGATAGGGGGGATCTCGACACGCTTATGGAGAAGTGCCGCGAGCGGCTGATGCTGTTCAACGATGACGCTGCAGCCCACTATTTCCTCGGGGTCGCCCTTCATCGCAGGGGTGAACTGCGCCAAGCGCTCGTTCACCTTAAACGCATTCCAGAACTCCAAGCCGGGTGGGACATGCGACCCATGATCCAGGCAGTCGAAGACAAGCTCACTGCCTTGGAGGAGAAACCTGATCTAAAGGTCGTCAAGACGACACCTGCTGACCGGCCCGACCCAGCAAAGTAAGCACATGCGCGTGAGTCACCGCACTCCACTTCTCGCATCGGCAGGAACGCACCGGCAGTAGCTCTGGGCATCGGTCGGAATTGAGCTCCCATCTACCAGACGCCCAGCGGTACCAGCCGGCGCATTTACAGATCCGTAGCCTTTGGCCTTGCAGAACTCGGTGCAGCGCTGTCGTTCCGACTCTGAGGCCCTTTGAACGAGCAGCATCAGCCCGACTCCAGCGAGCGTGAAGGCCAGTACCAAGCAGACCAAGACTCTTGGTGTCATTTGCTGCGGGATCGCCGCGTCAACCACCACCGGATGGCCAAGTTGGTCTGACAATTACCGGCCTCGCGGCCAAGTTCGCAGTGAAGGTCGACTGCCTGATGGCGTTGATGATTGCGCTTTGCGAAGTCTGTACCGTGCTGGCCAGGCCTGGGGGCAGCGACATGCCAGTGCCTTTCTGCGCTTGGCCAAGCGCCTGAAGCAGCGATACGACTACCCCTCGGCCGGCAGGTGTGCAGGCTGCGGCAGCGCCAGCCCTTGCGAGGCCAGGTACACCTGCAGACATTGAAACAGCGGCGGCGGTTCCCATCGCATCCCGGACTGCCTCGACAGCAACCGAGTACCCCTGATACTCGCCTGCGGGGACGAAGCTGCCGTCGGTAATGTCGAAGTCCAAGCCCGTAGGGTCTACCCTCAAGACCGGATTCCCCCCGACATATGCGTAGGTATTGATCCCTCCTGCCAGCCCGATGGGATCGGACTGCGTGTACCTCCCCAACGACGCATCGTAGTACCGGTTCCAGTTGTACCAGAGCTCGCTCTCCGCGTCGAAGTACTGCCCCGGAAACCCCACATTAAGGCCGCCGATCGCGTCGGGCTCAGCTCTGCGGTCGAACGCGGCGTTGTTGGCCTGCCAGGCTACAGCCCCAGCCGAATTCGTCAGCACTTCCGGGCGCCCGAGGTGATCGCTGTGGCTCGCATAGAACTGTCCACCGCGAACGATGCCGAGCAACTCGCCGCCGAGCCACACGTAGCTCGTGGGCGTTGGCCCGTCCTCTTGCAGCATCTCGCCGGTCGGCCCATACACGAAGCGCGTCTGCCCCCCGGGCGCGCCCTTGAACGCGCGCTGGTTGAACCCATTGCTGCGGTAGTCGCCCGTGAGAGTACCGTTCAGATAGAACTGCCCCAGCCGGTTGAAGGCGTCGTAGCCGTAGCTTCGGCTGCCGTTCGAGCCCGATTCGCTGGCAAGGTTGCCCACCGCGTCGTAGCCGAAACTGCGAGAGCTGTCGCCACTGATGCCTGACACGCGGTTGGCCTGGGCGGTGACGGCGTAGCTCCAACTCTTCACGTCGCGTTGGTGGCTGGTGCGGTTGCCGACGAGGTCCCAGGTGAAGCCCTGCGCGTCGCCGCTGCGCGCGACCGACACGAGGCGGTCGTTGCGGTCGTAACCAAAGCTCGCGCTCTGCGACGAATACACGTTGTCGGTGATCGAGGAAATGGTGTTGACGTTGAAGTAGCCGAAGCCCAGGCTGTGTGCTGCCCCGCTGGAAAGCTGGGCGATGCGCCCGTCGGTGTCGAGCGTGACGAGGCGTGGCAACCCATTGCCGAAGCGCCACGCGTAGCGGCTGTCGGTCGCCGGCTGGTACAGGAACGAGTCGGCCAGGGTCGCCCACGTGCCGCCCAGGTTGCTCGTCACGCTCGACACGCGGCCATAGCCGTCGTAGCTGTAGGCGAGCGCCAGCCCGGTGGGGTAGGTCATGCCGCGCAGGCGCCCGGCGCTGTCGTAGCTCCAACTCGTGACGTAACTCTGGCCATAGATCGTGTTGACCTGCCGTATCAATTCGCCGGCTGCACTGTACTCAAAGGTCGTCTGGCCAGTGGCATCGTTGATGCGCGTGAGCCTGCCCTTGCCGTAGCTACCTTCGTCATAGGTGAAGGCCTCGGTGACGCCGCCTGCGATGCGCGATGTCATGCGGTCCAGCGCGTCCCAGGTGAAGGTCGTCACTGCGCCGTTGGCGCGCGTCAGGCTTGCAAGCCGGCCGGCCGTGTCGTAGGCATAGGTCGTGGTCCCGGTATCCGGGCTCGTCTGGCTGAGCAGGTCGCCCAGGCCGTTGTACGTATAGCTCGTGCGCAGGCCTCGCGCGTCGAGCACCGAGGACAGATTTCCCTCGGTGTCATAGGTGTAGACCGTGGCGCCGTTGTCAGGCGCGGTCACCTTGACGAGGCGGTCCTG
>JAEMQF010000231.1 GCA_022758925.1 Burkholderiales bacterium | reverse complement strand
GGCGGCCAGCGGCAGCGGGTTGTTCAGGCTCATTGAACCGACTTACGACGACACGGTGGGATTGGATGAAGTATGGCTGTGAAAGCTCGGTTTGATCGAGCCGAACACTTTCTTCAGGATCGCGCTCCCGGTCGCGACCGGATCCTGGCGAATCTTTCGCTCTTCCTCACCGATCACCAGGTACAGGCCGTCGAGCGCCTTGTCCGTCACATACCGTTCAAGGTTCGCCTCGCCGGGGTCCAACAGGCCAAAGCTCGAGGCTTTCGACGCCACTTTGTTGTACTTCGCGGACAGCGAAACCTTTTGTGTCGCGTGCGTCACGATCGGCAAGAACTCCCGCCCGAGTGGCTCGCGCGTCTTGTGCGCAAAGAAGTCCGTCGCCGAACTCTCGCCGCCGCTGACGATTCCGCGCGCGTCTTGCAGGTTCAGGCTCTTGACTGCCGCAATCAGCAGCGTGCGTGCCTGGGGCACCGCGGCTTCGGCGGCGCGGTTCATCGCGGTGACCAGTTCATCGACGCGCTTTTTCTGGCCGATCGCTGCCAGCCACTTCGCTGCGTCGTTCAGATGCCCCGGCAGCGCAATCCGAACCTTGGGATTGCCCAAGAAGCCGTCGGTCCGCGCCAACAGGTCGACCGCCGCATGCGCGCCGCGTTCGAGGGCAGTGCGCAATGCATGGGCCGCATCATCCTGGGTCAGCATTGCGGCGTGCGTGTCGGCCGCGACTGAGAGCAGCCATGGCGCGCAAGCAAACTGCAAATTTAGAGCCCGACGCCGCATGAATCTCCCTGCACTTGCGAAGCGCGCATTGTCGGGTATACGCCGCGCCGCGCTGCAAATTCCCCAGGGCATAGGCCAGGTCGCTGCCAAGTTTGCCGCTTTAGCGCGCTGCGAGTCCGACGCCGGCGGCAGCCACGACAAGCAATCCGGCCAGGCCTATCGCGAGAGTCAGCGGCCGGCCGCTCGCCACAGCGAGCAACAACGTCGACGCAAGTGGCGTGAGGTAGCTCAGCACGCCGATGCGCCGCGGGTCGCCGCGCTTGAGCGCCGCGTCCCACAGGAAGAATGCGGCCCCCAAGGGGCCCACGCCGAGGACCACGAGCAAGCCCCAATCGCGCGGCGTCAGGCGCACCGCCGGTTCGAGCCAGACATGACAGAGCAGCGACAAAAGGCCCGACACCAGACCAAACAGGCCGATGGCCGATGTAGAAAAGGGAGCGACCCGCTTCGTCAGCAGCGAATAACTCGCCCAGACCCAGGCCGAGCCCAGGGCCGCGACGTAGCCCCAGGCAAAGCCGCCCCCGGCTGGGTTTTCCCCTCGTTCGGCGAACATTGCCAGCGCCGCGCCGGCAAAGCCGACCAGCGCCGCGCCGACGTGCACGAAGCTCCAGCGCAGATCGCGCAGGAACAGCGGTGCCAGCAAGACGATCAGCAGCGGCCACAGGTAGTTCACCAGATTGGCTGTCAGCGGCGGCGCGTGGCGCAGCGCGACGAACAGCAGGAAGTGAAAGCCGAACAGGCCATACACGCCCAGCGCCAGCGTGCTGCGCGATACCCGCCAGCGCCGCGCCATGGGCCAGGCCGGGATGCTGCCGATGAGCAGGCCCAGGCCGGTCAGCAAGAAGGGCGGCACATGCGACAGCATCCACCCAAGCGTGGCCAGGGTCGACCACAGCGCGATGGCGCCGAGCGCGAAGATCGTCGACGTCAAGGCGATCTCGAAGTCAGGACCGGCTTCACGCCAACCGCAACGGCGCGCTCACGAAGCGGTCGCTCCCTCCACCCCTGCGGCGTGGGCCTGGCGGTCGGCGTGGTAGCTCGAACGCACCATCGCGCCGACGGCAGCGTGCACGAATCCCATGTCTGCGGCCTGCGCCTCGAACATCGCGAACGTGTCGGGATGCACGTAGCGCTGCACCGGCAGGTGGTGCCGGCTCGGCGCAAGGTATTGGCCGATCGTCAGCATGTCGATGCGGTTCGCGCGCATGTCGCGCATGACCTGAAGGATTTCTTCGTCGGTTTCGCCCAGGCCGACCATCAGCCCGCTCTTGGTGGGCACCTGCGGCGCCAAGTCCTTGAAGCGCTGCAACAGACTCAGCGAAAAAGCGTAGTCCGATCCCGGCCGAGCCTGTTTGTACAGGCGCGGCACGGTCTCGAGGTTGTGGTTCATGACGTCGGGCGGCGCGGCTTGCAGGATGTCGAGCGCGCGGTCCAGGCGCCCGCGAAAGTCTGGCGTGAGGATCTCGATCCGGGTGCGCGGCGACAGCTCTCGCGTGCGCCGGATGCATTCAACGAAGTGGGCAGCACCGCCGTCGCGCAAGTCGTCGCGGTCCACGCTCGTGATGACCACGTAGGCCAGCTTCAAGGCCGCGATCGTCTTGCCCAGGTTCGCCGGCTCCTGCGCGTCAAGCGGGTCGGGGCGGCCGTGGCCCACGTCGCAAAACGGGCAACGCCGCGTGCACTTGTCGCCCATGATCATGAATGTGGCCGTGCCCTTGCCGAAACATTCGCCGATGTTCGGACACGACGCCTCTTCGCACACCGTGTGCAGACGGTGCTCGCGCAGGATCTGCTTGATCTCGTAGAAGCGGGTGCTCGGCGAACCGGCTTTGACGCGAATCCAGTCGGGTTTTTTCAGCGGCTCGGCGGCGACCACCTTGATCGGGATGCGCGCAGTCTTCGCCTGTGCCTTTTGCTTGACGCTCGCGTCGTAGGCGCTCATGCTGTGGTGCGACAGAGGGTGGTTGGTCAGTGGCAAACGGCGGAACCGGGTCGCAGTACTAGGGTGCGAGGTGGGTCACCAGATTCTCGGCAAGGCGTGTCGCGACCTGCTCCCACGCCACGCTCACCCCCAGTGTAGCCAGGTCGATCGCCTTCAGTCCGGCGTGGCCACAGGGGTCGATGGCACCGAACGGCGAGAGATCCATCGCCACATTCAGCGCCACACCGTGGTAGGTGCAGTGGCGGCTGACCTTGATGCCGAGCGCCGCGATCTTGCCCAGGCCCGCAAACTTGTCGTGGCCCGGGCCGCGCAGCGCCGCGTGGCCGAACGGATCGGCGCACCGCACGTAGACGCCGGGTTCGCCTGCAACGCGGTGGCCGGTGACGCCGAAACCCTGCAATGTCTTGAGCACGCAATGTTCGAGCCGATAGACGAATTCCTTGACATAGATACCCTGGCGCTTCAGGTCGATCAATGGGTAGGCCACCACCTGGCCCGGGCCATGGTAAGTGACCTGTCCACCGCGATCGGTGCTGACAACGGCAATTGCGCCAACGTCATGCACGTGTCCGGCACGTCCCGCAATGCCCTGCGTGTACACCGGCTCGTGTTCGCAGATCCAGAGCTGATCGGGCGTCGTCGGGTCGCGTTGCTGCGTGAATTCGCGCATCGCCGCCCACGTCGCAACATAGTCGACACGTCCGAGCCGTCGCGCCTGCAACATCGTCAGCGCGACGCTGTTGCGCTCACAACACGACCTTCACCTGCGGGTGCTGCGTCAGGCTGCGATACAGCGCATCGAGTTGCTCGCGGCTGGTGGCGGTGACGCTCAGCGTCACGCCGAGGTACTTGCCAGCGCGGCTCGGCCGGATCGTCACCGCGGAATCGTCCAGCGCGGGATCGAAGCGGCGCGCCAGTTCGATCATCGCCTGCGCGAAACCCTCGACGTTTTCGCCCATGACCTTGATCGGAAAGACCGAGGGGTATTCGACCAGCGACGGTGCCTGTGTCACGGCCATGGGCCAGGCTCAAATCGAGTACACGGTCTTGGCCGCCTGATAGGCCTGGTGCAGCCTCGCGTACACCGGCCCGGGCTTGCCGCGCATCGCGCCGTGGCCCACGGCATGGCCGTCGAGCGTCGTCACGGGCAGGATCTCCTTGGTCGCAGAGCTGAGCAACACTTCGTCGGCGGCCATCACTTCGGCCTCGGGAATCGGCCGCAGGTTGAAGGCGATGCCGGTTTCTTCGCAGAGTTCGCGAATCAACTCGTAGCGAATGCCTTCCAGCACATGTTCGCTTTTCGGCGGGCCGAGCACGGCGCCTTCATGCACGACCCAGACGTTGCTGCCCGAAGCCTCGGTCAGGAAGCCGGCGCGAAACATCACCGTTTCAAACGCACCGTGGTCGGCCGAAAGTTGGCGCGCGAGTACATTGCCGAGCAGCGAGATGCTCTTGATGTCACCGCGCTCCCAGCGGAAGTCGCGCGCCGTGATGCAGGCGACGCCCACATGGCGTTGCTCGGGGCTCGGCGGCTTCATCACGCTTGCCATCATGAATACGGTGGGCGTGATGTCGCGCGGCATCACGTGGTCGCGCAGCGCGACGCCGCGCGTGACCTGGAGGTAGACGATCTGATCCTGGGCCTGTGTGTCTGCCGTCAGCGCGTGAATCAGTTTGCGGCAGCGCTCCAGCCACTGATCGCCGGAATGCGGGTTGGCAATGCGCAGTTTGCCCAGGCTGCGGTTCAGCCTTGCCATGTGCTCATCAAAGCGAAACAGCTTGCCGGCGTAGACCGGAATCACTTCGTAGACACCGTCGCCGAAGATGAACCCACGATCGAGCACCGATACCTTGGCCTCGCGCAGCGACGAGTATTCGCCGTTCAAGTAGCACAGACTGTCGGGGATGGTTTGCATGGCGGCTCCAAGGGGTCAATGTGCGGCGCGAGGCGCAGCGCGAATGGCAGCAATTAGACCCGAGTCCGTTGCACCACACTAGCGCGCCCACAATCGAATCGTGTCCCAGGCACGCTTCATCAGCGAGCCTTGTTCCACCGCTTCGAGAGCCACCAAGGGCACGTCGACCACGGCCTCGCCGCTGGCGGTCGTGACCTTGATCGTGCCCACGCGCTGGCCTTGGGCCAGGGGCGCGAGCAGGGGATCGTTGCGCTCGATTCGCGTTTTCAGCTTCGCCGCGTCGCCCTTCGCGATCGTGACGAACACGCCGCCGGCGGGCCCGAGTTTGGCGGCTCGGCTCTTGCCCTTCCAGACTTCGGGCGTGGCCAGGGCTTGAGCGTCGTCAAACAGGCGCACCGTGTCGAAGGCCTGGAAACCCCAGTTCAGGAGCTTCTGGCTTTCGCCGGCACGCGCCTCCATCGATGTCGTGTTCAGCACCACGCTCAGCAGGCGCCTTTTCCCCGGCGCCTTGCCCGCCGCGCCCAAATTGGGATATTCGCGCACCGCGCTGGCGATCAGGCAATATCCCGCCGCGGCGGTGAAACCGGTCTTCATTCCGTCCACGCTGGGATCGCGATGCAGCAGCAGGTTGCGATTCGGCTGCGCAATGTTGTTGTACTTGTAGGACTGAATCGAGTAGTAGGTATAAAAGTCGGGGAAGTCGCGAATGATTCGGGTCGCGATCGTCGCCAGATCGCGCGCGGTGCTGCTGTGCCCGGGTTCGGTCAAACCCGTCACATTCATGAAATGCGTGTGGTTCAAGCCCCAGCTCGCGGCTTGCGCGTTCATGAGCGCGACGAACTGATCCAGCGTACCGGCCACGCCTTCGGCAAGCGCGACCGATGCATCGTTGCCCGACTGCACGATCATGCCGCGCATCAATTCGTCGACCTTGGGCGTCATCGTCGTGTCGATGAACATCAGCGAGCCGCCGCCCCGGCGTTCGGCCCAGGCCCGCGCCGACACCGGCAGGGTCTGCTCGAGTGTGAGCTTCTTGTCGCGGATGGCGCCAAACACCAGGTAGGCCGTCATCAACTTGGTGAGCGACGCGGGATCGGTTGGCGCATCGGCATCGCGCTCTGCCAGCACTTTGTCGCTGGTCAGGTCGACCACCAGGTAATGTTTCGCCGCAACCTCGGGGGGCTGCGGCGCTGCGGCCAGGGTCAAACCTGCAAAGGCCAGGGACACGGCGAAAACAAGGCTTCGATGCATGGCGGAATATGAGGTTGGGGTTGTCCAGCGCAGATCAAGTTGGGGGGTTCTGGGGCTGCGCGGCGGCCGCATGAAGCTGCCGCAGCACGACGCTCTTCAGCAGAGCGAGTTGGCCGTGAAAGAAGTGTCCCACGCCGGGGAAGACGATCACCGGCAGCGATTGCGGGCGCGCCCAGTCGAGGGTTGCCGACAGCGGCACGACTTCATCGGATTCGCCATGGATCACCACCGTGTCCGCCGGCACGCGAGGCAGTTCCTGCTTCTGCGTCGAAGGGCCGACGAGCACGAGGCGGGTCGGCCTGGCCGGCCCGGCCAGTCGCTGCGCGGCGCAGGCGGCGACATAGCCGCCGAAAGAAAACCCGGCGAGCATCAACGGCAAGGCAGGGTCGCGCAGGGTCGCGATCACGGCCAGCGCGTCATCGATTTCACCGACCCCGTCATCCCATTTTCCATGTGACACGCCGACGCCGCGAAAGTTGAAGCGCACACTGCGCCAGCCGAGGGCGACGAACGCTCGCGCCAGCGTCTGCACGACCTTGTTCTCCAGCGTCCCGCCATGCACCGGGTGTGGATGGCAGATCACGGCCGTGCCAAGCGGCGCCGAGTCGGGCGCATCGATCGCGCATTCGATGTCGCCGGAGGGTCCCGGCACGCTGTGGCGCGCGGTTCGCGTATTCATTCGTGGCTTCAGGCACCCGATGCATGCTCAGCGCCCGACATCGGCGGCGAGCAGCAGGCGCTGGACCACTAGTCCGCACTTCAGGTGCGAATCGACAATCTCGTCAATGTCGTGCTGGTCGACATAGGTGTACCAAACCGCTTCCGGGTAGACCACCGCAACCGGCCCGGCGGCGCAGCGATCCAGGCAACCGGCGCGGTTCACGCGCACCCGGCCCGCACCGTTCAGCTTCTCGGCCTTGACGCGTGCCTTGCAATGCTCGAAGCTCGCCTGCGCCGCGTGCTGGGCGCAACACGCCTCGCCGTTGTCGCGCTGGTTCAGGCAGAAGAAAATGTGCCGTTCGTAGTAACTCATGGCGCGGATTCTATGGGTCGCACGCAGCGGCGAGACGCCGCGGCGAACGGGCGAGTCGAGGCCAGGGATCATGGTGCCGCGACCCGGAGATTGCGAAACATGAAAGCTGTGGGCTTCGGCGCTAGCCTGGGCGCGCGCTGCGCACCAGAAGATAGCCCAGCGCCACGAAAGGCCAGAGCCAGCCGACCCATTGCGCTGCGCCGTGAAAGCGGATGAAGTCGCCCTGCTCCCAGGCTTGCAGGCTGTGCGCGAAATAAGGGTCGGCAGGCGCATGCGCGACGCCGACGATGAGGGCAGTGAGTGCGATCAGACCGAAGGCAGCGCAGGTGCGGGCCGGGAGCCGGCTCGCCAATCCGGCGAGCAATGCGCCGCCGCCCAGGCCAAGCCAAAACAGGCCGGTGCCCCAAGCCAGGGCGTGCTGCGGGCCAAAGTTCAGGGCTGTCGACAGCGTCGTCGTCGCCACACCCAGGCCGGCCAGAACCGGCACCAGCGTCAGGCGGCGCCATCCGGGGTGGGTGATCGTAAAGGCAAGCAAGCTCGGCCCGAGCAGACCCAGCGCCACGATCGAGACCTCGGCCAGTGCCGACAGCCGCACAAGGTGTTGCGCGGTCCAGATCGGCGCATCAAGCCACGGTGCAATCGGCGTGCCCTCGAAGACCTGTGCGAAACCTTCGTGCAAGCGCGGCAGGATGCGCCCGACACCCAGAGCCACCGGTGTCGGAATGAGCAGTCCGAGCGGCCAGCTCACGATCAAGGCCAGGCCTCCGGCGCTGTCCTGGATGAACCAGCGCTCGCGCAGCGCTTGCCAGCGATCGACCCAGCCCTGGCGGTGAATCGCCAGCGCCAATCCGATGCCCAGGCCCGCGCCGAGCGTATTCAAGCTCAAGTCGAGGTTCGACGCCACGCGCCGCGGCAGGAAGTTCTGCGTCACCTCCATGCACAGCGACAGTCCAAACGCGGCCGACCAGGCCAGGCTGACGGAACGCCGCGTCGGCACGCCGCTGCGCACGAGCGCACCGAACATCATCGCCCCCAAGGGCACGTAACCGAGCAGGTTGGCGCCGACATCAAAGGCGGTCCACCAGCGCGGCCAGGGCATGACCAGGAAAGCGAACGGGTTCGTGTCGAACGCGCGCCAATCGTCGAAGGGGTAAAGGCTGGCGTAGATCACCAGGGCCGCGTAGATCGCCGCCAGTGGCGCAGCGGAGCTGTGATGCAGCGGCGGCGAAGCCATGGTTCGCGCGACGTGGTTCTAGAACGGCCTGACGACCGCGAGCACGACGATGGCAGCGAAGATCAGGACCGAAACCTCGTTGAAAACCCGAAACCAACGTTCGCTGCGGCGATTCGCAAGCAACTCGAAGCTCCGCAGCAGCGAACGGCACATATGGTGGTAGCCGATCGCCCCCACCACCAGCACCAGCTTGACGTGCAACCAGGCACCTGCATCGCCCGAAAAATTGCTGCCCCACAGCCACAGCCCGAGCCCCAGCGCCACCACCATGAGGCCGCTCGAAAAGCGGTAGAGCTTGCGCGCCATCAGCAGCAGGCGCTCACGTTCGGCATGGCTGTCGGGCGCCACGGTGGCCAGATTCACGAACAACCGCGGCAGGTAGAACAGGCCGGCGAACCAACTCGCAACGAACACGACATGAAAGGCCTTGACCCACAGCATCGCGGGATTATGGAGGTCTGGAGCCTGTCGGGCTTTGGGTCGGGCCCGCGCCGGGGTGAATTGCGGCGCCAATCTAGGCGTCGGCGACGCCGTGTGGCGTGCCACATAAGGAGCCGGCAACGACGAGTGGCACCGCAATTCGCCCCGGCCCTTCGGGTTCGGCCTGTTTCGGGGCGCAGGCTAGGCGCAAAGCGCAGCCGTGCCGGGCGGCACGGCGAGCATTTGCAACGACGCATGCGCCCCGAAACAGGCCGAACGCGGGCCCGACCCAAAGCCCGACAGGCTCCAGAAAAAGAAAAGCCCTGACCGCAGGGCCAGGGCTTTGAAAGCCTTGACGCGGTCATCACATCAAGGCTCCTGCTCAGGGAGGAAAAGCAGGGGACGACCACCTTGCGGCTATCATCCAACGGCTACTTTAGCAGATGAAAAGCGCATTTCCAGCAGCTTCGGGGCCCGGAGAAACGCTTAGATCGGACGCGAGCGAACCCGACCCCGCGCCGCGCACCCCGAACCCCAGCCGAGGTTGACCGTCGTGCATACACCAGCCCCCTACCCCGCCAGCCGCCCGCGGCGTCTGCGCCGCGACGAATTCAGCCGCGCCCTGGTGCGAGAAACCCGGTTGCACCCGTCCAACCTGATCCTGCCCGTGTTCGTGCTCGCCGGCCAGGGCATGGTGCAGGAGGTCGGATCGATGCCCGGCGTGCAGCGGCGCAGTCTTGATCGTCTGTTGCCGGTTGCCGAAGAATGCCTGAGCCTGGGCATTCCGGTGATGGCGCTGTTCCCCGTGCTCGAACCCGCACTCAAGACCGAAGACGGTCGCGAAGCGCTGAACCCCGACGGGCTCATTCCGACCGTGGTGCGCGCGTTGAAAGCGCGCTTTCCGGAACTGGGCCTGATGACCGACGTCGCACTCGACCCGTTCACGACACACGGCCAGGACGGATTGCTCGATGCCACCGGCTACATCGTGAACGACGCGACCGTGGCCGTGCTCACCCGGCAGGCATTGCTGCAGGCCGAATCCGGCGTCGACATCGTGGCCCCGAGCGACATGATGGACGGGCGCATCGGCGCGATCCGCCAGACCCTGGAAGCGAAGGGCCACATCCACACCAAGATCATGGCCTACAGCGCGAAGTACGCGAGCGCCTTCTACGGCCCGTTTCGCGACGCGGTGGGTTCGGCCGCGAACCTGGGCAAGGGCAACAAGAAGGTCTACCAGATGGATCCGGGCAACAGCGACGAGGCGCTTCGCGAAGTGGCGCTCGATCTGGCCGAAGGCGCTGACATGGTGATGGTCAAGCCCGGCATGCCCTACCTGGACATCGTGCGCCGCGTAAAAGACGAGTTCCGCGTGCCGACGTTCGTCTACCAGGTGAGCGGCGAGTACGCGATGCTCAAGGCCGCGGCGGCGAACGGCTGGCTGGAGCATGACGCGGTGATGATGGAAAGCCTGGGCGCGTTCAAGCGTGCCGGCGCCGACGGCGTGCTGAGTTACTTTGCGATGGATGCGGCTCGACTCCTGAAGTCTGGCTGGACTGGCTAGGACCGTGGGCGGCAGAAGCCGCCGGCTGCAGCCCAGGCTCCAAGGAGCCGGGACGCGCGCAAGTTCAGTCGCGATGCGGATCGCGCAAGCCCAGCGCCAGCAGAATCTCGCTCTCGGCGGTTTCCATCGCGTGCGCCGTCGCCTGGTCCTGGTGATCCAGGCCCTGGGCGTGCAATGCACCGTGCACCACCAGGTGCGCGTAATGCGCCTGAAGGTCGATCTCGCGTTCGGCGGCTTCGCGCCGAATCACCGGCGAACACAGCACCAGATCGGCCACGACCTTGGGTTCGCTCTGGTAGGCAAAGGTGAGCACGTTTGTCGCGTGATCGGCGCCGCGGTAGTCGTGGTTCAGGTTGCGGCCTTCGGCAGCCTCGACGCAGCGCACCGTGATTTCGGCGGGCCGCGACAGCGCCGCGGCGAGCCAGCGTTTCACCTTGTGGCGCGGCAGAAGCGTCTTGTCGCTCGCATCCGCGAACTGCAGCGACAACGTGAGCGCCGGGCGTGCCATCAAGCCCTCAGGTCGGATCGGCGCGCGCCGACTCGTAGGCCTCGACGATGCGCGCCACCAGCGGGTGTCGAATCACGTCGGCCGACGTGAACCAGGTCGTGGCGATGCCGCGCACCGGGCGCAGCACGCGTTCGGCATCGACCAGTCCGCTCAATTGACCGCGCGGCAGGTCGATCTGGCTCACGTCGCCGGTGACCACGGCCTTGGCGCCGAAGCCGATGCGCGTGAGGAACATCTTCATTTGCTCGGGCGTCGTGTTTTGCGCTTCGTCGAGGATGACGAAGGCGTTGTTCAGCGTGCGCCCGCGCATGAAGGCAAGCGGCGCGACTTCGATGCTGCCCTTGTCGAAGGCTCGTGTCACGTTGTCGATGCCCATCAAGTCGTACAGCGCGTCATACAACGGACGCAGGTAAGGGTCCACTTTTTGCGCCAGGTCACCCGGCAGGAAGCCGAGCCGCTCGCCGGCCTCGACCGCCGGGCGCGTGAGCACGATGCGCTGCACGCTCGCGCGCGCCAGCGCATCGACGGCGCAGGCGACGGCGAGAAACGTCTTGCCGGTGCCCGCCGGGCCAATGCCGATCGTGATGTCGTGCGACAGGATATTGCGCAGGTAGGTTTGCTGGTTCACGCTGCGGCCGGCGAGGTCGGGTCGGCGCGTTTGCAGCACGATCGAATCGTTCGCTGCGCTGTCCTCGAGCGCCACGTCCTGGCCGGCGACGACGAATCGGCCCGTGGGCGCCGCGCGGCTCGGCGCCGGCCGGCGCAATTCGCCCTGCGCCTGCAGCAGCGTCAACTGCAATTGTTCGGCAGGAATGGGCCGGCGCGCCCGGTCGTACAAGGACTGCAGCAGCAGCACGGCGCGCTCGACATGCGGCTTCGCGCCCTCTACTCGAAACGAAGCGTTGCGCCGCGAGATGCTGACGTCAAGCCCGGCCTCGATGCTGCGCAGGTGTTCATCCAGCGCGCCGCACAGATGCGCGATTCGGGCGTTGTCGGGCGGGATGAAAGCGTGGCGCAGGATCACTTTGGGCTCAGGTGGTGGGTCAGCGCCCGGGATTGTCTACCCAGGTGAGCGCCGCAACTGCCAAGCAGTTCCGCAGCCGCCGTGCCTCGCGCGCCGATCGGGCTTTGCCGAGGCAACCCATCCACCACAATGAGTGCCGATGTTCGCTGCCGTGCCCAAAATTCCTTGGCGGGTTGCCCGCAAATTGCATGTGGCACCGCGCGGGCTCGCTCTTGCCGCGATTCTTGCCGTCGCGGTCTGCGCAACCGGTGCCGCATTCGGCGCCGACCCCGCGGTGCGCGTCATCGCCCAGGCGTTGACGGTCGCCGACGCGGGTGACAAGTATCCGCTGACGGCACCTGCTGCGGCCACGCGACTGCCCGACGACTGGTCGCTGACCCGCCCCGAGCACGACGCCGTGGTCTGGTACCGGATCCGCTTCGATCCCCCCGGCGCAAGCGCCCCACACTCCTCGCAGTCTCTGTATATCGAGCGCGCGTGCAGCCAGATCGAGGTGCAGCTCAACGGGCAACTCATCTACAGCACTCGATCCTCGGTGGGATCTGTGGCCAACCACTGCGCCCGGCCCCATCTCATGAGGTTGCCCGCGTCGGCACTGCTGCCGAGCGGCAACGTGATCGACCTGCGCCTGCAGGGGCACGCCCTGCAACGGGTTGCCGGGCCTGCCCGCGCCGCAGGATTGTCGGTCCTGAAGATCGGTCCGAGCGAGGTGCTGGCGGCGGAGCACGCGCGCAGGGAGTTCTGGAACGTCAGCGTCGTGCAGGCGCTGAGCATCGTGCTCGCCGCGCTCGGCTTCGCGGTGCTGAGGCTCGACTCGTGGAACCGACGCAACTCGCACCTGCGGCCGTATGGCTGGCTCGCACTCTGCGGGTCTGCCCTTGCGCTGCACCACTGGCTGGGCGAAGCGCCGGTGAGCAGCGCCAGCGTCGAATTCATCGTCGCCGCCGCGGTCGCCCCACTCGCCGCGGCGAGCATGCTGTTCCTGTTGCGCCTTGCCGGCAGGCGCTGGCGCCAGATCGAAAAATTGCTCTTGCCGCAGTGCTTGCTGATGCCGCTCACGCTATTGCTGGCCGGACCGTCGCGCCTGTTCCTGGCCGCGTCGATCTGGAACACCGTGCTCGGGCTGGAACTGCTCGCGGTGATCGGCCGCACCCTGTGGCTCACGCGTCGTCAACCGCCCCACGAATACTGGCCGATGGCAGCGGCACTGGTCACGCTTGCCACGGCGCTGGCGCTGGAGTTCGCGGTGCAGCGCGCCTGGGTCGCGCCACCGGCGTTGGAAACGACGCAATTGATCCTGATCGCGCTCGCGATCGGCCTCGGGTTGCGCTTGTTGCGCGGGTTCGCCAAGGCACTGCAGGCCGCCGAACTCGGACGACGACAACTGCCAGGGCGCGCGCTCGAACTCGCAGCCGCGGCGGAGCGCAAATTCTCACAGATGGCCGACGCGCGCATCGAGCAGGTCATGGCCCAGGAGCGCAAGCGCATTGCCGCGGACCTGCACGACGACCTGGGCGCGAAGCTGCTGACGATCGTGCACACCAGCGATTCGCAACGCATCTCGACGCTGGCGCGTGAAGCGCTCGAAGAGATGCGCCTGTCGGTGCGCGGCCTGACGGGCAGACCGATGCAACTCGCCGACGCGCTGGCCGACTGGCGTGCCGAAGTGATGGCGCGTCTGGGCCAGGCGAACATCGAAACCGATTGGCGCGGCCCGGACGAAGACGTGGAGCAAACCCTGCCGGCGCGCAGCTTCGTGCAGACCACGCGCATCTTGCGCGAGTCGGTCAGCAACATCATCAAGCACAGTGGCGCCACGAACTGCAAGGTGCGCTGCACAGTGCGCGACGGCGAGTTCGAGCTGATCGTGCAGGACAACGGCTGCGGCATCCCGATGGAGCTGGACGGCAAGCTCGACCGTGGCCACGGCATGGCGAGCATGAAGCACCGCGCCAAGCAGATGCGCGGCCAGTGCCTGGTCGAATCCGCGCCGAGCTATGGCACCGTGATAAGGCTCACGCTTGCGCTGTGAACCCTGCTGCGGCCGGCAGGCGCCCTGCTACGATGAATTTCCGCGCGCTTTCCCGCGCCCCCGAGACCCGCCGCATGAACAGCATACTGTTGCTCGAAGACCTGCCGGAGATTCGCGTCTGGCTCAAGGCGCTGGTGCTGGAAGTGTTTCCGCAGGCGCTGATTTCCGAAGCGGCTCGGGTGCATGACGCGCTCGAATTGATCAGCGCCGTCAAGTTCGACCTGGCCCTTTGCGATCTTGGCCTGCCCGATGGCTCCGGCGTCGATGTCGTGGCCAAGCTGCGCGAACTGCAACCCGATGCGCAGTCCGTCGTCGTCACCATCCACGACGACGATGACCATCTCTTTCCGGCGCTGCAAGCCGGCGCCTTCGGTTACCTGCTCAAGGAGCAGTCGCGCGAACTGATCGCCGAGCAGCTCAAACGCATGAGCCAGGGCGAGCCGCCGCTCTCGCCGTCGATCGCGCGCCGCGTGCTGACCCACTTCGCGAAGATGACGCGGCGCCAGGAGCGCCCGCAGAACATGCCGCAGGTCTCGCTCACCGATCGCGAGAACGAAGTGCTGCTGCGGGTCGCCAAGGGTTTCACGTTACCCGAGATCGGCGTCCAACTCGGCCTGTCGCGCCACACCATCGCCGACTACGTGAAGCAGATCTACCGCAAGCTCAACGTCAGCTCGCGCGCCGAGGCCGCGCTCGAGGCGCAGCGCCTGGGCCTGTTCCGCCGCTGAACCGCGCCGAAGCGGCGCCCCCGCGCCGGCCGGTGGCCCACGCCGCCGATGCGTCGCCGCTTCGCGCAGCCGACCACGCCAGCCGCGGTCAGGCAGTCGCCAGGCCGCCGATAATGCCCCGATGCTTGGACGACTGACCGGAACGCTGACTGAGAAATCCCCGCCCCAGGTTTTGCTCGATGTGAACGGCGTCGGCTACGAAGTCGATGTGCCGATGAGCAGCTTCTACAACCTGCCCGGCCTGGGTGAGCGCATCACCTTGCTGACGCATTTCGTCGTGCGCGAAGACGCGCAGCTGCTGTATGGCTTCTTGACGCACGACGAACGCACGACGTTTCGCCTGCTCGTCAAGATCTCCGGCGTCGGCCCACGCACGGCCTTGTCGATCCTGTCCGGCCTGAGCGTTGCCGACCTGGCGCAGGCCGTGAGCCTGCAGCAAAGCAGCCGCCTCGTTAAAGTACCGGGCATCGGCAAGAAGACGGCCGAGCGTCTGCTGCTTGAACTCAAAGGCAAACTCGGCGACGCCCTCACCGCGCCGAGCACGGCGCTCAGGGGCGCGCAAGGCGACATTCTGCAGGCGCTGGTCGCGCTCGGCTACAGCGACCGCGAGGCTGCCGCCGCGCTGAAGGCGCTGCCTGGCGATATCGGGGTCAGCGACGGCATCAAGCTGGCGCTGAAGGCACTCGCCAGATAGGCACCGGGACACTCGGTCAGGAGCTCGATCACCGAGCCCTGGTGCGCCCAGCCGGCACGTCGTGCATTTCGGCCAACGCTGCTGCGGGCGTGGTGAGCCGCAGCAGCCAGCCGATAATCGGGCATGTCGATCCAGACCGACGACTTCGAACCCGCGCGCCGTGTCCTCAGCGCAGCACCCGCGTCGCCGAACGAGGAGGCCATCGAACGCGCGCTGCGCCCCAAGGGCCTGGCCGAATACGTGGGCCAGACAAAAACGCGCGAACAGCTGGCAATCTTCATCGGCGCGGCCAGAATGCGCCGCGAGGCGCTCGACCATGTGCTGCTGTTCGGCCCGCCGGGCCTGGGCAAGACGACGCTGTCGCACATCATCGCCAACGAACTCGGCGTGAACCTGCGCTCGACTTCGGGGCCGGTTCTTGAAAAGCCGAAAGACCTGGCGGCGATCCTGACCAACCTCGAGCGCAACGACGTGCTCTTCATCGATGAGATTCACCGCCTGAGCCCGGTCGTCGAAGAAATCCTCTATCCGGCACTGGAGGACTATCAGATCGACATCATGATCGGCGAGGGCCCGGCGGCACGCTCGATCAAACTCGACCTGCAGCCGTTCACGCTGGTGGGCGCGACCACGCGCGCCGGCATGCTGACGAATCCCTTGCGCGATCGCTTCGGCATCGTCACACGCCTTGAGTTTTACAGCGCCGAAGAACTCGCGCTCATCGTCACGCGCTCAGCCGGCCTGCTGAAGGTGGCCACCGATCTCGAAGGCGTGTTCGAGATCGCACGCCGTTCGCGCGGCACGCCGCGCATCGCGAACCGGCTGCTGCGTCGCGTGCGCGACTTCGCCGACATGAAGGGCAACGGCAGCATCGACAAGGCGCTCGCCGACAAGGCGCTGGTGATGCTCGACGTCGACCCGCAGGGGCTGGACGTGATGGACCGCAAGCTGTTGCAGGCCGTGATCCACCGTTTCGACGGCGGGCCGGTGGGGTTGGACAACGTGGCCGCGGCGATCGGCGAAGAGCGCGACACGATCGAAGACGTGATCGAGCCGTTCCTGATCCAGCAGGGCTACTTGCAACGCACGCCGCGCGGTCGCGTGGCGACCCTGGCGGCGTACCGGCACCTCGGCTTGACCGTGCCGAAGGGCCTGGGCGATGATCTGTTCGGCGCCTGAGCCGCGCTCCGGGCGCCCAGGTGCGCGACGGCTCAGAGGCTGAGAGTTTTTCGAGCGTGCCCGAGCAGCGCGCCAGAAGGCGCATGATCTAGGCGCAAAGCGCAGGCATAGCTCGGGCTATGGCGAGCATTTGCAACGACGAGCAGGCGTCTTCTGGCGTGATGAGCGGG
>JAEMQF010000089.1 GCA_022758925.1 Burkholderiales bacterium | reverse complement strand
CGCTCTCGCCTCTAGCATCGTCGTGGTCTGCCGTCCGCGCGCCGGCAATGCACCCACCGCCACCCGCCGTGAGTTTGTCACCACGCTCAAGACGGAATTGCCCAAGGCGCTCGCCAATCTCCAGCACGGAAACATCGCACCGGTGGACCTCGCGCAGGCCGCCATTGGTCCTGGGATGGCGGTCTACACACGTTACTCAAAGGTTCTCGACGCTGAGGGCAAGGCGCTCTCGGTGCGCGAGGCGCTGGCGCTCATCAATCAGACGCTCGACGAAGCGCTGGCCGAGCAGGAGGGCGATTTCGACACCGACAGCCGCTGGGCTCTGACTTGGTTCGAGCAGTCGGGTTTCTCCGAGGGCGAGTACGGCATGGCCGAACAGCTTTCCAAGTCCAAGAACACCAGCGTCGCCGGCATGGTCGAGGCGGGCATCGTGGCGTCCAAGGCTGGCAAAGTCCGTCTTCTGAAGCCCGACGAGCTTCCGGAAGACTGGGATCCAACAACCGATGTCCGACTCACTGCATGGGAGATGGTGCATCAGCTCATTCGTGTTCTCGAAGCTGGTGGCGAAGGGTCGGCAGCCGAGCTTCTCAGGAAAATAGGGGCAAAGGCCGAAGTAGCGCGGGAGCTGGCCTATCGGCTGTACACACTTTGCGAGCGCAAGAAGCGTGCTGCCGAAGCGCTCTCGTACAATGGCTTGGTGCAAAGCTGGCCGGAGATTGCGCGATTGGCGCGGGAAGCGCCGCATGCTGCCGTACGGGGTACAGACGATCTGTTTGCGCAGAAATGAATCAACGAGGAGCGAGCATCCATGCACAAAAGTCTGAATCTTGATGAGGCGACTTTGGCCCAATTTTGTGAGCAGCACCACATTCGTCGCTTGGCGCTGTTCGGCTCGCAACTAAAGGGCACGGCAAGGCCAGACAGCGACATCGATCTGCTGGTGGAATTCGATCCGGAGCATATCCCCGGTCTTTTTGCTATTGCCGGGATGGAGCTGGAGCTTTCGGACATGTTGGGGGGCAGGAAGGTCGATCTGCGTACTGCGGGTGATCTCTCGCGCTACTTTCGCGATGAGGTGGTACGCATGGCAGAGGTGCAATATGCACTTTGAGGATCGCGTGCGCGTCGGCCACATGATCGAGGCAGGCGAAGCCGCGATCCAGTTTGTGGCAGGCCGCAAGCGTGCCGATTTGGACACTGACCTGATGCTGATGTTTGCCATCGTGCGTGCTGTCGAAGTCATTGGCGAGGCGGCAAGCAAGATTTCCGAGGAGACACGGGTCGCCCATAGCAACATTCCGTGGAAAGCGATCAGCGGGATGCGTAACCGCCTGGCGCATGCCTATTTCGAGATTGATGCCAACATTGTCTGGGTGGCGGCGTCCGAGGAAATCCCCGCGCTGCTCCCCAAATTGCGGGCGCTGGCCTCGAACGAATAGAGACCTTGCATGACCATCACCAAGCCTTGCCCTTCAACATCTTGGTTCAAAACTGGCCGGAGATTACCCGGATCGCCCGCGAAGGCGCGCCAGTGCAGACGCCGACCCAGCCCGAGTTGTTTAGTGACAGCGAGGGCTAGTTTTGTAGTCTGCTGACAAATAGGGTTAGAAATATTGTCAACTTCTTCATGGCTTGTTTACAATACAAGCCATGAACATTGACAAAAACTCCATTCGGCGTCGTGCACTTGTCTTGATCTCCATGGATGACCATGGCGTTGGTACACGCCTGGCCAGTGAGTTCGGCCTTTCGCGACAAGTCGCGAATGGCTATTTACAGGCGTTGGTGCGCGAGGGATTCATCGAGGCCGAAGGAACCACGCGCGCGCGGGTGTACCGTATAAAGACGCTTGCCGAGGCAGAGCGACGTTATGCGCGCGAAGGTTTGCAGGAAGACCTTGTCTGGCGCGAATTGATCGCCCCGTTGGTGGCCGAGCTCGCAGCGAACGTGCGCGATATCTGGCACTACGCAAGCACAGAAATGATCAACAACGCCATTGACCATTCGGGCGCGGCGGAGGTGCAAGTCGGAGTGCGAAAGAACGCGCTCTACACGGAGGTCCTGGTGGCCGACGAGGGAGAGGGCATTTTCCTGAAGATCCAGCGAGCGCTGGGTCTGCACGATCCGCGCGAGGCGATTCTGGAACTGGCCAAGGGCAAGCTGACGACGGCGCCGCAGCAGCATTCCGGCGAAGGCATTTTCTTCACGTCGCGCGTGATGGACATGTTCGAGATCGAATCGCACCACTTGCGCTTCAGTCATGCCCCGCGGGTGGCTGACTTGATCGCGGAGCAGAGAGTGGACACGCCAGGCACGCGTGTGAGGTTGCGCCTCGACAACGACAGTCCACGGCTAATGAACGCCGTGTTCGATGAGTTCACCGATTCCGAGGAGTACACATTCGACAAGACGGTTGTGCCGTTACGGTTGGCGCAGCATGAGGGCGAAAAGCTGGTGTCGCGCTCGCAAGCAAAACGAGTGGCCAACCGGTTCGAGCGGTTCAAACGCGTGGAGCTCGACTTCACGGGCGTTGAGGAGATTGGTCAGGCGTTCGCCGACGAGATGTTCCGCGTTTTCGCGGCGGCACATCCTGGGATCCGAATTACGCCGATCAATACTTCCCCAGCGGTGGCGCAGATGATCCGGCGCGTCGTGAGCGCCGCAGGAAATCCAAAATGATCGGGGCCCGAGTCACGAGCGTACTGCAAGACAGTTAAGGAATCAGCGATGGCAATCACCAAGCAAGAACGTGTCGGCAAAGCGATGGAGCTGCTCCGTGCTGGGATCGCGCCCTTCGTCGAGCGCGAGTTCAAGAGCCAGTATCAGCAGCAGGCCGCCGAGGCGGCGCGCCGCTACTTCGTTGACGACCGGACAGTCGGCAAGAAGCCAGTCACCGAGTGGGACGTCGCGGCGCTGCTCAAGTTGATGTGGGAGGCCTGGAACGAGGTGTTCGCCAGGACGCTTGGCCGCGCCGAGCGCTCGCTGGTGCAGGAGCTGCGCGACTGTCGAAACAAGTGGGCGCACCAGTAGCCCTTTTCGAGCGATGACGCTGACCGCGCGCTCGACTCGATGTCGCGGCTGCTCACCGCCGTCTCGTCGCCGCAGGCCGACGAGGTCGGCAAGATGAAGATGGAGCTGCGCCGGCTCACCTACGACGAGCAAGTGCGCGGTGAGAAGCGCAAGGCGGGCGGCTCGCTGATCGAGGCCGCGGCGACTGGCACACTCAAGCCCTGGCGCGAGATCGTTACGCCGCACGCCGATGTCGCCAGCGGCCGCTACCAGCAGGCGGAGTTCGCGGCAGACTTGTGGCAGGTGCAGCTGGGCGAAGGCGCTGACGAGTACAGGAAACCCCAAGAGTTTTTCCGCCGCACTTTCCTCACTGAGAGTCTAAAGCGCCTGCTCGTGGGCGGCGTGCAGCGCATCTCGGGCAAGGGTGGCGACCCGGTGGTGCAGCTCCAGACCAACTTCGGCGGTGGCAAGACGCACTCGATGCTGGCGCTCTACCATTTGTTCTCGGGCACGAACGCGAGCGAGCTGGCGGGCGTGGACGCGGTGCTCGCCGACGCGGGAGTAAAGAGTCCGCCCACGGCGCGCCGCGTGGTGTTGGTGGGGAACAAGATCTCGCCCGGCAATCCCGTCACTAAGCCGGACGGAACAGTGGTACGCACGTTGTGGGGCGAGTTGGCGTACCAGCTCGGCGGCAAGAAGGCGTTCGCCCGCGTCAAGGCCGACGACGAGAAGGCCACGAACCCAGGCGATGTACTGCGCGAGCTGTTCAAGGAGTATGGGCCGTGCCTGATCTTGATCGATGAGTGGGTGGCGTATGCGCGCCAGCTCCACGATCAAAGCGATCTGCCGGGCGGTGGCTTCGAGACCCAATTCACCTTCGCCCAGGCGCTCACCGAGTCCGCCAAGCTGGCAGGGAACTGCATGCTGGTGATCTCGCTGCCGGCCTCGGATACGTCAGGCTCGCCACACGCGCAGACGGATGACGTGGAAGTCGGTGGCATCCGTGGGCGCGAGTCGCTCGACCGCCTGCGCAACGTGGTTGGGCGAGTGGAATCGTCGTGGCGGCCCGCGACCGCCGAAGAGGG
>JAEMQF010000072.1 GCA_022758925.1 Burkholderiales bacterium | reverse complement strand
GCGGCAGTCAGGGCGAAGTCGGCGCGCCTCCACCGCTCTGCGTGGCTCGAAGTGAGGTCGTGTTCGTGTTTCATGTTTCGGTGGAAATACAGCTCATTCGTCGCGGCTGCGGGTCGCCGCCTGCGGGAACTCGAGCACGTTCGCCGAGGCATCGCCAGGCGCGGCCGCCGGTTGCATGCGCGCGCGCAAGGCCTCGCGCGCGCGGTTCAGGCGCGACAGCACCGTGCCCGGTGCCACGTCGAGCGCCAGCGCCATTTCAGCCACTGGCATGTCCTCGAAGTAGAAAAGCGTCAGCGCCTCACGGTGAATCGCAGGCAAGGCCTGCAGCGCGGCCAGGATGTCCATGTGCTGTTCGGCCAACCCGACGGTGTCCTTGCCGACTCGCTCGTCCAGGGTCTCGTCGTAGGGCTCCAGGTGCGGATCCGTGGCGGGGACGATGTTGCGCAGGGCCTCGTGTCGCAGGATGCGAAACAGCCAGGGGCGGGCAAGCGCCCGGTCGCGCAATTGATCCATGTGGCGCCAGGCGAGCTCGAAGCAGTCCTGAACCACTTCTTCGGCGACCGCGCGGTTGCCGGTCAGCGCCCACGCGCTTCGGAAGAGGAAGCGGTAGTGGTCACGGACCCAGGCGTTGTAGAGGCGTTCTCGGGAGCCGAACATGGAATGTGGGACTGTTGCAGCAAGAGAGGGGCCTACGCGACCGGATATTCCATGCCGGAACCCCGAACAAACCCGGAGATCTCCCTCCCGTGACCAGCGGTCCAGGGCAGACTGACTTCGTCCATCGTGAACATCGCCCTTGAATCAAATGACCCGCATCGCGCGCGTCATCGGATCCCAGGCGATCTGGCTGGAACTGTGGCCTCGCCGGGAGATCGATAATGGCCGTGGCCCGTGTTGCTCGCTGCGTGGGCCGGCGGTTCGAAATGGAGGACGAGGATGGCCCTGTTCAAGCGCATCGTGGTTGCCATCGATGGCAGCAGCACCTCCAAGATGGCATTGCGCGAGGCAATCAAGCTCGCCAAGGATCAGCAGTCCGTGTTGCGCATCGTCTACGTGGTCGATGTGGTCACGCTCGCTGCCGAGTCCCCATATGAACTGGTCGAATACGAAGACTCCGTTCGGAGGGCCGGAGACCGGGTGTTGAAGCAGGCCGCTGCCGCAGCTCGCAAGGCGGGCATCGAGGCGGAAACCGCCCGGCTTGAGGTTCAGAAGATTCAGGACCGTGTCGCCGATGAGATTGCGCGAAACGCCAAGGGCTGGCGTGCCGATCTGATCGTGCTTGGCACCCACGGCCGTCGCGGCCTGAGTCGCCTGTTCATCGGCAGCGTCGCTGAATCATTGGTCCGAGTTTCGCCGGTGCCCGTGTTGCTGATACGGGGCCGCCAGGACCCGTCCTCATCCAGATGATCGCGCGCGTCCGCAGTTGCAGCACAG
The DNA here is from genome assembly GCA_022758925.1 of Burkholderiales bacterium. GTDB lineage: Bacteria > Pseudomonadota > Gammaproteobacteria > Burkholderiales > Burkholderiaceae_C > JAEMQF01. Next base: position 3,263 of record JAEMQF010000072.1, on the reverse strand, counting down.
CCTGCCGCTGCGGTGCCACCCCATGGCCACTCGCGTGAACCCACCGGCGGAACCCGCCGCCGGGCTCACCAGCGCTGCCGCCAAGGCCCTGCTCCAGGAGCACGGCTACAACGAAGTCGTCGACCAACCCGAGCACCCGTTGCGGCGATTCCTGGGCAAGTTCTGGGGCCTGTCGGCCTGGATGCTCGAACTGATCATCATCCTTTCCGCGGTGTTGCGGAAGATCTCTGACCTCGTCATCGTGACCGCGCTGCTGGTCCTCAACGCCGTGCTGGGCTATGCGCAGGAACGCCGGGCGGCCGGCGTCGTGCAGGCGCTGAGGCGCCGCCTGCAGGTGAGCGCCCGCGTGCTGCGCGACGCGACCTGGCAGCAACTCCCCGCGCGCGAACTGGTGCCCGGAGACATCGTCCGGGTTCGCGCGGGCGATATCGTCGCCGCCGACCTCGAACTGCTGAGCGGCAGCGTCAGCGTGGACCAGTCGGCACTCACCGGCGAGTCCAAGGACGTCGACAAGGCACCCGGCGATCCGTTGTCTTCCGGTTCGCTGATCCGGCGCGGCGAAGGCAACGCACGGGTCATGTTGACGGGGGCCCGCACCTTCTTCGGTCGCACCACCGAACTGGTTCAGCAGGCCCGCCCCAAGCTGCACATCGAGTCGGTGGTGGCCGGGGTCGTGCGCTGGCTGTTCGTGATCGTCGGCACGATGCTGGGGCTGGTGGTGGCGATCTCGCTCGTGCGGGGCGCCTCGCTGGTCGAGATGATCCCGCTCATGCTCGTACTGCTGATGAGTGCCGTGCCAGTGGCCCTGCCGGTGATGTTCACGGTGAGCATGGCGGTGGGTTCGAACGAACTCGCCAAGCGCGGCGTGCTCGTCACCCGGCTCAGTGCGGCCGAGGACGCCGCCACGATGGACGTGCTGTGCGTCGACAAGACCGGCACGATCACGATGAACCAGCTCGCCGTGACCGGTGTGATGCCACTCGACGGTGCGAGCGAAGCGCAGGTGCTGCAGGCCGGTGCGCTGGCATCGCAGGAGGCCGACCAGGACCCGATCGATCTGGCGTTCTTGTCGGCAGCCCGGGAGCGCGGTGTCCTCGATGGCCAGGCGCCGGCCACGCGGATGTCGTTCGCTCCCTTCGATGCGAAGAACCGTCGTACCGAGGCCGTGGTGATCCAGGACGGGCAGCGGCTGCGGGTGATGAAGGGCGCGGTGCGTGCCGTCGCCGCGGCCTGCGGCCTGGACGCCCCCGCGATCGACGCCCTTGAGGCGCGCGTCAGCGACTCGGCACGCCAGGGCTACCGGACCCTGGCGATAGCGCGTGGACCGGAACCCGGAGCCCCGACGCTGCTCGGGCTCGTCACGCTGGTCGATCCGCTGCGACCGGACGCGGCGCAGCTCATCGCCGAGCTGCGCGCGCTGGGCGTCGGCGTGAAGATGCTGACAGGTGACGCGCTGCCGGTGGCGCTGGAGATCGCCAGAAGCGTCGGCCTTCCGAACATCCGGCATGTCGACGAGCTGAAGGCCGCCAGTGCAACGACCGGCACGGAGCCGACGGACTTCCTGGCCGGCGTCGATGGGTTTGCCGAGGTGTACCCGCAGGACAAGTACACCGTCGTGCAGCACCTGCAGGCCACCGGCCACGTGACCGGCATGACCGGCGACGGCGTCAACGACGCGCCGGCGCTGCGGCAAGCCGAGGTCGGCATCGCCGTCAGCACCGCCACCGATGTCGCGAAGGGCGCAGCCAGCGTCGTGCTGACCGATGCCGGGCTCACGAACATCATCGCGCTCGTGGAGCAGGGCCGGACGATCTACCAGCGCATCCTGACCTGGATCATCAACAAGATCAGCCGCACGATCCTGAAGTCGGCGTTCGTCGCGGTCGCCTATGTGACGACGGGCAAGTTCGTGGTGTCCGCGTTTGTGATGCTGCTGCTGACCTTCATGACCGACTTCGCCAAGATCGCCATCGCCACCGACCATGTGCATCCTTCACGCCGGCCGGAGACCTGGAAGATCGGCGGCTTCGTCGCCGTCGCCGTGGCGCTGGGTCTGTGCATGCTGGCCGAGGCGCTGGCGCTGCTGTGGTTCGCATGGACGCGCTTCGGCCTGGCCGCCCACGATGAAGCCCTATACACCTTCAGCTTCCTGCTGCTGCTGTACCTGGCCGCGTTTTCCATCGTCTCCGCCCGCGAGCGCCGCCGTTTCTGGACGACGATGCCCAGCGCCACGCTCATCGCCGCTCTGGCGGCCGATGTGCTGCTCGGCACGGCACTGACCTATGCCGGGCTTCCGGGCCTGCTGCCGCTGCCCTGGTGGCAGACCTTTACCTTGTTCGGCTTCGCCCTGGTCGCGTGCCTCGTGGTCAACGACACCGTGAAGGTCGTGCTGACCCGTTGGCTTGTGCCCCAGGCCGTGACGTGAGGGCGCTCACCCGGCATCATCCCCAACGTGATCCATGGGCGCTTCACCGGACTTGGGCGGCACCGTCCTCTCGCCGTTCGGGTCAGTGCCCCTCACTGCACGCACCAACAACATGGCAGCTGCCGCGCCGAAGGCAGCGACGCCGACCGGGCTGTCCGCGAACAGGCTGGCGACTTGCTGGATGGCCTCAGGGCTGACCTGCTCGACAAAGCGCGCGAGTTCGAAGATCTGGTCGTTCGAATAGCGCCCCAGGTCGTCGAGCGGAACGCCTGCGCCGTGTTCACCGCTGCGATGCAGGAAACGCGCAAAGGCCCCGGACGCGACCGCCATCAAGCCCAGAGAGCCGAGCGGACGAACAAGGCAAGCCAGCATCCTGGCACGCAGCGGCGCACCGGCTGCGCCATACACGCGGGAGACCAATCGAGCCACCCGTGCTTGGCCCGGTCCCCCGACGGTCTTGCGTGCCATCGCGCCGTCGTGCCGGCCCTCTTCTTCGAAGGCATCGTCGATCTCGTCTGACATCTGCAATTCCCCAGATCTGGGCCAAGCTGCATGATGGAGTGCTCGACCACGGTTGCGGTTCCCTGAAGAAGGCACAGTACTGGCTTCGCACCACGATCGGTGCCGCTGCAATGTCGGCGCTCCTGCCAGGCTTCCTGCTCTGATCAGGGTTCCTGATCGGTCCGTCCATGCCTGCCGGTGGGACAAAGCACGTTCTTCGGCTCCTCGCCGCGCAGGTACTGCGTCTCTTCGTCCTGCGTCGCCCTTCGGACCTCGATCAACTGCGCTCGTTCGCCGAACAGGTCATGCAGCAGGACGGTCATCTGTTCGTGCACCT
>JAEMQF010000068.1 GCA_022758925.1 Burkholderiales bacterium | reverse complement strand
CTCGTGCGCTGGTCGCGGCCACCGCGAATGGTGCCTGCGCCCGTACCCCAAGCCACCTGCCCCGGCACCCGGGTGGCATGCGACGGCGTGGCACGCCAGCCCCGATGCATCAGGGCGGTGGTGGTGCCTCCGGGCGCAGGCCCGATTAGCGGTCGCCCCCCATGGTTGCAGGGCAGAGCGGTGTTGAAGCGGCTGCGGATTGCAGGCATCGACGGTCGCCCGCGAGCGTGGGCCGGAGAACGGGGGCACCGCCGCCGCCCTGGTGCCGCGACGCCGGCAGGCTGTCCGCGCGCGGACAGACGACTTTGAATCGCCAGGCCCCGCTCGCTTCAGGCCGGGCACAAGAAGGTGCCAAGCCATAGCAGGCGCTGAGGGTTAATCTATCCATCGTGCAGATTCACATTCCCGACCCGGACTACACGGGTTCCGAGCAGAAGCGAGCCCACTTTCGGCTCGCGCTGAAGATCGCATTCGGTTTCGTCGGCCTTCTTTGGTTCATCTACCTGGTGAACGCGGGGCTCGGCCAAGAGCCGGAGCCGTTCGGTATCCGTCCACGCGAGTTGATCGGGCTGCTCGGGATCGTGTTCGCGCCTTTGATGCACGACGGCTTCGCGCACCTGATCGCCAACTCCCCGCCGTTGCTGGTGCTGGGTACGGCCATGTTGTTTCTGTATCCAGTCTCGGCGCTGCGAGTGTTGCCGGCGGTGTACTTTGGAACCGGCTTCGTCGTGTGGCTGTTCGGCAGAGGCTCGGTGCACTTTGGCGCGAGTGGGTTGGTCTACGGTTTGGTCGCCTATATCTTCGTCGCCGGTGTCCTTCGCCGGGACAGGCGGGCCGTCGCCGCGGCCCTCGCGGTTTGCTTCATGTATGGATATCTGGCATGGGGCGTGTTGCCCACGCAGACGGGGGTGTCCTGGGAAACTCATCTCGCGGGCGCGCTGATCGGCGTCGGGTTCGCGATTGGATTGCGGCGCCTCGATGTCCCGCCGCACAAGCGCTACGCCTGGGAGGAGAAGATTGGTGGGGACGACGAAGACGAAGAGAAATCGCGTTCGCGTCCAATTCCTGACGAGCCTGATCGGCTTTGAGTCGAGTGGCCCCTGAATGATGCGCCGCGCTGGCAGCCGGCATTCGTCGTCGACGCTGAAACCAGCCGGGGCCGCGATGCGCCATCGAGGCATCGACTCGGCCGATCAGGATGCCAGCGCCGGATAGTCGGTGTAGCCCTTTGGGCCTGGCGTATAGAACGTCGCCATGTCGAGCGCATTCAGTGGCGAGTTCATCCGCATGCGCTGCACCAGGTCAGGGTTGGCGAGGAAGGAACGGGCGAACGCGATGAGGTCGGCCTGTCCCTCGGACAGAGTGCGCTCCGCGCTGGCGCGATCGAATCCGCCCGAGAGTATGAACGGCCCATCGAAGCTGCGGCGCAGTTGCAGTTTCAATTCGGCCGGGACCGGCGGCGCACCCATGGCAGAGTGGTCCAGGACGTGCACGTACAGCAGCCCCATTGCCGAGAGCTCACGCGCCAGCGCCAGGTACTGGGCATCCACGTCGGCGAAACCGCCGGTGCCGTTGAAGACGCCATAGGGCGAGAGCCGGATGCCGACGCGCTCGGCACCGATGGCCTGGGCCGCAGCGCGGGTGACCTCGATCGCGAAACGGTTGCGGCCCGCGATGCCGGCGCCGTAGGCGTCGCTGCGCTGGTTCACGTTGGCATTGAGGAACTGCTCGATCAGATAGCCGTTCGCGGCATGCAGTTCGATGCCATCGAATCCGGCCTCGACGGCCAGGCGTGCCGCCTGCGCATATTCGCCGACGGTGCGGGCAATGTCGGCCTGGGTCATGGCGCGCGGCATGCTGTGCGGCTGCATGCCCTGCGAGTCGGTGTACATCTCGCCGGGGCAGGCCAGGGCCATCGGTCCCAGAACTTCAGCACCTGCCGGCAGGTTCGCAACATGGGTCACGCGCCCGGTATGCATGAGTTGCACGACGATCTTCCCGCCCTTGGCGTGAACCGCGTCCGTGATCATTCTCCAGCCACGCACCTGCGCGTGATTGAACAGCCCCGGGATGCGCGCGTAGCCGATTCCATTCGGCGAGGGCGAGGTGCCTTCGGTGATGATCAGGCCCGCCGAAGCACGCTGGCCGTAGTACTCGGCCATCAACGGACTGGGGGTGTTGGCATCGACCGCACGGCTGCGCGTCATCGGGGCCATGACCACGCGATTGCGGAGTTGCAGCGAGCGCGCTTGAAAGGGTTCAAAAAGCATGCCGATCCTCTGGCTGAAGAAGTAAAGCTCGATGCGCGGCCAGCAACCGAGGGCTGGCGCCACGAGCAAGCGGGTGTGGCATCAAAGCGGCCGGCCGTGATCATAGGGCCCCAGCGCCGCAGACTTGGCGGCCGTCAAGGCCAGTGGGGCGGTGGTCAGATCAGTGACGTCGACCGCCGGCAGTGCCCAGTGCATTCCACCTCGACGCGTCGGACCGATGAGCGGCCGCTTTGCGCCGGTTGCGCGGCAATTGCGGCAGGTAGCAATGGGTCGCCAGGCGTTCGACGCCAGGGGCAATCGCCAACTGAGCGGCACCAAGCTTGCCCGATATGGGCACCCCAGAGCAAGCCGCGGCGACTCCGGGATCATCGTTCGGTCGGTCTTCGCCGGGCGTCAAGTTCGCAGCACTTGCGTCGGTCGTTGGCTCCGCTCTCGGTGCCGCACCGGTTTGAACGCGAATGGCTTTGCCGGTTGATGCAGCGCAATCCCCCCCGTTTGCATCGTGTATTCTTCCAACTGTTGGGCGTAGCCACGCCGCACAGTCTGCCGCAAGGTTCAGTGAGGACTCAGAGCCAACATGACGCCCATTCTTTCCACTCGCAGCGTCGCAAGCGGCCGCAGGGGTTCGCCCTGGACTGCACTGCTGACGGCCCTCCTGCTGATCGCCTTCGCCATGAGTACCGGCGCCCAGGCACCGGTGGCGCCGTCAGGCGCAGTGCCGCCGCCGGCCGCTGATGATCTCGAAAAGCTCGTGGGCCGGATCGCGCTCTATCCGGACGATCTGGTCTCGATCATTCTGCCGGCATCGACCAATCCGCTCCAGATTGTCCAGGCGGACCGCTTTCTGGACAAGCGCAAGGCCGATCCCAAGCTGCCCATCGACGACAAATGGGACGACGCGGTCAAGACGCTGCTCAACTACCCCGACGTCGTGAAGATGATGAGCGCCGATCTCGACTGGACGAGTGATCTCGGCGAGGCGGTCGTCGCCGACCAGGCCGAGGTGCTCGAAGCAGTCCAGAGCTTTCGCCGCAAAGCGCAGGCGGCGGGCAATCTCAAGTCCGACGACAAGCAGGTGGTGAAGACCGAGAAGGAGATCATCATCATCGAGCCGGCCGATCCGCAGGTGATCTACGTCCCTCAATACAACCCGAGCACCGTCGTCGTCTACGGGTCGCCGTACCCCTACGGCTACTACCCGACGCCTTATCCGTCGTACTACTACCCCTATGCGCCGGGTGCAGCGCTCGCCGCCGGCGTGATCTGGGGCGTCGCGATCGGCGCAATCTGGAGCGGTGGCCGCTACGGCGCGAATTACGGCGGGGGCAGCATCAACATCAACCGCAACACCAACATCAACACGGGCAACATCAACACGGGCAATATCGGCGGCGGCGGCCAGAGACCGGGGGGCGGCGGCGCCGAATGGAAATCCAACAAGTCGCCCGGTCAGGTCAGCAGCTCGGTTGGCAAGAATGCCCCGAGCGCGCGCGCTGGTGATTCGCGCGCCGGCGCCGCAGGCGGTGGCGCTCGTGCTTCGACGGGTGCGGCGGGCGGTGGTGCTCGGCCCTCGACGGGCGCGGCGGGAGGTGGCGCTCGGCCTTCGACGGGCGCGGCGGGCGGTGGCGCCAGCGCCAACCGGTCCGGCGGTTCGGGTGGCAGCGCCTTCAGCAGTTCCGGCTCCTCGGGGCGTCAGGCTTCTGCGAACAGCTCACGCGGCGCCTCGAGCAGCCGCGCGGCGAGCGGCGGCGGCGGTGGACGGGGCGGCGGTGGCGGCGGTGGCGGCGGCGGTCGCCGGCGCTAACGGAAGGACCCATGCCATGCGCCAATCTCACTCCATTCAACTCGAGTCAAGCAACGTGAACATGCTCCGCCCCTGGTCATTCCTGCGCCGCCTTGGGCTGGCGCTTGCGCTGGCCATTCCGCTGGCTTCGGCATCCGCGCCGCAAGAAACGTTTGCGACGCCGGAAGCTGCGGTCGAGGCATTGATGGCCGCGCTCAAGGCCGACGGCGATGCGCCCTTGATCGCAATCTTCGGCGAAGAGTACAAGGACCTTGTGATCTCGTCCGATCGCGCCGAGTCCAGCGCCAACCGGGCGAAGATCCTTGCCATGATGCAAACGCTGCGCGTGCTGCGCGAGCCGACCCCGCTTCGGCGTGTGCTGCTGATCGGCGACAGGGCCTGGCCTTTGCCCATCCCCATCGTGCGCGAGGGCAACCGCTGGCGGTTCGCCACCGAGGAAGGCGAAGACGAACTCATCAACCGTCGCATCGGCGAAAACGAGAACAACGCGATCTACGTGCTGCGCGCCTACATCGACGCGCAGCGCGCGTATGCCTCGCGTGACCGCAACGGCGACGGCGTGCGCCAGTACGCGCAGAAGCTGGCCAGTGCGCCAGGCAAGCAAGACGGGCTGTATTGGCCCGCCGACGCCGCCAAGGGCGAAGAGCAGAGCCCGTTCGGCCCGCTGATCGCCGAAAGCGGTATCGTTCCGAAGGGCCGGGGCGAGGCCTACCGCGGCTATCACTTCAAGATCCTCACGCGCCAAGGCGCGACTGCACCGGGCGGCGCGTACAGCTACATCATCAACGGCCGCATGATCGCGGGCTTCGCGGCTGTCGCCTACCCCGCCGAGTACGGCACGAGCGGTGTCATGACATTCATCGTCAGCAACCACGGCAAGGTCTACGAGAAGAACCTCGGCCGGGGCAGTACCGGCATCGGTGCCTCGATCACGGTTTTCGATCCCGGCGCAGGATGGAAAGAGGTTGCGCCCTGAGGCAGTGGTCCGTGCGCGTCAAGTCGGCCGTTGCCGGCCGCTTTCGGGCGCCGGCTGCCGTGCAGTTACCGGGCCGCAGGAGATCATCATGAATACCCGACTCGCGCAACCGTTGTGGCTGTTGGCCGCCGCGGCCTCGGTTCTGGCCCTGGCCGGCTGCACCTCGGCGCCCTCCGTGCGTGCGGACTTCGACCGCGCGGCCGACTTCACGAGCTACAAGACATTCGGCTTCGCGAGCCCGCTCGACACTGACCGCCGAGGCTACCAGAGCGTGCTGTCGCAGCACCTGAAAGCGGCGACGCAACGCGAGATGGAGGCGCGCGGCATGCGGCTGGACAGCGCCGCGCCGCAATTGCTCGTCAACTTCAGCGCCAACCTCAGCGAAAAGCTGCGCGTCACGAGCGTTCCGACGACGAGCGCGTTCATCGGCGGCGGCCGTGGCTACTACGGCTACCGTGGCGGCATGTACTCGGCATGGCCGGCGTACACCGACCAGACGACTGTCACGCAATACACGGAAGGCACGCTCAACATCGACGTCGTCGATCTCGCACGCAAGCAACTGGTGTGGGAAAGCGTGCTCACCGAAGTCATCACGGAGAAAACGCTCGACAACGTGCAGGCCGCGGTCGACACCGCCGTGGCGGCGGCCTTCGCGAAGTACCCGATTGCGGCCCAGTCCAAGGCCAAGTGAGCCCAGGACTCGCCGGCGCCTGACCGCCAGATTCGGTCTTGCGATCGCGTCGCAAACCGGAAGCACGGCAGCGGCCAGCAGCGGCGTGGTGCGATAGCCGCAGAGCCTGAATTCGGCGGGGTTCTGGTCGCTGCAACTCGGGCAGTTGATCCTGGCGCTGGCCTGGCTGCAGGCAGCTCTGCTTCAGTTCGCGACCAGGCTCGACACCACCGCCTGCATCGCCTCTTTCAGCTTCGAGCGCGCCAGGTCCTCGCACTGCTGTTCGCTGGCACTGGGCAGCGCGTCGAACGCCGTGGCCATCTTCGCGGGTTTGAAGTCCAGACCCTTGCCGCGCACCGGCAACATCATCGCGTGAGCCGTGATGATGCAGGTCCTGGCCGCATTGAAGCCGCCCTGGACTTCGCTCGCGAAACCCCATTTCGTGGGCGGATAGAGCTTGGCCAGGCGGGCCGCAGGCAACACCTCTTTCCACATCGCCTTGGCGGTCGCGCTGTCCATCAGGGGCGCGCTGGAGTGGTCAATGGTGATGAACTGCGGCGCTGCCGAATGGGCGGCGAACGACGCCGACAGCACGGCCGCGAACAAGCCGATGATTCGAACCTTCATGATGAGCCTCGGGAAGTTGTCGGTCAGGTTTGGGCGGACGAGCCTCAGGCCGCGGAGCCCGCCCGGTGGCCGCGATTGTCGCCGCACAAGCGTCTGCATCTGCCCGGTCCCCTGGCCGAGGCGCGCCGGCTGGTGCGCGATTTCGTTGCGTTGCATTGCCAGCGAGTCGGGCCGTGCATCGAATTCAGTTGCAGCGCGTAGCGTTCGGTGGCGGCGAGCCAATCGCGCAAATGCTTCCAGACTCGTTGCGCGCGCGGCGCGGCGAGCGAAGCGAGGTGGGCGTCGATCGCCAGGCACTGGCGCATCGTGTCGGGCTGCACCACGCCGTTCGCCCCCCCCCCCCCGCACGCGGCGCTGCGAGGGCGAATGGCATGTCGCTGTTGCTCATCGAAAGGGGCACGTCCGGCTTCACTCAAACGCCGCTGCAAGAGATGGGCTGGCAGGACAGCAGGGGGCCCTCAGGCGCCGCTCGCTTCACAAAATTCGCCGCTGAAAAGCCGACCCCCAAGTTGAGCGTCCGGCGCGCCGCCTGCTACGACATGCGGCCCCTGGCAGGTTGTTGACGTTCGCAGCGGGCTGTGTGCATGCGTGCAGCAGGGGCAGGTGGCCCGGGGCACGTTCTCCGGCCCACGCTCGCGGGGCACCGCTTTCGGTTCGCAGGCGTCGCGCCAT
>JAEMQF010000358.1 GCA_022758925.1 Burkholderiales bacterium | reverse complement strand
CACTACAAGCACAAACAGGGCCCGGTCATGACTTACTGCTGCGGCCCGAACAACCGCGGCGTGGCGATCCTGGATGGGCAGCTGTTCATGGGCACGCTCGATGCCAAGCTGGTGGCGCTCGACGCGAAGACCGGCAAGGTGCACTGGGCGACGCAGATCGCCGACCCGGAACTTGGCTACTCCGAGACGATGGCGCCGGTGGCAGTGAACGGCAAGGTGTTGATCGGCACGAACGGTGGCGAATACGGCGTGCGCGGCTTCGTCAAGGCCTTCGATGCCAAGACCGGCACCCTGATCTGGACCTTCTACAGCATCCCTGAGCGTGGTCACGAAGGCGTGTGGGCCGTGAACGACGCGACCGGCCGCAACATGCTGCGCGATATCGCGGCGGAGAAGAAGCAACTCGCTGAAAAGGGCGGCGACTTCTACAAGACGCTGGGCGGCGGCGTCTGGATGGCCCCCGCGGTCGACAAGGAAACCGACACCGTGTTCTTTGTCGCCGGCAACCCGAGCCCAGACCTTTACGGCGCCGAGCGCCCGGGAGACAACCTGTACACGAACTCGATCGTCGCGATCGGCCTGGACAAGGGGACCTACAAGTGGCACTTCCAGTACATCGCGCACGACGTGTGGGACCTCGACGCGGTGTCGCCGGTGATCCTGACGACGGCCGCCGGCAAGGACGGCAAGATGCGCAAGGTCGCGATCCACGGCGGCAAGACCGGCCATGTGTACGTGCATGACCGCGCCACCGGCGAACTGATCCGCCACAGCGAAGCGATGATCCCGCAGGAAAACATGTGGGTGCTCCCGACGAAGGACGGCAAACGCATGCTGCCCGGCGCCAACGGCGGCGTCGAGTGGAGCCCGATGGCGTTCAACCCGCAGACTCGCCTGGTGTATGCGGCGAACCTGCACCAGCCCATGACCTACCACGTTGAAGAAGCCAAGTACCCGGGCGGCAAGCTCTGGCTGGGCGGCGCGTTCAAGGTCGTCCCCGGCGAAAAACAATGGGGGCGCCTCGCCGCAGTGAACATCGACACCGGCAAGATGGAGTGGAAGTTCGACACCGAGCAGCCTCTGATCGGCGGTGTGCTCGCCACTGCCGGCAACCTGGTGTTCAACGGCGAGAGCAATGGCCTGTTCCGCGCGTTCGACGCGAAGACCGGCAAGAAGCTGTGGGAGTACCAATGCGGCGCCGGCGTGAATGCACCGGCCGTGTCGTACAGCGTGGCCGGCAAGCAGTACGTGGCCGTGGCCGCGGGTGGCAACGTGCAGGTCGACTCCAAACGCGGCAACTCGGTGATCGTATTCGCCTTGCCGTGAGGCGCAGCGGCATCGCCGCCTGGGTCGCGGCGCTGGTGGGCACCAGCGCCGCTGCCCAAACCCCAGCCCAAATCCCTGCCCAAATCCCTGCCAAAGCCGCCGTCTGCAGCGCCTGCCACGGCGAGGGCGGCAATGCCGTGATCGCGACGAATCCGATCCTGGCCGGACAGAACTCGCGCTACCTCTACCTGCAGTTGCGCGACTTTCAGGAAGGCCGGCGCAGCGACCCGCAGATGTCAGCCATGGTCGCGGGCCTGACTCGCGACGAGATGCGCGAGCTTGCCGACTACTACTCGCAGCAGAAACCCAAGTCGCTGAACTTCAAGGTCGACCCCGAGAAAGCGAAGCTCGGCAAGCTCAAGGCCGACGAGACGCTGTGCACGATGTGCCACATGGGCGGCTTTGCGGGGCAGAACGAGATCCCGCGCGTGGCCGGACAGAACTTCGACTACATCGTCAAGCAACTGACCGATTTCAAGGCGCGCAAGCGGACCAACGATGCGGGCAACATGACGAGCGTGGCGAACACCCTGAACGAGCGCGACATCGAGAACCTGGCGCATTACCTGACCGGACTCTAGTCCCGCGGCCCGGACGTTTCGACACAAGATGAACGATGGATTCGGTTCGAGGGCCAGGAGCCTGTAGCGCTTTGAGTCGGCCCAGCGCCGCGGCGGCGCTCGCTCAAAGCGCGCAACTTCGAAAGCCGACGAAGATGTCGTCGCGCTGCGGCAGGTAGAAGTTGCGGTACTTCGGATCGCGCATGCGCCCACGCGTGGCGAACGATGCGCCGCGCAGCACCTTGTGCGTGCCGAACCAGGGTTCGGAATAGTCGCGGTAGGGGTCTGCTGCAAAACCCGGGTAGGGGTGAAACGTGGTGGCGGTCCATTCCCAGACATCACCCCAGCGCAAGCCCCGTGTCGCGCCGAGGTGGGCTGCGGCTTCCCATTCCACTTCGGTCGGCAGGCGCCGGCCGGCCCAGGCGCACCATGCCTGCGCTTCGAACCAGCTCACGTGCATTGCCGGCTGGCCCATGGGAATTCGGGTCAGTTTGCCGAAGCGGTGCTGCAGCACGCCGTGGCGCATCTGGTCCACATGGCGCGGCGTGCGCCGCTGCCGGGCTTGCAGCCACTCGCGGCCCATCGCGCTCCACAACGACGGGTCGTCGTAGCCACCGTCTTCGACGAATTCGCAGTACTGCGCCCACGTCACCGGCTGGGCGTCGATCTCGAATTCGGGCACCGGCACTTCATGGCGCGATCTTTCGTTGTCGAAGACGAAACCAACGGGCGCGCTGCCAAGCGCCCACGGCGTTGCCGGAAACACCAGCGGCTCGCGCGGCGCCGTCGTCGTCAGCGGCGGCAGCAAGCCCGTGTCGAGCCCCAAGGTCTGCGACATGTAGGCGAAGGCCTCGATGTGCATGTCTTCGTGAAACAGCGCCAGGCGGTACAGGTACAGCGCCGTGTCGTCCTCGGCGGCGCCGTGCAGCAGGTCAAGCGTGGTTTCAAGCGTCTGCACAAGATACTGTTTGGTCTCGTGAAGATCGGGCAGATCCAGCGCCCAACGGCTGTCGTGCGGCACGTGGCTCGAGTTGTACCAACGATCGGCGTGCGGCAACAGCGAAGCCAGACGCGCTTGCGTGGGCTCGCATGCCGCCCCCCGCGCGCGCTGCATGTTGCGCGCGATCCAGTACTCCTGGAACCAGCCGACATGCCCGAGCTCCCACAGCGGCGGGTTGAGCTCAGCCTGCAGCGGCACTTTCAGCGTCGGGCCGAGCGCTCGCTCATAGGCCGCGATCCAGCGCAACGTATGATTGCGCGTATCCATCAGTGCGAGCGACAACAGTTCCTTGCCCGCGCGTCGCATCTGCGCGGACTCCACGTTCGGTGCTTCGATGTCGAGCAAGATTCGCCCTCTGATTTCAATCGTCAGCCCGGCATTGGCCGCCGCCAACAACGGCAACTGGCACACCGCGCTGCGCTGGTCGCGCATGCTGGCCGGGAATTGTCGCACCGCCATTTCAACCGAGTGGAACGGGCAAGACATAGCGGTGCTGATCGCGCTGCACGCACGGCGCTCGGCCGCGAGCATCGATGCCTTCGCCCGCGCGCACCCGCAGCGGCCGCTGATCGTCGTCCTCACCGGCACCGACCTGTACCGCGATATTCGCAGCGACGCCTCGGCGCAGCGCTCCTTGCAGCAGGCCACGCATCTGGTCGTGCTGCAAGACCAGGGTCCGGACGAACTGCGACCCGAGCTGCGCGCCAAATGCCGCGTGATCTACCAATCGGCGCCGCGCCTGAAGGCCGGGCCGCCGCCCAAGCGCGTGCTGCGCGTGGTTCAGGTCGCGCACCTGCGCGACGAAAAAGACCCGGAAACATTCATGCGCGCAGCCGCCCGCCTGCGCCAGCGCAGCGACATCCGCTTTGTTCATATCGGCGACGCGCTCGATCCGGAACTCGGCGCCGCGGCCCGGCGCACCCAAAGCGAATGCCCGCGCTACCGCTGGCTCGGCGCGCTGCCCCGGCCCAAGACACGGCAGCATATCCAGCGCGCGCACCTGCTCGTGAGCACGAGCCGAATGGAAGGCGGCGCGCATGTCATCCTGGAAGCCGCACAGAGCGGCACCGCGGTCCTGGCGTCGAGGATTGCCGGCAATGTGGGCATGCTCGGCCCGGGATACGCAGGGTATTTCGATCTCGGCGATGATGCGGCGCTGGCGGGCCTGATCGCGCGCGCTCGCGACGACGTGAAATTTCTTGGGGCTCTGCGCGAGCAAACCCTTGCGCGCGCGGGCCGGTTCGAACCCGGCGAAGAAAAGCGCCGCCTGCTGGACCTGATTCAAACTGCATTGGAGACCCCGCGATGAACGCTCCCTTTGAGAAAGCCGTGCGCCTGACCTCGCTCTCGCACGGCGGCGGCTGTGGCTGCAAGATTGCGCCCGGCGTGCTGAGCGAGATCCTGAAAAGCTCCTCCGGGTTTCCGGTGCCCAAGGAGTTGCTGGTGGGCATCGAGACCGCCGACGACGCGGCCGTGTACCAACTGAACGACGAGCAGGCGCTGATCGCGACGACCGACTTTTTCATGCCCATCGTCGACGACCCGTATGACTTCGGGCGCATCGCCGCGACGAATGCGATCAGCGACGTCTACGCGATGGGCGGCACGCCCATCATGGCGCTGGCACTGGTGGGCATGCCGATCAACGTGCTGCCGGTGGAGACCATCGGCCGCATCATCAAGGGCGGGGAAAGTATTTGCGCCGAGGCCGGGATCCCGATTGCCGGCGGCCACACGATCGATTCCGTCGAGCCGATCTACGGCCTGGTGGTGATGGGTTTGATCCACCCGAGCAAGGTGAAACGCAATTCCGACGCGAAGCCGGGCGACACGCTGGTGTTGGGCAAACCGCTCGGGGTGGGCGTGCTCTCGGCAGCGCTGAAGAAAGACCAACTCAGTGCTGAGGGCTACCGCCAAATGATCGCGAACACGACCCAGCTCAACAAACCCGGCATCGCGCTCGCGGAGCTCAAGGGCGTGCACGCGCTGACCGACGTCACGGGTTTCGGCCTCGCGGGCCACGGCCTCGAACTCGCGCGCGGCGCGAAATGTTCGATGCAGATCGATTGGGCGAAGGTGCCGCTGCTTCCCGGCGTGCGCGACCTCGCAGCGATGGGTTTGGTGACCGGGGCCTCGGGGCGCAACTGGGCGAGTTATGGCGGCGACGTGACGCTGCCCGCGGGATTCCTAGACGCCGACCGTGCCCTGCTGACCGACCCGCAGACCAGCGGCGGGCTGCTCGTGTCGTGCGCGCCGGCGCAGACCGACGAGGTGCTGGCGATCTTCAGGCGCGGCGGCTTCGAGCGCGCGGCCGTGGTCGGCCGCATCGTTGACGGGCCGGGGCGACTCATCGTCGCCTGACTCTCCCGAGTCTGTCCGCCGCGCCCGTCCGCCGCGCCCGTCCGCCGCGCCTGCCCGCCACGCCCGTCCTCCGCGCCCATTCTCCGCGTCCACCCTTTCGGCGAGGCTTGAGTCGACCCATGCTGCGCCTGCTCGCCCCTGCGGGCGCCGACCCGGCCGCGCGCACCGTCGTCGCCGGCCGCGCGCTGCGCGCCTTCGTCGACGGCTATGTCGCAGTGCTGCTGCCGGCGTACCTGCTCGCGCTGGGCCTGCCGGCTTGGGGCGTGGGCGTGCTCTCCACCGCCACCTTGCTCGGCTCGGCCTGCGCCACGCTCGCAGTCGGCGCCTGGGGGCACCGCTTTGCGTCACGCAGTTTGCTGCTCGGCGCCGCGTCGCTGATGGCGGGAACCGGCATTGCATTCGCGCACCTCGACAAGTTCTGGCCGCTGCTGATCGTCGCCTTTGTCGGCACGCTGACTCCGGGTTCGGGCGACGTCAGCGT
>JAEMQF010000178.1 GCA_022758925.1 Burkholderiales bacterium | reverse complement strand
GGTTCAGGCGCACCGTCATCGGATCGACCACGTCGACGCTGACCACGGGGCGCAATTCGCCGCTGCGGTTCGAGCCGGGCAGGGTCTTGTGGCGCTCGATGTTGAACTTGACGGCGGCTGCGTCGAACGGCTCGCCGTCGTGAAAGCGCACGCCGCTGCGCAGTTTCAGCGTCAGCGCCTTGTTGTCGGCCGACCATTCATGGCTCGCCGCGAGCTGGCCGACGATGGCAAGCTTTTCGTCGATGTCGAACAGCTTGTCGCACAGCGCCGCGAACACGACGCGGCCGACAAAGGTACGCGCCAGCGTCGGATCGAGCGCGTCGGGGTCTTCGGCGAGACCGATGCGCAGCGTTTGCGCCGGTGCGGCGAGCGCGGCACCGAACAGCGCGAAAGCGGCCAAGGCCTGGCGCAGCGGGTTGAAGCTTGGGTTCATTGAATATCTCCTCGGGTGGTGCGGACAGGGTGGTCAGGAATGGATCGCGGCGTAATTTGGCAGGAATGCGGCCTGCAATGCCCGCAGGCGACGGCGTTGGGCAGCCATGTCGGGGGTCTCGTCGTCGCGCATCCTGGCCGGTGCGCTCGGCGCAATCTCGCGCCAGAAGTGACACGCCACAGCGTGCCCGCCGGCGTCTTCGAGCGCCGGCACCTGCTGCGCGCAAAGTGGCCGCGCATGCGGGCAGCGTGTGTGGAAGTGGCAGCCGGGCATGGCCGCCATCGGGTTCGGAACATCGCCGCGCGGCACCGCACGCACGGCACCGCGGCTCGGCTGCGCGCGGGGTATTGCTGCCAGCAAGGCCTGCGAGTAGGGGTGGCGCGGCGCGGCAAAGAGCGCCGCCGTGTCGGCGGTTTCGACAATACGCCCGAGGTACATCACCGCGACCCGCTGCGCAATATGGCGCACCACGGCCAGGTCGTGCGCGATGAAGAGATAGGCGATGCCGAAGCGCTGCTGCAGGTCTTGCAGCAGGTTGATCACTTGCGCCTGCACCGAGACGTCGAGCGCCGAAACGGCCTCGTCGCACACGATCAGGCGCGGCTCGACGGCGAGTGCCCGCGCAATGCCGATGCGCTGGCGCTGGCCACCGGAAAATTCGTGCGGATAGCGCTGCGCATGGGCTGGGTCCAGGCCCACGGTGCGCAGCAACTCGGCGACGCGCTGCGCCTGGCGCGCGCGATGCAGGCGGTGCAGCAGCAGCGGCTCGGCGAGGATCTGGCCCACGCTCATGCGTGGGTTGAGGGAGCCGAACGGGTCTTGAAAGATGATCTGCATCGCGCGCCGTTTGGCGCGCAACGCGGCGGCGTCGAGCGCGCCAAGGTCTGCGCCGTCAAACCAGACCTGCCCGGCACTGGGTTCGAGCAGGCGCAACACCAGGCGGCCGAGCGTCGACTTGCCGCAACCCGATTCGCCGACGATGCCCAGCGTCTGGCCACTGGCAAGGCTCAGGTCGACGCCGTCGACCGCGCGCACCGCGCCGCGCACGCGGCCGAACACGCCGCGGCGCACGTCGAAATGCTTGGCCAGGTTCTGGGTGCGCAGCAACGGCTCGTTCATGGCACCTGCTCAGGCTGGGTGGTCGGGCAGGATCATGGCAACTGCTCGGGCTGGGTGGTCGGGCAGGATCATGGCAATTGCTCGGGCTGGGCGGTCGGCCCGGATCATGACACCCGCTCGGGCTGCGCGGTCGTGCCAGGGCAAAGCTGCGCCGGGTCGAGCGGGGCGCGCCGGCATGCGGTCAGGTGGCCGCTGCCGACGTTGCGCAACGCGGGCGGCTGCTCGCGGCACGCTGTTTGCACAAACGGGCAGCGGGCTGCGAAGCGGCAGCCTTGAGGCGGGTGCAACGGATCGGGCAGCTGGCCTTCGATCGCGGCGAGCCGAATCTGCGGCTCATCCAGGCGCGGCAACGAGCCGAGCAGGCCGACGCTGTACGGATGCTGCGGCTCGCTGAAGATGCGCTGCACGCTCGCCTGTTCCACCACCTGCCCGGCGTACATCACGAGCACGTGATCGGCCATTTCGGCAACGACGCCCAGGTCATGCGTGATGAGCACGATCGCGGTGCCGGTCTCGCTTTGCAGGGTGCGCAGCAGGTCGAGGATCTGCGCCTGGATCGTCACGTCCAGAGCAGTCGTCGGCTCATCGGCAATCAACAGCCGCGGCTCGCAGGCGAGTGCCATCGCAATCATGGCGCGCTGGCGCATGCCGCCCGAGAGTTTGTGCGGGTACTCGTGCAGGCGCTGCTCGGGGGCCGCCATGCGCACCTGGCGCAACACATCGAGCGCTCGCGCTTCGGCCTTGGCATGCGTGAGAGGCCGGTGCCGCAGCAGCGTCTCGACGATCTGTTTGCCGATCGTGAATGCCGGGTTGAGCGATGACATCGGCTCCTGGAAGATCATCGCGATCGCGTTGCCGCGCAGGTCTTGCATTTCGCGCTGCGCCAGACCGATCAACTCGCGGCCTTCGAAGCGCACCGAACCTGAGGCCACGCGCCCCGCCGGCCGGGCCAGCAGCCCCATGATCGACAGCGCAGTCACGCTCTTGCCGCAACCCGACTCGCCGACGATCGCCAGCGTCTGCCCGGCCTCGATCTCGAAACTGACTCCGTCCACCGCGGCGAGCTCGCCCTCATCGGTGTCAAACGTCGTGTGCAGGTCGCGCACCGCGAGCAGTGCGCTCACTGCGCCAGCCTTCCCGGCGCCGCCTGCGCCGCCTGGAAGCGCGACACCGCCGCTTCGATCGCGACGCGGTCGGTCAGGCCCACCGCATCAAGCCGTCCTGCGAGGCACGCGACGAAGGGCTGAAAACGCTCCAGGCTCTTGCGGTAGAGCCGGTGCAGTTCTTGTATCGGCTCGGCGTGATCGTCGACGCGAACGTCGAGCGCGGGGTAGTCTTCGCCGGCGTGGATGCGCAGCGCCGCCGATTGTTTGCCGCGTTTGTCGCCGCCCTGCGCTTCGCCCGCGGCCATGGCGGCGAGCAGCCGTTCGGCGAGCGGCCGGCCCGCCGCGCTGCGATACGCATCGGCAGTGGCCTCGAGCACCGAGGCGCCGGCCAGCATGTTGCCGGCGACGCTGAAACCGGCGCCGGCGAGGTGGCCGCACCAACCGATGCAGTCGGCGCCGGTGTAGGCCGCGGCGTCACCCTGCGCACCCAGGACATGGACCTGGCGCTGCGCACGGCCGGCGTCGGCGCTGGTCAGGCGCGCCACCACGTCTTGCGGCATCACCCCTTCGGCGAGCCATTGCATGCCTTGTGGCCCGTACAACGGGTTCATCAGGGCCTGCGTCGACAGCGCGCCTACCGCGCGCTGCGTATGCACGCACAGCGCACCCACCGCGAAAAAACGGCTCGCGATGGCCACGCCGAAGCGGCCGTCGTCATCGCGTGCCAGGATGGACCAGGTCATGGGGTCGATATTTGCAGTGAACCGTGAGCCTGCGATCTTGCTCGCTTTCGCGGCCCTTGCCCCTACGGGATTGCCCCCGCGTCACAATCCGCGCCAGCATGGAAGTCCAGTTCACCGACCAGATCGAGCAGCTCAAGTTGGGCTGCGGCGCGACGTTTCACGGCGAAGGCATCCTCGCGATCACGAAGGCGCTGCTGCAGTCGGGTGTCGCCTACATCGGCGGCTACCAAGGCGCACCGGTGTCGCACCTGCTCGACGTGATGGTGCAGGCCAGGTCCTATGTCGAGACGCTGGGCGTGCACGTCGAAGCCTGCGCCAACGAGGCATCGGCCGCGGCAATGCTCGGCGCGTCGATCCACTACCCGCTGCGCGGCGCGGTGACGTGGAAGTCGATCGTCGGCACCAACGTCGCCGCCGACGCCTTGTCGAATCTCGCTTCGCCCGGCGTGGTCGGCGGCGCGCTGATCGTCGTCGGCGAAGACTATGGCGAAGGCGCGAGCGTGATCCAAGAGCGCACCCACGCCTATGCATTGAAGAGCACGCTCGCGCTGTTTGACCCGCGGCCCGACCTGCCCAACATGGTGCGCCTGGTCGAACACGCCTTTGCGTTGAGCGAAGCGAGCAACATGCCCGCCGTGATGGAGCTGCGCATCCGGGCCTGCCATGTGCGCGGCCGCTTCGTCGCGAAAGACAACGTCGCACCGAGGTTTTCAACGCGCGAGCTGATCGCGGAACCGGCGGCGTTCGACTACATGCGCCTGGCCCATCCTCCGGTCACGTTTGCCCATGAAAAACTGAAAGTGGCGCAGCGCATTCCGGCGGCGCAGGCGTACATCTCGGCGCAAGGTTTGAACGAGAGGTTCGACGCCGAACACGGTCTGCATCCGGAGGTCGGCCTGATCGTGCAGGGCGGTCTGTACAACGCGCTGATCCGCGCCTTGCAACAGTGCGGCCTGGCCGATGCGTTTGGTGCGAGCCGGTTGCCGCTGCTGGTGCTGAACGTGACCTACCCGCTCGTGCCGGCCGAGGTGAGCGGTTTTTGCGCCGGCCGGCGCGCTGTGCTCGTGCTCGAAGAAGGCACGCCCGAGTACATCGAGAAAGACCTGGCGCAGGCGCTGCGCCGACTCGATGTGCAGACCCCCGTGCACGGCAAGGACATGCTGCCCGCCGCCGGCGAATACACGGTTGAAGTCATCGCGCAGGGCCTGCTCGCGTTCGCCGACGCGCATCTGCCGGGGCTGGATCTGAGCGCAGCGCGCGCCTGGCTCGCGGCAAATGCCGCACGCCGCGCCGACGTCGAAAAGAGCCTCGGCGCGCTGCCCGCGCGGCCGCCGGGTTTTTGCATCGGCTGCCCGGAGCGGCCGGTGTTCGCAGCGCTCAAACTCGCGCAGGCGCAAGTCGGCCCGGTGCACGTGGCGGCCGACATCGGCTGCCACGCGCTCGCCACCTTCGAGCCGTTCAGCTCGGGCCACTCGATCCTCGGCTATGGCATGAGCCTCGCAAGCCGCGCCGGGGTCTCGCCGATGCTGCAGCGGCGCACGCTGGCGATCATGGGCGACGGCGGCTTCTGGCACAACGGGCTGCTCACGGGCGTGCAGTCGGCCCTGTTCAGCGGCGACGACGCGGTGCTGATGATCATGAAGAACGGCTACACCTCGGCCACCGGCACGCAGGACATCCTGAACACGCCCGACGACCCGGCCAAGGCCGAAGCGCAGCGCGAGGGCGCGCTGCACCAGAGCCTGACGCACAAGAACCAGGTCATCGAAACCACCTTGAAGGGCATGGGCGTGCAGTGGCTGCGCAGCGTGCACAGCTATGACGTCGACGCGATGCGGCGCACCTTGCAGGAGGCTTTCACCAGCCCGTTCAACGGCCTGAAGGTCATCATCGCCGAGGGCGAATGCCAGCTCGAGCGGCAGCGCCGTATCCGGCCCTGGATCGCAGGGCGGCTGCAACGCGGCGAGCGCGTCGAGCGCGTGAAGTACGGCGTCGATGAAGACGTATGCAGCGGCGACCACGCCTGCATCCGCCTCTCGGGCTGCCCGACGCTCACGCTCAAGGACAACCCGGATCCGCTGCGCGTCGACCCGGTGGCCACCGTGATCGACGGCTGCGTCGGCTGCGGCCTGTGTGGCGCGAACGCGCATGCCGCCACGCTGTGCCCGAGTTTTTATCGCGCCGAGGTGGTGCGCAATGGGTCGTGGTTCGAGTCGCTGTTGGCGCGATTTCGTGCCACGCTGACCGCGGCGTTGCGCCCGGCGCGCGCGTGAGCTTCGCCATGCACCGAGCCAGCACCCTACCCATCACCCAACCGATCACGCTGCTCGTGAGCGCGCTGGGCGGCGAAGGCGGTGGGGTGCTCAGCGAATGGCTCTACGAAGCGGCCACGCTCGCCGGCCACAGCGCGCAAAGCACGTCGATACCCGGTGTCGCGCAACGCACCGGCGCGACCACCTATTACATCGAAGTCCATCCCGAGCCCGACGCGCAGCTCGCCGGCCGCAGGCCGGTGTTCAGCCTGAACCCCGTTCCCGGCGGCATCGACCTGCTCGTCTCGTCGGAGTTGCTCGAAACGGTGCGCCAGGTCGGCGCCGGCATGGCCGACGCCACGCGCACGCTGATCGTCAGCTCAACCGCGCGCGCGCTCACCGTCGCCGAAAAGATGCAAATGGGCGACGGCCGGGCTGATGCCGCCGCGCTGCTCGCGACGCTGCAACGCCACGCGCGGGGTGTCGAGTTGCTCGACATGACAGCGCTCGCGCGCGAATCGGGCTCGGCCATCAGCGCCGTGCTGTTGGGCGCGATCGCAGCGAGCGATGTGCTGCCCTTTGCGCGATCGATCTTCGAACACGCCATTGCAGCCGGCGGCAAAGGCGTTGACTCCAGTCTGCGCGGCTTTGCGCTCGGCTTCGATGCCGTGGCGCAGCGCCACGCGCAGCAGGCTTTGGTCGACGCCGCGCTTGCGCCGCGCGACTTGCGCGCGATCGCGGTGCCGCG
Source organism: Burkholderiales bacterium (assembly GCA_022758925.1). Taxonomy (GTDB): domain Bacteria; phylum Pseudomonadota; class Gammaproteobacteria; order Burkholderiales; family Burkholderiaceae_C; genus JAEMQF01. The sequence goes on along the minus strand of JAEMQF010000178.1, from coordinate 2,216 downwards.
ACTGCGCCACTACCAGGACGCTGCCTATGCCGCGCTGTACGAGGCGCGCCTCGATCGCATTGCCGCGGCCGAGCGCGGCGCGCAAGCCCAGGGCACGCCAGCAGGCGACATCGTGCAGGAGGTGACCCGCTGGCTGGCGCTGTGGATGATGTTCGACGACATCGTGCAGGTTGCGCGGCTCAAGCTCAGCGCCAGCCGCATGGCGCGAGTGCGGCGCGAAGTCGCTGCGCGTGACGACGAAATCGTCAAGGTCTTCGATCACTTCAAGCCCGGAGTCGCCGAATTTGCGGCGCTGCTGCCGGCAAGCCTGGCGCTGCGCCTGCAAGCCTGGGACCGCAGGCGCATCGCGCGCGGGCTCGAGCCCTGGGCGCTGCCGCTGCGCGTCGGGGCCCACACCGTGGCCGGTGCTCTCGCGCTGAAGTTGCTTGCCGGTCTGAAAGGCCAGCGTCGGCGTGGCCAGCGGTTTGCAATCGAACAGGCCTTGATCGAAACCTGGCTCGGCGCCGTAGAGCGCGGTGCGCGTGAGGACTGGGGGCTGGGTCGCGAGCTTGCTGCGTGCGGCCGGCTCATCAAGGGTTACGGCAGCACGAATCAACGTGGCAAGGAAAACCTGCTGCACATCATCGACCACCTGGCGTTCACGGCTGCGCCGGCGGCCGCGCGCGCCGAGTCGATTCGCCAGGCGCGCGCCGCCGCGTTGGCCGACGACACCGGAACTGCTCTGGACCGAACCTTGGCTGCGCATGGCGCGCCGCTGCGCGCGCCGCGCGAGCAGCTGCTGCGCTTCTTCAAACGCCGTCCGGCGGCGTGACGATTCGCGCTGCGCGGCGAATTACGTCTTGCGTGTCTCGGCGTAGGCGAGCCTGCGCGCCAGATGCAGCTTGAGGCGCTCGGCAGCGCCGGGCATCGCCAGCTTCACGGCGCGTTTTGCGCGCTGCACGTTGTCGCGCAGGCGATGCAGCTTGGCGCGATTCTTCTGTGCCTTGATGGCCATTCGAACTCCAGGAGTGATGACCAAGACTACACGATATCCAGGCGGTGCCCGCCCGGTCTGCCCGCGCACCTTACCGCGCAAGCGCTCGCTGCAAGGCCGCACGCACCAACGGCAGTCGGTCATTGCCGAAATACATGTCGTCGCCGTTGACGAAGATCGTCGGCGAGCCAAAGCCGCCGCGGCGCATCACTTCGTCGGTGTTGGCCTTGAGTTGCTCCTTGACCGCGCTCTGCCCGATCGCAGCGAACAGCGCCGCCGCGTCGACATTCGCTCTTGCGCAAATCTGCCCCAGAACGGCGTCTTGCGAAATGTCCTCGTCGCGGCCGAAGTAGGCTTCGAAGACTTCGGTGGCAAACGGAACCAGCTTGCCCTGTGGGTCGAGCACGATGCAGGCGCGCATCGCCTTCACGCTGTTCACCGGAAACACGCGCGGCGGGAACACGATGCGCAGATCCGCTTCGCGCGCCCAGTCCTGCAAGTCCTTGAGCATGTAGTCGCGCTTGGGCGGCACCGGGTTCTCGCGCATCGCGTAGACGCTGGGGTTGACCGCGTTGAAGATGCCGCCCACCAGCACCGGGCGCCAGCGAATGGGCACGCCGAGTTCTGCCGCGAGCGGTTGGATGTTGTGGAATGCGAGGTAGGTCCAGGGACTCGAGCAGTCGAAGAAGAACTCGATCATGGTGTGCTCCGGGTTCGGCTTTCGCGCTTGGTTCGCGCGCTCTGGCCGAACCGGACTTTGCGCGCTTCATCGGCCATTCTCGGGGTGCGGACCTCCTGGCCCTGGCGCAGGCAGCGTTTCGCGGCCGGGCGCCGGAACAGCGCTCGCGAGGGGCTTTCCCCGGCGCGCGAACGGCCTGGCAATGGAGCGCTTTCGTGAGCGTGTATTGGAAAGCCGGTTGGCAGTCGGCCGCTTGCTGATGTTCGCAGCGGCACGCGTGCGAGGGTGGAGCAGGGCAGGTGGCTTGGGGCACGTTCTCCGGCCCAGGCTCGCCGGGCACCGTGTTCGGTTCGCAGGTGTCGCGCCATCAACACCGTCTGTTCGTGCGATGGTCGCGGCCACCGCGAATGGAGCCTGCGCCCGTGCCCCAAGCCACCTGCCCCCGGCACCCGCGTGCCATGCGAAGGCGTGGCACGTCATCCCCGGATGCATCAGGGCGGTGGTGGTGCCCCCGGGCGCAGGCACCATTCGCGGTCGCCCCCCATCGTTGCAGGGCACAGCGGT
>JAEMQF010000010.1 GCA_022758925.1 Burkholderiales bacterium | reverse complement strand
GTACTTGTTCGAGACCGTCTGCACCATCCAGGTCCGCGCGCAGGCCGGTGGCGGTGGGCTGATTCGAATCGACCCGCGCATCATCGAAACCGCGACGGAACAGGCGCGCCTGGTGACGCTGGGTGCCGGCGGCGGCGCGCTGACCTGGCCAGGGCTGCTGCGCCGCCTCGATCGCAGCGATGCCGGCTATCGGCGGTGAGCCAGGCGCTCCAGCGCTACAACTTCGCCAGGCGCTCCAGCGCTACAACTTCGCCAGGCGCTCGAGCGCCTGGTGCAGCGTCGCGTCCTTCTTGGCGAAACAGAAGCGCGCGAGCTTCTGTTCGAAACCGCCGGGGTAAAACGCCGACAACGGAATCGCGGCGACGCCGATCTCGGTCGTCAGCCAGCGGCAAAACGCTTCTTCGGTCAGGTCGCTGACCGCGGAGTAGTCGACGCACTGGAAGTAGCTGCCCTGGCTCGGCAGAAGCCGCAGGCGTGTGTTCGCCAGGCCGGCGCGGAACAGGTCGCGTTTTCGCTGGTAAAACGCTGCCAGACCCAGGTGATGCGCAGGCTGCGCCATGAAGCGCGCCAGGCCGTGCTGCATCGGCGTGTTCACGGTGAACACGTTGAACTGGTGCACTTTGCGAAACTCCGCCATCAGCGCCGCGGGCGCGGCGGCGTAGGCGATCTTCCAGCCGGTCACGTGATACGTCTTGCCGAAGCTCGAGATCAGGAACGCGCGCGCTGCGAGTTCGGAGAATCGCGCCACGCTGTGGTGCAAGGCACCATCGAACACCATGTGCTCGTAGACCTCGTCGGCGATGAGCACGATGTCGGTCGGACGCAGCAGCGCCGCGAGGCGTCGCATGTCGGATTCCGACCAGACCGTGGCGCTCGGGTTGTGCGGCGTGTTCACGATCAATGCCCGCGTGCGCGGCGTGATCGCCGCCGCGATGCGCGCGAAGTCGGGGCCAAACCTTCCCGGCGTCAGCGGCACGTGCACCGGCACGCCGCCGGCGAGCAGGATGTTGGGCTCGTAGCTGTCGTAGCAGGGGTCGAGCACGATCACTTCGTCGCCCGGATGCACGATCGCCAGGATCGCCGTCAGGATCGCCTGGGTCGCGCCGGCGGTGATCGTGATTTCCGTTGCGGCGTCGTAGCAGTGGCCGTACAGCGCCTCGATCTTCTGTGCCACGGCTTCGCGCAGCGCGGGCACGCCGGCCATCGGCGGGTACTGGTTCAGGCCGGCACGCATCGCGTCGTTCACAGCGTCGAGAAGCGCAGGGTCGCAATCAAAATCCGGGAAACCCTGGCCCAGGTTCACGGCGCCGCGTTCCAGCGCCAGCGCCGACATCACGCTGAAGATCGTCGTGCCCACCTGGGGCAGGCGGCTTGGGACGAACGGGGTGCGGTTCGGGATCGCTATCGGAATCGGGATCGGCTCGCGGTGCATGGCGCTGAGGTCAGAGTTGGAAGTCTTGGCCTTCGCCGGCGATGGCCCGTTCCAGGAGCGGGCGGCTCAGCCGGTCCGAGAGCATTGCGGCGAAGGCGTAGACGTAGTTTCGCAGGTAAGCGCCGCGCCTGAAGGCGATGCGCGTGATGTTGCGACCGAACAGGTGACCGAGCGGGCGCGACACCAGCTCGGCCGGGGGCTCGTCGCGCACCGCCATTTCGGCGACGATGCCAACGCCAAGACCGATCCGAACATAGGTCTTGATGACGTCGGCGTCGATCGCCTCGAGCACGATGTTGGGCCTCAAGCCTCTCGCGGCGAAGGCTTGATCGAGTCTTGTGCGGCCGCTGAATGAAGGGTGGTACGACACCAGGGGAAACGCCGCCAGGTCTTCCAGGGTCACGCGCTCCAGCGCCGCCAAGGCGTGGCCGGCCGGCATCACCAGCGCATGCTGCCAGTCGTAGCAGGGCAGGCTCACGATTTGCTCGGTGTCCTCCAGCGCCTCGGTCGCCAGGCCGAGGTCGGCGACTTCTTCGATCACCATGCGTGCCACGTCACGCGGCGCACCCTGGTGCAAGACGATGTTGACGCCGGGAAAGCACTGGCGCAGCTTTGCCACCGGCCCGGGCAGGAAGTAGCGCGCCTGGCCGTGCGTGGTGGCGATCGACAGCGTGCCGCTGTCCTGCTGCGAAAACTCCTGCCCGATGCGCTTGAGGTTGCCCACCTCCCGCAAGATGATGTCGATCGCCTTCAGCGCCTGCTGTCCTGGTTCAGTCACCTGTTTCAGCCGCTTGCCGTGGCGCACGAAGACGTCGACGCCGAGCTCGCGTTCGAATTCGAGGATCGCCTTGGACACACCCGGCTGCGACGTGAACAGCGCCTTCGCGGTTTCGGTGAGATTGAGGTTGCGCCGGGCCGCCTCCTGGACAAAGCGGAACTGATGCAGGTTCATGGGAGGTGTGTCGCGGGCAGCCTTGGAGCATTATTCCATTCGTGATGCTTCATTCAGCGCGACGCGGCGCCTGCGCCGGCGCTTGCAGCAGCGCCCGATCGTGCTCCAGCAAGTGCGCTTCGCCGCGCTCGATGATGAAGTAGCGGAACGCCTCCGCGGCCGGAGAGAGCAGCTTCGATTGCAGGCGCACGATGTTCCAGGTGCGCATGATCGGCGTGCCTTCGACGTCGAGGATGCAGAGCAAGTGGCTCCGCACCTCCAGGCCCACGGTGTGCAGCGAGACGAAGTTCGGCGGTGCCGTTGACACTCATCGGGTCGCCGTCGACACTCACCGGGTCGCAGCGCAATCCAACAGCAGCGTCAAGCCTGCTGAGTGCCGTACCAGGGGGTCATGGTCGAGAAGAAAGGCGTTTGAATTTCCTCAGAGCGCCGGACTGTTAATCCGTAGGTCCCTGGTTCGAGCCCAGGTCGGGGAGCCAGGAACAAGCCCGTAAGTCCTTGATACCTGGTGGCGGCTGTGCCGAGGCGGAGAGCGACGCGCGGGCAATGATGCTGCCGTTTGGCATGCGAAACGGCGCATGGCCCGAGCGGGTGGCTTTGGCGATGTACCGCTGTGCCGATGGACACGTGATATTGTCCACAGCCGGCGGCGAGCGTACCGCTATGCCGATGACGCCGCCACTGATGACGCCGCCACTTGCTCCTGTCGCTCAAATGAGTTACGCTAAAGGCTCTTTCTGGCGGAGCGACCTATGCTTACTCAAACTCGACCTATCGAAGGCGCTTGGCGTCCTGCGTTGCAGCGGGTGCTGACGGGCAAGAAGGATCGAGCCTACGCGACCCTGTACGACGTAGGTCACTTGGACCGGATCGGCATCGTCAAGGCCGGGCTGCCGGCGAAGCTGTTGACGACGCTGGCCGAGGATATGCAGGTGAGCCGCGAGCGCCTGTACGGATGGCTCGGCATTGCGCGAGCCACCGCGAACCGCAAGGTGCAGGCGGGAGAGTTGCTCAACCAGGATGAGAGCGAGCGTGCCTTGGGCATCGTTCGCTTGGTCGGCCAGGTGGAAAAGGTTGTCGCGGAGTCCGGCGATCCGGTCGGCTTCAACGCTGCGTTGTGGACTGCCCAGTGGCTTCAGCAGCCAAACAAGGCGCTTGGCGGCAAGGAGCCCGGCGAGTTCATGGATACGTCCGATGGTCGGGCACTGGTGGCGGGCCTGATCGCCCAAATGCAGGCCGGGACCTACGCTTGAGTGCACAGGTGACGCTGTGGCGCATTGCTGCCGACACATCGGACTACGAGGCTCACGATCTTTCAGGCATTGGCGCCGAACGTGCCGGAGGCCGTTGGAATCGCGTGGGCACGCCCGTGGTCTATTCATCGACCTCGCGCTCGCTTGCGTGCTTGGAGACCGTTGTTCACCTGGCAAGCACGCCTTTGCCGCTGAATCGCTACCTCGTGCGCATCGACGTGCCGAGCAGCGCGTGGAAGGCAGCCGCGACCGTCGCACCGGCAAAGCTGATTGGCTGGGACGCCGAGCCCGCTGGAGCCGCATCGCTGGATTGGGGCGCCCGCTGGATTGCTTCGAAGGCGACGCTACTCGCACGGGTGCCTTCGGTCATCGTGCCCGAGGAGTTCAACGTCTTGATCAACCCAGCGCACTCCGAGATTGGCGCCGTTCGAGCCGCGAAGGTTCGCAAGTGGCTGTACGACGCTCGGTTGTCGTCGGCGTGAGTCGGTGATCGAGATCAACAACGCGCCTTACCGGAGCCGTACCGCTGCCGATGACCGACCAAGTTCAGTTCCTGTTGCCCAACCGCACCGCCCTGGTGGCTCTGGGTGGCTTGCGCCAGGCCCACATCGACCTCGTGCGCTTGCCGGTGCCCTGTGTCGCCTTCGCGCACCTTCAGGCACTTCAGGCGGTATGAGTCGCACTTACTTCCGAGCCAGCATTGAAGAACTGGAGCACATGGCAAGTGGCCAACCGAACGGCCTACAACTTCAGGCGATCGTCGAAGAGCTTGGGCATCGAAACTCGGAACGTGCCGAACGGTTAAGGAAGGTCTGCTCAATTGACCTCCAGTAGTGCCTATCGGTGAATGCATTGAATTCGGTGTTTCTCAGCGCAATGGATTCGAAATCTTCGGCATTGATCTCGCGGCAAGGTCGCTTTCCGCTCTTTTGAACCTAGAAACCGCAGTTGGACGCGCCCGAGTGGGCCGTGATGCGGTGCGCTGGCAAGGCGCGACGACGCTGCGGGCTCATGCCCGCGAGGCTGAGCCCGGACACAGACAGTCCTGTGGACTGGCTGTGCCTGGCGAAGGGCCAAGCCCCCGGCTTGGCGCGGCCTGCAAGGTGGAGCAACGCGGCCAGCGCGCCGCAGCGCGGCTCAATCGGGCGCGTAGCGCTCTCACCCCAATGGTGCCGCTGGTCGTGAGTGCACATCTCGGTGTGCATCCGGTGTCGCCAGCGCAGGGAAGCGGTCAACTGCGGTTTCCAGGTTCAATGTGCCTGAGCCTTCCGCTGGCGATGTACAGACCGCCCAGCAGCAAGTTCTCGACATCGAGCCGCCCGCAGCGCGCGGCAAGCCGGTCCCAGGGCCGCTGCAGGCCCTCGAGCGAGCTCACCGAATAGCGCGCCGCACCCCACACGAACAGATTCACAGGCAGGGCCCAGAGCCCGGCCCACTTCAAGCCGGCCGCAACCACGCGCGCGCCGGGCTCGAGGTGTCGCACTACATTGTCCAGAGCCTGCGAGCGGCGCAGGATGTCGTGCGTGAAAAGGAACAACGCCGCATTCGCCAAGCCCGGCAGTTCGGCAGCCTCGGCCGGAGCACACAACAGCGTCACGTTGCGCCAGTGATTGCGCACCACTCTTTGATGCGCCTGCGCGAGCATTTCGGGGCACTGCTCGACGCCGATGATCCTGCCTCTGGCGCCGACCCCCTGTCGCAGCTGCTCCAGGCTCAGCCCTGTGCCACATCCCAGATCCAGCACGACGTCACCGCGCCGCAACTCGAGGCGCGCGATCGCACGGCGTCGGAGCCATTCGAACGGCGCCAACTCCAGGTCGTAGGAGCCGGCGCGTTTGCGATACTGCGCCAGCGCCGCGAGTCGATCGCGCCCCTGCTCCGGCTTGGCCAGTGGCTGCAATTGCCTTCTCCAGGTGAGTGGCTCATTGTGCGACCGCCCGCGCGGCAGGCTTGGCATTTCCGGCCCTCACCTGAGCGCCGTCGTTTGCGCGCGATCAAGCGGCACGCGCGCGGAATCGCCGCGCGTTGCAAGCGACGCCCCCATCCGGAGGTTTCATCGTGAACGACCTGATCGCGCGGTGGCCTGCCGAGCTTCGCGCCGGGAGCAAGTGATTGCCGCTACCGTGATGCCGCGCGCCGGCCTGGAGGCCGCGGCCGCCGTGTTCCTGACCTGCTACCGGCACCCCCTCGCCGGCCAGGAGCGCAAGGTCTTGCCACGCACCGCGCAGGCGCTGACACCCCAGGACTGGACGACGATTGCCAACGTGATCGTGCCCGGCCCCGCTGTTCGGTGACAAACCGCATGAGCGCTATCGCGAGCTGCGCGATCTGCTGAACGCCAGGGCTGGAGCCAGGCCACGGCGCAACGGCCAGGGGCCGATCGCGCCTTGATATTTCCGCCACGCGCGAGTATGGTTCCAGGTTCATCGGGTTCGGAATTCGGCACCGCGGCAATGGCGGCCTTGCCCGGCTCCGATGCGGCAATACAGCGACCGTCGTTGCATTGACTCCCAACGGAGATTCAGGAGAACGGTTATGCCTGCCTACATCACATTGGCGAACTTCACCGACCAGGGTGCTCGCACCATCAAAGACTCACCGGAGCGATTCGAGGCCTTCAAGGCCTTGGCCGAGGGCGCCGGCGTGACGATCAAGAGTGTGCACTGGACCACTGGCGCCTATGACATCGTGGTCGTCGCGGAAGGCCCCGAAGACGCGATGATGACCTTGAACATGAAGATGGCCGCGATGGGCAACATTCGAACCCAGACACTGCGCGGCTTTTCGGTGAGTGAAATGCGCAAACTGGTTACGGGCCTGAAGTGAACGATGCTGCGGTGCCGGCGTTCCCGGCACCGCAGTCACCGGCGCAGATCGCCTGCCCGGCGGCAGCGATGCGCTCCCGGCTCCAGGGCTGCTCGGCATCGATCTCGATCGTCTCTGGGCGCTCGTCCACAGCCAGCGGCACGTCGTTTCCAAACTGATTCTCGAGCACCGCCAAGCCCGCTTCCGATGCATCGTCGCCGCGTTCACTGCGCGCCAGAATGCGCCGGCGCAGCGTGGCTTCGTCGGCACGGAAATCGAGAATGACGAAGCGCGCGCCGAGCTGGTGCGCAAGGGCGCGCGCCTGGTCACGTGCGTCGCGCTCGAGGAAGGTTGCGTCGAGGATCGCGTGAAAACCTCCTTCCAGCACGCTGTTCGCTGCTGCACGCAGGCGCTCATGCGTGGCCAGGTTCGCTGCGCTCGAATACAGGCCGGTGCGCCACGCCGAGTTCGTGCGCGCGAGCGCCGGCAGATGCGCGATGCGCTTGCGTTCAACATCGGCACGGATTCGGAT
>JAEMQF010000080.1 GCA_022758925.1 Burkholderiales bacterium | reverse complement strand
CACTGCTGCACCATGATCAGCGGGTACTCGATGTTCTCGTAGGCGGTGAGCACCGGCACCAGGTTGAAGTCCTGGAAGATGAAACCGATGTTGCGGCCGCGGAAGTGGGCAGAGGCGCGCCGGTCGAGCGTGGAAATGTCGGTGTCGAGCACCGTGAGCGTGCCGCTCGTCGGATGGTCGAGGCAGCCGATCATGTTCAGCAGCGTGCTCTTGCCGCTGCCGGACGGGCCGACGAATGCGACGAAAGATGCCGGCTCGATGACGAAGTCAGCGCTCTTGACCGCCTGCACTTCCACATCGCCGGCACGATAGGTCTTGGACAGACCCAGGGCTTTGACCAGACTCATCTGACCTCCTTGAATCGAGCCGCGCTCACGTTGCATGGTCGCGCGTGCGGCGGTGGAAGAAGTGCGCCGCGACCAGGAATGCAGCGCTGAAGCCAGCCAGCGCCAGCACATCCAGCGCCACGGAAAAGTACGCGCTACCGCCGAATCCGACGCGGATCAGGTCGGCGCAATAGGACAAAGGCGACAGCGGGGACAGCCACTGCCCCCACTCGGGCATTTGCGCATGCGGCACGAAGACGCCACTGACGAAGATCAAGGGAAGACGCACCAGGTTCGACAACATCATGACCTGGGAGGGGGTGTCGGTCGCCGGCGCTGCCATCAACACGCCGAGCGACGAGAACGCGATGGATCCCAGCAGCCAGCCGGCCAGCAGCGGCAGCGGCGCACTGACCTGCGCCGCGGTCAGCGCCAACGCAGCGGCCAGCGGCAGCAGGGCGAGCGCGGCACCGAAGGCCGCGCCGGCACCCACGTCCCCGGCCAGGATGGCCGACAGCGACGCCGGCGACGTGATCAGGCGCTCGAAGGTCCGCGCCTGCCGTTCCCAGGGTGTCACCAGCGGACCCACCGCCGAGGCAGTGAAGAACAGCGCCATTGCCGCGATGCCCGGCACCATGAGCTCGACCGGTGCGTTGTGTCCGGCCGCGAACGAAAGGTAGAAGAACAGCGGGAACACGATGCCGAAGGTGACCACCGGCCCCTTCAGGTAATAGACGCGGGCATTCTTCTTCGCGATCACCCAGGCGCAACGCACCTGGCGCAGGAACTCGGCCGTCCCGCCCTCGCCTGCGGCGTCGCGAGCGGCGTCATGCGTGGCCATGGGCGCCGCCGGTGATCGACACGAACACTTCTTCAAGCGTGGGCGACACAGTATTCAGGCTCTCGATGCGCAGGCCCAGCGCGGCGGTTCGCGCGGCGATGTGTTGCGCCAGCGGGCCGGGTTCGGGGCTGAACACGCGCCAGCCATCGACCAGGGTTTCGATCTCCATGTCGGGCCGCGGCAGCACGTCTGCCGGGCCAACGCCGGGCCCGGAGAACTTCACGACCACCGAGCGCCGGGAATCGACCCGGCCGCGCAGCGCCAACGGTGTGTCGATGGCCGCCAGCCGTCCGCGATCGATGATGGCGACGCGATGGCAGAGCTGGTCGGCCTCCTCCATGTTGTGCGTGGTCAGGAACACCGTCATGCCTTGCTCGCGGTTCATGCGGGAGATGACCTCGTGAATCATTCTTGTACTGGCCACATCGAGTCCCGAGGGCGGTTCATCCAGGAACAGGATCTGCGGCGAACCGACCAGCGCCATGCACAGCATCAGCCGCTGGCGCAGACCCTTGGACAGCTCACGGCCCTTTTGAGTGGCGCGCGCCGTGAGGTCGAAGGTCTGCAGCAGCTCTGTGCAGCGCAGCTCGCGCTGGGCTTTGGTCACGCCGTGCAGTTCGGCCATCAACAGCACGTTCTGGCGCACCGTGAGGTCGGCGTAGACGTTGGCCTCCTCGGGCACCACGCCGATATGACGACGCGCTGCGCCGGGGGATTTGGCGACATCGAAGCCGGCGACGACGGCACGTCCTGCAGTGGGCGCGAGGAAGCCGGTGAGCATGCGCGCCGTCGTGCTCTTGCCCGCACCATTCGGACCGAGGAATCCGAATACCTCGCCGCGGCCGACGCTGAAGTTCACATGGTCGACCGCCATGCGCTCGCCGAAGCAGCGCGTCAGGCCGTCGGCAACCAGCGCGTCCACGGGCATGCTTGCTGGGCCAAAGGCGTCAGCCATGTCATCAAGCCTTCAGCGCAAGCTCCGTCGTCATCTTCAGGCGCGCTTCGCCGGCCGGCGAGTCCATGTCGATTTCGAGCAAGCGCAGTTTGCGGCCTTGCTGCGCAAGCCGGTCGCGCAGCGGCTTGAGGGCCGAATCAGTTCAACCGGTGGATGCGCATCGGCGATGGCCTCGACGACCGGGGGCGCAGCCTGGGCTGTGCCCAGCGTCAGCATCAGGGCGGGCGCGGCGGCAGCGGCCAGCCAGTGGCGGCGTGCAGGCTTCAGCGTGTGGTTTTGCATCGCGTCATTTGCAGTTGTTGTGCAGCTTCCACTTCTCTTCGTGGCCGATGGCCTTGGCGAAGGCGGGCACCTTGCAGCGTTCGGCCTCGGCCGGGTCGACGGCTGCCTGCGGCGATGGGGTGGCGCTGGCCTGAAGCGAGGCGGCTTGCGGGTCGTTGCCGGTGAACCAGAAGGCCGTGGCGCCGACTACCCCGGCAAACGCCACCAGCACGAGGCCTTGGGCCCAGTCGACTGCGGACCCTGGCGCAACGCTGACCTCGCACACGCCGCCGGGGCAGAGCTGCGCCTGCTCCCTGTTGAACAGGTTGTAGACCTTGCAGCCGATGCAGATGCCAAAGGCGGACTCGAAGAACAGCAGCAGCAGGCAGGTGGCGCAGACGATCAGGTTGATCGGACCGATCAGGTTGTTGATCACCACCAGGACCAGCATCGTCAGCGCCAGCACGAAGCCGATGGCCCAGGCAAATCGCTTCTGCGGCGCACCCACGTATTCGGGCTGCTGCTTGCGCACGAACCACTGCCCGAGGACCAGGCTGGGTGCATAACGCGGGTTGATGAAGATCCGGATCGTGAAGTCGATCAGGAAGGCCACCACGAACACCCTTGTGGGCTGGAAGTTGCCGGTGAGCCAGGCGTTCATGAATGAGACGATGGCGAAGAAGAACACGATGCCGGCAGCGGCACGCACGGCGCGTTCGTTCAGCACCGGGACGGCATATCCTTCGATGCGCTCGCCGAAGGTGAAAAGCTTGGACATGGCTGGTTCTGTCTCGTTGTTCAGGGCGATGCGAAACACCCAACCCCGGTGCCGAGTTCGGTACCGGGGACGGCGCTGTCGGTCAATGCATGTGATCTGACGCTGCAGGCGCCGGCTTGCCTTGGCCCATGCCGGGCCCCATGCCCATCATGGCCGAGCCCTGGCCGCGCGGCCCCATGGCCATGCGGGTCATCATGCCGCGGCGCATCGCGAGCATACCGTCCTGTACGAGTTCGGTCACCTCGCCAGCATGCCCCTGCAGGGCCGCCACCACCTTGGCGTCGGTCGAGGTGCGGGTGACCTCCATGCCCTTCTCGGTCGCCTCGACCTTCGAGATGATCCGGTCCCGGTTCTCGAACAGGATCGGCAAGGTGCTGCTGAAGAGATTGAACTCACGCCCATCCTGCAGCCGCTGCGACATGCTGGCCACGTGGGCCTTGAGCGCCTGCGCGACCTGGGGGTCATCGGATTCGGTGACGGTACGGATGCCGTCGGGCAGCTTCGTGACTGAACGATTGATCTTGGTGTTGTTGAACAGCAGATCGAGGACCAGGCCCATGTCGGCTGCCGAACCCGCATCCTGCCGGGTCAACATCGCCGTCGGCCCGGCCATGGGGCCCGCGCCACCCATCGCAGCAGCGTGATCCATGCGGTGCATCGGGCCGTGGCCCATGCCAAAGGGCTGACCCAACGCCGCAGCGACGGCCAGGCCCAGGCCCAGCGTTGCGACAACTCCGGCGCTGATCTTGAGAGAACGTTTCATGCTGAACCTCCAATGAAAACCAGGTCGCGGGCCCCCGTCTTGCAGGGCACGCACAAGGCCACTCGATTGCTTCTGGCCATGGCCTGCATTTAACGCACCGAGCGCTTGCCCGTTGATTGCGGGTGAGGGCTGAATTGCATCGCCAGCTTGCACACCGCTGGCATGCAACACTGCGATACAAAACTGCCCACCCGCCGAGCAGGGCGCTCGGCGACGCTCT